>JBAYNB010000001.1:0-37564 GCA_041679005.1 Candidatus Pacearchaeota archaeon
GGAGTTCTTCTTATTCTCATGGTGATTGTTATTGTTGCTATTGTATTTAGTGTTGTTAAACCTCTTGTTTCTGAAAAATCAGGAGATGTTAAATCTTCTTATGAAAAACTGCAATTAATGAATTCATTAAGTCCTTCAAGGATAACTAATAATGGAGATTGTACTGCAACGGTTATTGTGACTAGAGATAGTAGTGAAGGAAATATTATTGAAATCGGATTTAGTATTCAAACTAACTATATCGGAAGTTGTTATGTTGTAAAACCAACAGATATTGGGCCGTTAGAGTCAAGAACATTTACAGTTGAATTAGGGGAATGTTGTGAAGATTTTACAGGAGATATTTCTGTAACTCCGATTCTTTCTGAAAGTTCTGAAACTGAATCGCCTGATTATGAATTAGATTCTGGAATTAGTGAACAAGAAACTTTTGGTGGAATAACTTGTGGGTCTTGGACTGCTACAACCCCTGAAGTTTCTTATAAAAAAGTTTGTTCAGATGATTGGATTGGATATGCTGAAGACATTTATACTTCTTATAATCCGAGTATGAATTGGGTTATTAGCAATAATACGGAGTATAATGTCGATGGACTTTATATGAAAACCGATGACACGGGTATGGGTAACCTTTGGGCATATAAAACATTTAATACCCCTATTGAAGAAAATATTATTGTAAATGCTATTTTTAGAGTAACAAAGAAAACATCTTCAGGGAGTTCCATGGGTGGAACTATTTATATTTGGAATGGCGCAGTTGTTCCTTGTTCAAGCACGAGACAAACCGGAGCATGTTTAGATTCTGCTGGAAATACTACTAAGGCAGTGGCTTATTCTTCAACTTCTTGTGATTCAGATGGTTGGTGTGATTTAGTTAATACAAATTTTAATTTAGGCAATATAACTGAATCAACTTATACAATTGGATTTAATTTGGGAGATGGTTGGATGGCTTATACAACTTATATGGAAGTGATTAATTTATTAAATACAACAGCGAATCCTCTTGTAATTGGTAATCCTTCTCTTTCTTTAATTCATTGGTGGACAATGGATAGTTTAGATGCAAGTGGAAATGTTTTAGATTCTATTGGAGCAAGAACAGCAACTAAAATTGGAAATCCTGTTCAGGTTTCTGATGGTAAGATTGGAAAATCTTTTTCATTTGATGGAAATTCTTTTTTAACTTTTTCAGGTATTAATGTAAATACAAATAATGCAACAATCTCTTTGTGGTTTAAGACATCTGCAGATTTTTCTTCTAAATCTGTTGGAGGATTTTTAGTTGGAGGAACTTATCCTTGGTATGATTATTTATTGGTTTCAGGAAATGGAATGAATTATTATAATATTATTGGAGAAACTAATTCTCAAGATGATTATTTTGTTAATTCTAATGCTGTTGCTCGAATAGGGTATTGGAATAATGTAATAATCAGTTTTGAAAATAGAGTCGCAAAAGTTTATCTTAATGGGGTTTTGATTGAAACAAGTCCAGTATTAGTTTCTAATCTTACTCTTAGTGCAATTGGTGACCATACTTCTTATTCATCAAATGATGATGGATTTATTGGTTTTATTGATGATGTAAAAATATACAATAGGGGGATGAGTGCAAGTGAAATAACTTTGATTTATAATCAAACAATAGTTGGTGATGAAACTGCTCCTTCTATAAACTTAATCTCACCTAAATCTCAATCTTATTCTACTGGCGGTTTAAGAAGTAATTTTATTTTAAATAATACTGTAAGCGAAGGAGGAACTATTAATCTTAGTTGCAATGGCTCTAGCACTATTTCAGCTTATACTTCTCTTTATGGTAAAGACACTTTTTGTGGAAATGGAGATGGAATTAATTGTGGAAGCTGTGAAATTGGTTCTTCTTCATGCAGTATAACTTATGATAATGATGTTTGTGGAGGAGATTGTGCTTCTGGATATCCTAAGCCTGGAGAACTTTCAATAACTTGCGAAGAAGACCTTGTTGATTCTGCAATTATTAATTTTACTCTAATTGCAACAGACAATGAGGAAGTAGATTCTTGCTGGTATACTTTAACAGGAGGAGCTACAAAATTTATTATGAATAGAAATGGAGATTTATTTTATTCTTATAAAAAAATTTCAAAGGGGTTTTATTTTGCTGATGTTTATTGTAATGATAGTTCTGGAAATTTAAAAACCGCAAGTGTATCATTTGAGGTTTTAGGTGATAATGTTAGGCCTTTAGTTAAAATAAATTCTCCTGAGAATAACTCTTATTTAATCGGAGATTTAGGCCCTCTTGATTTTATTTTAAATAATACTGTAAGCGAAGGAGGAACTATTAATCTTAGTTGCAATGGCTCTAGCACTATTTCAGCTTATACTTCTCTTTATGGTAAAGGAACTCTTTGTGGAAATGGTGATGGAATTAATTGTGGCTCTTGCACTCTTGGTTCTTCTTCATGTAGTATAACTTATGATAATACAAATTGTGGGGATTGTGCTAATGGATATCCTAAACCAGGTTATCTTTTAATAATTTGTGAGGAAGACCTTAGTGATTACGGAGGTATTGAGTTTAATATAACTGCAACAGATAATTATGAAGTAGATTCTTGTTGGTATTCTTTAACAAATACAAATACAAATTTTAGTTTAAATAAACTAACTAATAACCTTTATTATGCTCATAAAAATCTTGCTAAAGGCATTTATACTACTAATTTTTATTGCAAAGATCTTTCTGGAAATGTAAATAAAACAAAGATTAGTTTTACAGTAGATAATCCTGATAGTTGTAAAAATTTGACAAACTCTGGAGAAACTTATTATCTAAGTTCTGATGTTGTTTTTAATACTACTTCTAATTGCATTAATGTTAAGGCTGAAAATATAACTCTTGATTGTAATGGTCATTGGTTAGAAGGAATTGGAAATGCAATTTATTCTAATCTTCCTTATACTACAATAAAAAATTGTAATATTAATATAACTCCTAGTGATAAAGGTTCTGGAATTGTGTTTGATACTTCTTCAAAATATTCTACTGCTGTTAATAATAAAGTTTATGGGGGGTATTATGGAATTTATTCAAAATATTCTGAGAATATTACTGTTCAGAATAATTTTGTTTATAATAATACTGATGGAATAAATTTAGAAAGACCTACTCAATATTGGAGTTGTAATGTTAAAAATACAAATAATATTGTAACTGAGAATACTGTGAGCAATAATAGAAGATATGGAATTAATATTTATGGTTCTAATAATATTGTCGCTGAAAATAATTTAACTATTAATGAGATAGTTATACATGGTAAAAATAATTTAATTAAAAATAATGTGGTGCTTGGAGCTGGAGCTCCTCCTAATTCAGGAATTGTTATCTCTGCCGGCATGGCTGGAGGAAGACCCTGTGAAAATATAACAAATAATAATAAACTTATTGGAAATAAGGTTTGTGGAGGTAGTAAGGATTATGCTGATTTTAGATCTAATTCTGTTCGAGTTGTTTCTGAATTTAGAGATAATCAGTGTGATACATCTGTTTTTGGAAATTGTAGATGGAATTGTAGTCAGATTCCTAATCCAAAAACATTGCAAAACTGTGAGGATTGCGGATTCTTAGGAATGGGATGTACTAAGACTAATTGTTATTCAATTGGAAATTGTATTTATTCTCCAAGTATTTTTCCATGGGTGCCTGATTGTAAAAAAATCCCTGTTAATGTAACAAGGCAGATTATTGGGAATAATGTTGTACTAAGCATAGACTCTTCTTTATTTGATGAAAACGATACTATTATTCTTGCTGAAGAAATTATCGGTGGAGGAGTTATAGATTCATTTAGTCTTGAACCAGATTATAATTTTAATGATACAATTGTATGGATATTTAAAGCTCCTATAATTCCAAGTTATTTAACTTATAATATCTCAGGAAGTTTTGAAGAAGTAAAGGGAAAATGGGCAACTAAGATTTCTAACTTAGGAGGAATTAGTGGAACAATTACAGATATTTAAATTATTATTAAAATGAAAAAAGTTAAAATGAAAAAAGGGGATAAAAAAATACTTGGATTTGTTGTTGCAGGGTTGTTTATAATATTTTTAATGGGACTTTGCAGTGCTTATACTCGTTCTAAAAGTACTGATGCAGTGAGTGGTGAGGGTTTATCTGTTACTGTAAGTTGTGATTCAGGAGATGTAATTACAGGCTCATCAACTTCTTATGGTAGTAATTGTGGTGGAAGTTGTCCAATTAGTTGTGGAACATGTTCAACAGGGGTTCGTTCATGTACTAAAACTTTTAGTAATGATATTTGTGGAAGTGATTGTTCTTATAATTGTGCAAAAATAGGTACTTTGACAATTACTTGTTCTGATGCTGCTTGTACTCCTCAAACTGATGCAGAATTGTGTTCTGGAAAGTGTGGATATTATCCTATTGTAGATAGATGCAATAATTTTAGAAATCTTAATTGTGGGGGTTGTCCATCTGGACAAGTTTGCAAGCAGTCTTCAAATACTTGTTGTACTCCTCAATCTGATAGTGTATTTTGTTCATCTAAGGGAATTACTTGTGGACATGCTTCAGGAATGGATAATTGCGGACAATCAAGAGATGTTTCTTGTTCAGGTTCATGTGCTTCTGGAGAGACTTGTAATCCTTCTTCAGGTTGTTTTTGTGATTCTTCTTCTGGAATGAAATCTTGTATTGGAGGAAGTTGTATTTCTGGAAGTATTGGGTGTAATAGTATCGGAGAACCTGCTTCTGAAGGTAAGGAATGTGTGATAAATGAAGATTGTGTTGATGATGGAAATAATCTTTTTTGTTGCGGAGGATATTGTAGAAAACCTAATTATTGTGAGGATGGTGATTTATGTACTGTTAATAGTTGTGATGCTGAAACAGGATGTTATAAAGAAGATGTTGTTTGTTCTGTATCTAATCCAGATGATGCTTGTATAGAAGAAAGTGTTTGTAATCCTCTGACAGGACTTTGTAATGATATTACTAAAAATTGTGACAAAGGAGACCTGTGTTTTGTTTATTCTTGTAATAAAACTAGCGGGTGTGTAAGTGCTCCAAAAGTTACAGGAGGAGACCTTGGTTGTGTTCCTGCAGGAACTCCTATTCCAGAAGGACAAGAGGCTGTGCCTGGCTTAAGTAATGATGATTATACTGTTACTCAGCCAAGTAATTCTTCTAATGGTAATATTGCTAAAGATGAATGTGATCATCTCCTTGCAAGAACTATTACAACAACCAATTGTCTTGCATGTTTTTCTTCTGGTTGTAAAATAATTAGTTCTAGTTCTGCAAGCCCATGGACTAAAGTAACTTGTGATTTTAAAAAAAATTATAATAATCGCGGATGGAGATTAAAAATGGGGCTTGACCAACTAGGATTATCTCCTTTAGTTTATTTTGGGATGGATGAATTAGAAACAATTAAAAAAACAATAATTGAAGGAGTTACTTATATCAAGGGTTCAGGGAGCACTAGTGGAAGAGGAAGTGGTGGAGGAAGAGGAGGAAATCAACCTCCAACTACATCTGTTCCAACTCATAGTGAAGAAGAGGTTACTGAATCAATTAAACAATATTTTATGATGGTTGGATTAAAAGATGAAGAACAAATAGATAAATATACAAAAATGACTCTTGAAGGAGGTATTGACCCTCTTGCTTTGTTTGATAATAGATTAAAATTTATTTTAGGGGCTGAGTTTTCAGATAAATCTGGTTGGAACTTTGGTGTATCTGGAGAGTATATTGGAGCATCAAAAGAAAGAGAATGCGAGCAAAGAATAACAATTCAAGTTAAGAAAGAGTTTTAAAAATGATAAGAATAAATAAAAACTATAAAAAAGAAAAAGTAATAATCTTAAGTTTAATTGGATTGGGGTTATTAATTATTTTGCCTTCGTTAATTAGTGCTGTTCTTTATAATGAAGATTATACTACTAATGCAAGTATGTATGATATTCTTATTTATTTTAAAAATACAGGATGTCAGGTTATAACTAATGAAAATATTGTAGATTTGCCTAATTATGCACAATTTTATAATAAATTTAATTTTGGAAATAATCAAAATTGTTTTGTTGTTTTAGATATTTATCCCTATGAAATACAGCAGAGTTCTGATTTTGCTTTTACAAAACCTTTTTATGCAGAGGCAGAATATTATGTTGATGCTTTGGATTATCTTGACCAGTCAAATAAAGAATATTTATTTTTCTTAGCAAAAAATCTTAGTGCAATGAATGATTTGCTTAATGTTACTATAAATTATGAAAAATATTCTCTTTTATTAAACAACACTGGAAGTTATCTTGACCTTAGTGAAAATCCTCTTGCTTGGATTCCTAGTTTTGAAACTGATTATCTTTATACTAATTGCATTAGCAAGGTTAATGCAACTATTTATACTGGAAATAATCTATCTTTTTTAGATAAATCTATAAATAAATATTATAATTTTAGTAGTTATTGTTCTGATGAGAATACTCTTGCTTATGGTTATTGTTCTTATGGATTTTTCATGTTTGATTTAGTTACTTGCAATTGTCTTGAAGGAAAATGTATTCCTAAGAATTCAGAAATTTTTGATTGGATTAGTTTTTATGATTTTAGTGTAAACATTAAATATGATGCTGATGAGTATGAAGATAATTTTTATTGGTACTCTTATTCTTTTTATGATAAGATTGGAAATATTTTTGTTGATGATAATCTAATTAAATCTGTAATAAAAAGCTGGATTGAAAGTTAATGTCTTATCAGAAACTTTAAATAACTTAATCTTTTATTATAATTATGTTAAAAGCGTCTTTTAGAAAAAGATGCAGGCAAAAGATTAAAGAGTTGATATGGTTAATAAAAAATATTTGATTGCTGGAATAATTTTGATTGTAATTGTTATTGTTGTTTTAGGATTTTATTTTTTTGGTGGGAATAAAAATTCTGATTTATGCAAAAAAATTAGTGATGAAACAATTAAACAATCTTGTGCATTGTGTGATGATACTGAAAATCCTATTGCGATTATAGACTGTAAAAATACTGCTTATATTGAGTTTGTTTTTTTAAAACAAGATAAATCTTTGTGTAATAATTTAATTCAAGAATATGCTAAAACTAATTGTTTGAATGGACTTGAAAAATCTTTAGCAAGAGATGGGACTGTTCCAGAATATGAACCTATTGACGGAGGATATAAAAAATAATTTTATAAAATGAATATTAAGCAATTTTTATTTGTAGGGATATTGTTTTTTGGTACTTTAATTTTAAATGTGTCTTCAGTTTTTGCAGTTATTTATACTTTTGATTTTAATGGGGATGGAGTCCCTGAATATGATACTACTGATTTAGCTCTTCCAATTTATTGGAGACTTGGATTTCAGAGTTATGGTGCTGAAAATGGAGTAAGTCTTCCTAATTTATCTATAACTGGAGCACAGAGTTTTAGTGTTAGTATTCCCGCTATTAAATACACTGGAAGTAATTCTGTATATCATGCTGGTTGGGGTCCTGCTATAGATGTTGGCGGATATTGGGTTTATAGATGTGTTCCTACTAGTTGTGCTGGAACTAAATCTTCTTATGGAAATTGTTATTATGTATTTGAACACTACCCAAGCACTAAAGTATATTCTTCTCTTAAAGTATTATCTCCTGGAACCTATTATCTTAATGCTAGTTCTTATGGAAATGCATTTAGTCCAGCAAGAATAGAACCTGCTGCAGATTGGACTACTTGGTCTGGTGCAGATTGTTCTGATAATCCTGTTTATGTTGATAGTGTTCATTATTTTAATGAGTATTATGAATATCTTGATAGTGTGTGCGCTCCTGAAGTATCTGGAACTAAATGCGCAGATTGTTCTGATGCTGTTACTGGATGTGCAGAGTATGATTCAGATGATGGTTATTTTTGTAATGGAATTAATATAGACATAGAATTAGTAGATAGTTTAGGATATCCTGTTAAAACTATTCCTATGGAGGATAGTTGGGCAAATCTAGGTCAGTTGTCTTATGTGGATGCTACTGAAGGATTAACTTATATAACAGATTCTAGTCCTGGTTTTGTTGATTTTACTAAAAAAATAATAATTACTCAGGGATGCACTGACCCCAATGAATGTGCAGACAATATTTGTAAAGAACCTGTTTGTAGTGAGTTGCATGTTTGTGAAGAAAGTTTTATTGTTTTAGGAGAAAATGATGAAGCATGTGTTTCTCCTAGTGTGTGTGATGGTGCTGGAAATTGTGTTCCGTGTAATGTTCCAGATGATTGTGGAACTACTGGATTAATTTCTGAATTTCAGTGTAATGAAAATAATATTGAACAAAAATACCGAACTTATTCTTGTGAGTCTAATACTTGTGATTATGAAGATTCTTGGATAGATACTGGTTCATGTGGAAGTAATTTTTGTTATGAACCAATAGCAAGTGCTTCTGAAGGGGGTTGTTGTACTGACAAATGTGCTGTTGGAGCAGAATGTGGATTTGTTTGTGGTCAGTCTTGTGGAACTAGTTCTGGAATATGTCCTGTAGGACAAACTTGTGACGGTTCTTCTTGTATTGGTACTGGAATTGCTTATTGGGCTAATCTGGCTGGAGAAAAAATTGGAGATGACAGTTCTGTTAGTCATTCAGAGATTGGGGATAGTGTTCTTTTAATTTATAATGGAAGAGCAGAACAAGTAGGAAATTTTGATTTTAGTATTTTTGAAGATGATGGTATTTTGCCTGATGATAATATAAGAATAATTCCTGCAGACAAAACTTTTAATTATAAAGGGCATCTTGCTACTAAGTGGGTTATTAATTCAAGTGATTTTAATAAAGGAGGAGAATCAGAAGCAAAGTTTTATTTTAATATTAATGGAAATTATTCAAATAATTTAAATGTTAATAACACAAGCACAACACCTAATTTTTTGCCAAGAGTGATTATAACTTCTCCTGCAGTTAATTCTAAAACAAGAATTGAAAATAAAATTTATTTTAATCAGAGTGCTATGGATATTGATGATGATCTGAAAATGCAATGGATATTTGAAGATGGGGAGAACAGTAGTTGGATGGAAAACTGCTTGACAACAAATAATTGTAATACTAGTTATGTTTATGATAAGAGTTCTGGAACTAAGATTGTAGGAGTAATTGCTAGAGAGATGACAAGAACTAATGAAGCTGTTAATTATAGTAAAGTTTTTGTGTATGATGAAGAAATAAATGTTTTTGCAAATATTACTGAACCTCCTTTTGGTAAGATTTTCACAAACGCAGGGACTAGTGCACAAGAGGTTAATTTTAATGCAAGCACATCTTATGCTGCTTATTGTAGTTTAAATGAAGATGAGTGCGGGGTTTATGATGATTATTATTCTTCTACAGATGACTGTTTTAGTTTAGTTGATAATAATGGGGAGAATCCATTATATTGTTATGATTTTCCTAATCTTAAAAATTTAAAAGCTCGTCAGAAATATGGATTGTCTTTTACTTGGAATTTTAGTGAGGGTGTTGGAAAATATGGTGATTGGGTTGATGATTATGATGAGGTTGTAGAGTTTGATAGATTATTTTATTCTCCTACTCAACACTGGGCAAGATTAAATGTAATTCACAGTGAGATTTGATTATTTTTTGATAATAACAATATATAAAAACTGATTTTTTCTTTAATTTTTATGGAAGAGGACAATAAAGGGGTTAAGGGTGATTGGGTGTTTGCAGATTCAAAAAATTGTGATAAATTTTTAGCCTCCTCAAAAAGTTTTAAACCACTTTTTGCGGATTTACACATTCATTCACGGTTTAGCAGAGCTTGTTCTAAGGATTTAACTTTAGCTAATCTTGTTAAGTGGGCAAGGATTAAAGGACTAAGTCTATTAGGTACTGGAGATTTTACTCATCCAAAATGGCTTTTAGAATTAAAAGAAAATTTAAAAGAAGATAATGGAATTTTTTGGTATAATGATGAGCAAGGTAAATTCCCATTTATTCTTAGTTCTGAGATAAGTTTAGTTTATACTGATAATGGTAAGGGAAGAAGAGTTCATTTAGTTTATCTTGCACCTTGTTTTGAAACTGTTGATAAAATTAATCAGTATTTAGATACTAAAGGAAGAAGAGATTATGATGGAAGACCAATTTTTAAGATAAGTTGCAGAGATTTTGTTGCTGATATGCAAAACATTGACGAGAGAATTGAAGTAATCCCTGCCCATATCTGGACTTCTTGGTTTGGTGTTTTTGGAAGTAAAGGAGGTTATGATAATCTTGATGATGCTTTTAAAGATAAGAGAGATAGAATTCATGCAATTGAAACAGGAATTTCTTCAGACCCTGCTATGAACTGGAGAATCAAAGATTTAGAAAATATAAGTATTCTTAGTTTTTCTGATTCTCATAGTTTTTGGCCATTTCGTTTAGGCAGAGAGGCTACAATTTTTAAATTAGAAAAAGGAGAAAAATTAGTTTATGATTTAATAATTAATCAGATAAGGAAAAATTCTTTTATTGGAACAATTGAAACTGCTCCAGAGTATGGGAAATATCATTTTGACGGACATTTAGTGTGTAATTTTAGTTGTAATTTTGAGGAAACTAAGAAGTTAAATGGAATCTGTCCTAGATGTCATAAACCCCTTACAATTGGAGTTGAATACAGAGTTAAAGAATTAGAGATGAGTGATGTTGATTTTGAGAATTCAAAAAAAGAAAATAGGAAAAAATATTATACAATTCTTCCTTTGCATGAAATTATAGGACTTGATTTAGGGGCAGGGATTAATTCTAAGGCGGTCTGGAAAATTTATAATGATTTAATTAAAGTATTTGATAATGAATTTAATGTTTTACTTAATGTTAGCAAGGAAAAATTAGCTCAGGTTCTGAAAAATCAGAGTTTGATTGATTTAATTATTAAAAATAGGAATGGTAATATAAAAGTTAAACCTGGTTTTGATGGGACTTATGGAGTTGCATTATTGGACGGAAAAATAGAAAAACAAGCTACTTTAGTTTGAAAATATTTTTTATGCTACTTTTTTAAATTCTCTTTTTTCTAAGAAAGCGATTATGCCTTTAGGAGTTATAAGTTCAGTTTCAGAAGGAACATTTTCAGGTATTGAAAAATAACTTTTTACTTTTATTATTGTTTTATTCTCATTACCCTCAAGAGATAGTTCGCTGTGAATTGAATATCCTAATGTTTCCCCAAAATAATGAAAAGGATTAACAAATTGATAATTTGGCAAAGTAAGATTTGTTACTAAATCTTTTTCTATTTGTTCTTCTCTTTGAGGACTATTTTGTTTTATCCAAATGTTCTCTATTACTCTGTTATTAATAGAATCATTTTTCATATTAAATAAATTATTATATTACTTAAAAGCTTTATTATTAAATAAAATACTCTTTATTTTTCTAGAATAAATTCACATCCTTGTTTTTTAGCTTTAATTTCAATCTCTCCCATTATTCTATTTAGTTCTGTTTTAATTTCTTTAAAGTCTTCTCCAGATATTAAGATTCTGTATTTCCCTGCTGCAATATATGAAATTTCAGCTTTTGAATTTTTAGTTGTAGTCTGAATTATTTCTTTGATTCTTTTGATTCCATCCTCTGCTTTGCTTGAAAGATTGAATATTTGCTTTATTTCTTTTGCTTTGTCTTTTTTAGAGTCTAAAATTTGAATTATTTTTTCAGCGTCTTTCTTTGGAATTAATTTCTCTAAACTTTGTTGTTGTTCTTTTGCATCTTTAAAAAAATCAAAAAGACTTTGCTCCTGAACAATTTTTTCAATTATTTCTTCTGCTTTTTCTTTTCCTAAAACTGTTTTTAAAATTGCATTGTAATTTTTTTCTTTTTTAATTTTATCTAGTAATTCTTTTTTCTCATTTTGTTTTACTCTTCTTAGAGAAAGTTGTATTCTCCCATTTCTAATACTCAAAATCTTGCAAACAATACTCTTCCCCGGGACTACATAATCTCTTAAATTTCTTATTCTTCCTGGGGCAATTTCAGAAGTAGTTATTGTTCCTTCTACATTGTCTTGTATTTTTACAAAAACTGTTGTTCCAACTATGTTTCCAACAGTACATGATACAATTTGTCCTTCTTCTAGTTCTTCCATAAATATAAGTCAAATTAAGATGTTATAAAGTTTGTTATTAGCCTTTGTTATCTCTTTACTAAATCTTCTCCTCTTGCTCGAAGATTTACCCTTTCACAAAGTTTAAAAACCCAGTCTCATCTATGTTTTTATGAAAGCTAAAAATAGATTTATAAAAGTAAGATGTCAGAGTTGTAAAAATGAACAGAATATCTTTGAAGGAGCAACTACAAAGGTAAAATGTTTAATTTGCGATACTGTTCTAGCTGAGCCAAGAGGCGGAAAAGCAGAAATAAGTGCAAGAGTTGTTGAAGTTCTTAATTGATTTTGCTCTTTTTTGATTTTATTTTATACTTTTACTATTTCAATATCTAATTTATTCTTAATCAGATCTATGAATTTGTCTTCATCTTCTCTTCTAATTATACATCCTGCTGCTTTCTGATGGCCTCCAGACTCTCCTCCAATTATTTCTGTTATAGATTCCATTAACTTCTTAAGATTTCTGTTAGACTTTGGATTTCTTCCAGCCATTCTTGTTGAAATCTTAATTTTATCCTCATTATAAGCCATTCCAATGATTACTGTTCCTTCTTTGTATATTGATGAGAAAGAGAGTATACTTGCTAAAGTTCCTATTAAAGTGTCTTTTATTTTGTCTTTCACATTAATTATCACATATTCTCTTCCTTGTATTTTTTTATGCTGTTCAATTTGTTTTAATCCTGAGATTATATGTTGCCTATACTTTACATAAAGTTTTTCTGCATTTGCTCTTGCTTTATGATGGCCTAGGCAATACATTAAAGAGTTTGTTGGTTGGCCCATCCTACTTCCTGCATTTATTATTGCAGATATTTCTCTTGCATCTTCAATCTTATTGAAGAATTTTATTAAGAATAGATTCCCAATATAATCCTGATTTTTCTCTTTTTCAGATAGGCGTAACATGACTGCAGTTACTAGATCTTTCATTTCTTTTTTATCTAAATCAATAAGAGATTTGTAAGATTTACCTATTTTTTCAATTCCTGCTTCTTTTAAAAGTTCAAAAGTTCCTTTTGAGTCTCCTGTAACCCCTGGGATAAATGGTCTTGAACTATATTCTAGCGCTTTATCAATAGGTCTTGTTGATGGATAAATTAAAAGGCCTTCTTTAATATGTACTTTAGAATCTTCAATTATTAATGAGGTTGTTTTTCCTATTTCTGACTCCATCACATCACCTATTCTTCCAATTACTGCTAGATATGCTAACTCTTTATTTTCTTCTGAAATCTCTCTTGAGACTAGGTAGGATAGTTCTGCAGCACATAATCTTTCAGTTGTATTTATTAAATGAGGATTAATTATTCTTATATTCAAAGAAGGAATCTGGTTTTTTATTTCATGATGATCTATTACAAAAATTTTATTTTTTAATTTTGAAAGTTCATTTAAATGACTTGAACCTAAATCTAATAGAACTATTGTTTTATCCTCTGGAAATTTTTCTATGTCTTCTTTAGTTAGAGACTTAAGTATTTTAACTGAGAATTGTTTGGATAATTTTTCTAGAGTTTTTATAAAAATTGCTGCAGAGGTAATACCGTCTGTGTCAAAATGGCTTACCAAATAAATTTTTTCTCCCTCAATTTCTTGTAAAAAGTTTTTAGTGAAATTTTTAATTTCATCAAGTATCATGTTATCCTCTTTTAGCTGTAATCTCTTTTTATGCTTTCTTTTTCTTTGAATAGTCTTCTCTTTTCTTAAGTTTTGCTTTAGTAATTATAAGTGAGAGTCCTGCTTTTTTATCTTGTTTGTTTTTATTAAAATGATTAATTATCTTTTGTAATTTATTATTAAGATTTAAATTTGTTGGTTCTTGGAACTTTTCTTTTAAAATCTTACTTATTTTAAGATTGTATATCTTTACTTTTGGAATACCATATTGGTCTCTTAGAACTAGCCCTATTTTTTCAGCAGTTAATCCTTTATCAGCTAGTTTTAGGACTATTGCTTTTACTTCTTCTTCAGTATATTTTAACCATACTGGTTTTTCTAATTTATTTGCTTTTGTCATGTTAGATTTATTGAAAGTTGCTTTAAAAGACTTGCGGTAGTCTTTTAACTCATTCAAAATTTACATTTTGAAGATTTTTAAAGATTGTGATTGGCTTGATTTTGCTATTTTCTTAAAGAAAATAGCCCCACCCGGATTCGAACCGGGGTCACAAGCTCCAAAGGCTCGCATACTTGACCACTGTACTATGGGGCTATGAGATTTAGAAATATTGATAATTTATAAGGTTATTTGTTGGTTTCTATTACAGATTTATTTAAAAATCTTATTTGTTCTTACTTTTCATGGAGTTAGAAACTGATTATTTAAAGGATTGTGAGAAATTAAGTAAGATTACAGGTTTTTCTATTGAAGAGATTTTTGATAATGTTGTTGGACTGGTAGTTGATAAAAAACATGAATATTATGGAAAAATAGGCATTTTTGATAATGTAATCCTTGGTAATAATACTTTTTCTATTCTTTATAAGATTCAGTTCAGCAAAAGAAAAAAGGTCATTTTTGAAAATAGCTCTCAAATATATTTAACTAAAAATTTGAATGAAATAATTAATAGAAAAGAAAAACAAGGATATTTGTTTGAGATTTAATGTTTATCTTTATATCTCCCTCTTGATTCTACTTTTTCTAGTTGTTTTAGGATTTTATCTTTATCTTTGCTGTTGTAACCTTTGATAATTGATTTAAATAATTCTTCATGATTTTTATAATGTTTTGCTTCAAGTGCTTGTTTTATCAGATGTAAGTCTACTGCTTTGTCTTCAATTTTTGCAGAGTGAAAACCTAAACCAAAGTCTATGAAGTAAACTTTAAAATTATTTTTATTAGTTTTATCTTCTACATAAATCATATTTGAAGTTGTTAGGTCTCCATGGATAATATCAGAATCATGAATTTTTGCTGTTTCTTGACCTATTTGAAATGCAATTTCATATTTGTTTTTTAGGTTGTCAAGAGTGTCAGAGAGTTTTTCTCCTTGGATATATTCCATAATTATCTCATTTTCTTTTGTCTCTAATATTTTTGGAACATTAATTAATGAATATAATTTGTTCATAATTTTTGATTCTGATTTTGTTCTTTTTTTTCTTAATTTTATATCTAATTCTGGAAGACGATATGCTTTTTTTGTTCTGTTTTTTATTATTTTATTGTCTTTTAGAGAAATGATTGCTTCTGCACCTTGAAAGAGAATTTTTGATTTCATATTAAAAATTAAACAACCTTTCATAATCTTTATGATTCATCCAATCAAGAACAATGGACAGAACTTCTATTTCAGTATTAGAGATAGTGTATATTAATCTCCAATCTACTCTTAAATTATAAATCCATAAATTATTTAGATTATACTTAATTATAAGTTCTTTTGGTATTAATGCTTTTTTTACATTTCTTCCGCAATAAGCATTTTGTTTTATGTCTTCAATTGCTTTGTTTATTTCTTTATACAATCTCGGGTCAGCTCTTTCTAATTCTAAGAAAGCTTCTTTTAGTTTCAAGTCAGCAAAAATTACTTTGGATTCCATTCTAAATCTTCTCTATTTTTGTATCTCTCTGCAAGTGCAGGATTCCATACATAAACAATATATTCTTCATTGTCAGAAGCAATTTTATTTATGCTTTCAAGATACTCTATTATCACCTGAAATGTCTGCCACATTACCTTTTTTGGAAGTTTGTTAAACAGCTCTGTTTTTTTGTATTCCCCTGAATGTTCTTCAATAAATTTTTCAACCATTAAAACTGTTTGAAGTGTAGGGCTTCTTGCTATACTATTTGTTTCAATGTAGCTTTTATTTTTTTTAATTGTTTGAGATTCCATTTGGATAATTAATAATATCAATTGATATGACTATATAAACTTTAAGGTTTGAGAAAAAATTTATTTTAAAGGGTTATAAATTGATTACATCCTCATCTTCTTACCGAACTTTTTTGCTAATTTCATCATTTGTTTTTGGTCTAAACCCTGACTGGGATCAATATCTGAAATTCCTGCTGTTCCTTGAGTCATTTCTTTTAATAATCTATATTGCTTAATTAATTGTCTTATCTCTGCGGTTGTTGTTCCTGAACCTTTTGCAATTCTTCCTAGTCTTGTTGTTTGTTTCTCAATTATTTCTGGATTATTGATTTCTTCTTCTGTCATTGAATCAATTGCATGATTCCATTTTTTTATTTTATCTTCTTGAGTTCCTAATAGATTTTCAGGAAGCTTTGCTTTTCCTAATCCTGGAATCATTTCAGCTATTTTTGAAAGAGAACCCATACTTGACATTGATTTTAACTGAGTTTGTAGGTCTCTTAAATTAAAATTACCTTGTTCTAATTTTTCTTTTAGTTTTTTCTGTGTTTTTTCATCAACTGCAGAATTAACTTTTTCTAATAATCCTTCTAAGTCTCCTAGACCCAACATTCTTGAAATAAATGATTTAGGATTAAATGTTTCAAGGTCAGATGCTTTTTCACCTGTTCCAATAAAATAAACAGGAGCATTTGTTTCTTTACAAGCAGTAAGAGCACCTCCTGCTTTTGCTGTACTGTCCATTCTTGTTATTATAACTCCATTGATGTTCACTGCTTTTTGAAATTGTTCTGCTTGGTTTTTTGCTGCTTGACCAATATCTGCTTGAATCGTTAATAATTTATAATCTGGTTTAATTAATTTATTTAGTTCTGTTATTTCTTTTACAAGTTCTTTGTCTAGGTCATGTCTTCCTGCTGTATCAATAATTATTAGTTCATAATCATCAAGCTCTTTTTCAAATTTTTTGTATAATTTTAATGCATTTTTTTCAATTTTATCTGTAAAAATTTTTATTTTATTCTGAACTCCTAATTGTTCTAATTGGTCTGAGGCAGCAGGACGATGAACATCTAGTCCAATTATTGCTGTTTTAAATCCTCTTTTTTGATAATACTGTGCAAGTTTGGAGGTAGTGGTTGTTTTTCCTGCTCCATATAATCCTAAAAGCATTATCTTGCTTTGTTTTCCTTTTTTTATGTCTAATTCTTTTTTCTCTCCTCCAATTAAATTTAAGATTTCATCATGCAGTATTTTTGTAAGATGTTCTTTTCTTTCAACTCCTTTAATTTTCTCATTTTCAGCTTCTTTTTTTATTTTATCTCCAAGTTCTTTAACAAGATGAACATTAACATCTGCTTGTATTAGTGCTCTTTGTAAGTCTTTTACTACAGATTCTATTGTTTTTGAGTCAAGAAATATAGCTCCAGCTATTTTATCAAATCCTTTTTTCAGTGCTGAAGATATTGATTCAAACATTGTCGTAAGAAAATCGTAAGGGAACCCAGTTTCCCTTAACAAGTCAACCCTCCTTTGATTGACAATTCATCTTTCTTAAGATAGCTTATTAATTTCATTTTTATTCATTTTATAAGGAAATTAAGGGTTAAAAAAGTTTGTTAAGGCAGGTTTTATGATTTGGGGTTTTAAGAAAATGTTTTTAAACCTTTTGATTCATTGAAATTTATGCCTTGTGAACATATTGATTTATGCAAAGTCAATAGAATGTATGACCCTCTTTCAACTAAATGTAATTCTAATGAGGGAGCTGAATATGATTGTGGAGAATATAAACGGCTTAGTAAAGCAAATGAATTTGATTTTTCTAAATTTATTAAGAAAGGACTAGAGAAGCTTTTTGGTTAAGATAAACCTTCAGAATTTAATTTTGCTTCAAGAAGCCTTGATAAAAATTTGTTTAATGCTTCGGAATCTTCTTTAATCCTATTGTCCAAATAACTATTAAATTTATTTAGATTCTCTTTTGTTTGAGGGTTTGTTCTTCTCCAATCTTTTCAGTTGCTTTTTGAAATTCTCTTAAAAAAATATTATGATTGAAACCTAATTTATATAATTCATGAACTAATTCTTTTGCTCTTTCATTTTGTCCTAACTTTCTAGATTCATGATAAAGAGTTTGAATTCTTTTAATTTCTCCACGAAATTCTTGATAATATTTTGAAATACTTAAACTATCCATAAAATTTTATTTCTTGAGAGATATATAAATCCTTTGAAACATTCTCACAATCCCAACTTCTCAATAAACTTTTGTTTGTTAAATAATTCTAATTTGTCGTATTCTTGACCTGTGCCTAAGTAAAATATTGGTTTTTTTGTTGTATGACTTATAGAGATTATTGTACCGCCTTTTTCATCAATATCTGCTTTGCTTAGTATTGAACCATCAATTTCAATCATTTCATTAAATGATTTTGCTTGTTCTACTGCATCATTGCCTGCAATAGATTCTGCTACGAATATTTTTAGGTCTGGATTTGTAACTCTACATATTTTTTTCATTTCTGCTAATAAATTTGATTTTGTGTGCATTCTTCCTGCTGTATCAATTAAAACAACATTTATCTTGTGTTTTTCTGCATATTTTATTGCATCAAAACCTACTGCTGAGGGGTCAGAACCATAATCATGTTTAACTAAAGGGACTTTTAATTTGTCTGCATGAATTTGTAATTGTTCTATTGAGGCTGCTCTGAATGTGTCTGCTGCTGCAAGAACTACAGAGATATTATTTCTCTTTAATAAATGAGTGAGTTTTGCAATACTTGTTGTTTTCCCTGTCCCATTTATTCCAAAAAAAAGAATTACAAACGGTTTTCCTTCTGCTTTTTTTAATTTAATTATATCTAATGGGTCATCTGGGTCGATGATTATCTCATTTAAAGTATTTTTTAGTTCTGTTTTAATTTCTTTTTCTAAATCTGATTTTTTAATCTCTTTTCCGATGAGTTTTTCTGAAAGTTTTTTTCTAATATCTTCAACAACTTCTAAAGCCACATTATTTTCAAGTAAAAGCATCTCCAAATCATCAAATAGTTCATTAAATGAATCTTCTGTTATTTTATAGGTAAAGCTCGATTTTAGTCTTGAAAAAAAACCTTTTTTGCTTTTTTCTTCTTCTATCTGGTCTTTAACCTCTTCAATTTCCTTTTCTATTTCTTCAACTTTTTCTTGGGTTTCTTTTATCTCTTCTTCAGCTTGTTTTTTCTTCTTAGGAACTTCTTGAGGAATCTCTTCTTCAATTCCTTTCATATTTTTTTTATTTTTAATCTTGGTTTTCTTTTCTTTCTTTGCTTTAGTTGGCTTTTTAGGTTTAATCTTTTTTTCTTGTTTCTCTTCTTCTGAGCTGAATTTTTCTTTTGTTGCTTTTAACCAACTACCAAGTTTTTCTTTTAATTTTCCGAACATGATAATATTAAGGGCATTAACATTTATAAATCTGACCTACTTCTTTAACTTATGAGGTGTTATATTTATTTGTTTAGGCACGGTGTTACTCCTGATAATGCTGAAGGTATTTTTTGCGGATGGAGAAATGTAGGATTAAATAAGAAAGGAATTAGAGATGCAAAAATAGTTTCTTTAAGGTTAAAAAACAAGAAGATTGGATTGGCATTTGAGAGTAGTCTTTTAAGAAGCAAACAGACTTTAAAGGAAGTTCTTAAATTTCATCCAGAATGTAAGGAAATTATAGAAGACGATAGGATTATTGAAAGAAGATATGGGAATCTTCAGGGAAAAACTCACTTAAATATTGTTGAAAATCAGGGATACCGAAAATATGATTTATGGCATAGGGGGTATGAAAATAGACCTCCTGGTGGAGAAAGTTTAAAAGATGTTGAAAAAAGAGTAATGAGTTTTATAAAAGATTTGCTTAGAATTATGAAAAAGAAAAAAATTAATATTGCAATATCTGCACATGGAAACTCTATGAGGGCATTTAGAAAATATTTTGAAAAACTGTCTGTAAAAGAAATGTGTGTTTTGTATAATGATTATGAAGTTGTTTTTGAGTATCCTGTGAATGTCTAATTATAGAAAAGACTTTTTTAGAGAACAATAAAGGTTATAAATGAAAATCGATTTTTGATTTTACCTAAAAGGATGGTAAAATGATAACCTATAATGAAACAGCCTTTCTTTGGGAAAGAAATCCTAGGGAAAGAATAACTTTTCTGAGAAAAGTTAAGTCAAAAGCATTTCATTATAGGTCTAATAATAAATAACATGATAACCTATAATGAACTATATGATGCATTAAGAAAAGAAAGATATTCTGAACAATTGCAGTTTATACCTAAAAGTTTTATGAAAGATGTTGCAATATATCTTCAGGATAAGAAAGAGATTGCAAGCAAAGAAAATGATGATTTTTCTGATGCTATCTTGAAAACTAAGAAACAATTTGAAAATTCAATTGCTATTTTTAAGGAATTGATGCTTAGAAGAAAGAAAAAAATTTTAGAACTTGCTTTTATTGCTACTGAAACAGGAATAAGCAAAAGAGACTTTGAAAATATGCTTGCTGTTGAAAAGGAGTGTTTTGATGAAATTATGAAAACACTTGAAAAAGAAGATAAAAAGATTGCTAAGGCCCTTAAGGGTGTAGATGATGGTGATGAAGAAATGCCTAAAAATAAAATGGTTGTCTTTATAGCAGATGCTGATGAGTTCTTAGATTTAGATGGAAATAAATTAGGTCCTTTTAAAAAAGGAGATGTTGCAAACCTCTCTCAGGAAATTGCAAATATCCTTGTTATTGATAAAAAAGCTGATTTAATTGAAGAGGAATGATGGTATGCAAAAATTTTTATGAGGGGTGTAAGTATTATTCTCCTTTGTCTAATACTTGTGAAAATAATTCAAATGCAGAGGGTTATTGTGGTAAATATGAATCTTTTGGTATTTTTAGAGATATTCAAAATTTTTTTGAAGGGATTGTTGAGAATATATTTGGATTAGAGTCTCTTTTTGAAGAATGATTTTAATATCCTTTAAGACCAAAATAGCAAGGCTATTTTTTGTGATTCAAACCCATAGAGCATTAGAATTCTTCTAGAATTAAATTATACTGCTTCGCAGTATAAATAAAAAGCCTCCAGAGGCTCAGAAAATCAAGATTTTCTGATACCAAAATAGCAAGGCTATTCTTTGTGATTCAAACCCATAGAGCATTAGAATTCTTCTAGAATTAAATTATACTGCTTCGCAGTATAAATAAAAAGCCTCCAGAGGGATTCAAACCCCCGACCCCCTGTTTACAAAACAGATGCTCTATCACTGAGCTATGGAGGCACATTTTAGTTAGATAATGTGCGTTTAAAAGGATTTTGATTACTTCCAGATTGTTCTTTCTATTTGTTTTTTATCTGTTGTTATTGGATAAATTAATTCAGAAAGTTGGTCTGGAGTAAACCAAAGTTTTATTTCTCTTTCTGCTGATTCTTTAGAATCTGAAGCATGAACAACATTTTCAAAAACTCCTGTTTTACTGCTTATTCGTCCATATTTTCCTCTTATTGAAATAGGCTCTGCATCTTCAGGATTTGTTTTTCCAATTATATCTCTAATTTTTGCAATTGCATTTTCCCCTTGGTAAACTAATACCATTACTCTATCAGTATGATATTTTCCCATAATGTAATTAACTGTGTTTTCAAAAATTTGTGTCCCTTTTTGTTCACCATGTTTTTTAATTTGACTTGGTTTTAATTCTGAATAATGTTTTTCTGCAAGTTCTCTTGAAACTTTAAGGACTCTTGCTCCAACAATTTTTAATTTAGTTTCAGAAAGTGTAGAAATTATATTTCCAGTTAAACTTTTAATAAGTCCGTCTGGTTTAATTATTACAAGACATTGTTCAACTGCCATGTGGTTTTTACTCTTTTTCCTCTTCTTTAGTTTTCTTTGATTTTCTTGTTTTTTTTGTAGAAATTTCTTCTTTTTCTTTAGTACCTAAAGAACCAAGGTTCTTTGAGGTTTCAATCTCTTGTAATGATTCTTCTTCAGCAGTTTCTTTGCCTTTTTCAACTTTTAATGCCCTCTCTTGAGTCTTTTCTATTTCTTTTTCTGCTTTTTTCTTTTTTTCTGCTTCTATTTCTGCTATTTGGTCAATTATTTCTTCTTCTAATGGTTTTGCTTGACTTTCAATTTCTTTTCTTATTTTTATCGCTGGGATTTCTTCTTGTTTCAATGACCTTACAATCTCAAAAACTCTTATTTCACAAAGTGAAAGAGGATATGTTTTCTTTAAAATTAAAGATAGAGTTCTTTGCATTTTGTTTGTAAGAATATCATTGAAAAGTTCATCATCTCTTCTTTGAGATACATAGTCTTCAATCCAGTTTTTGCATCTGTTTCTTAGAGCTTTTCTTACTGCCTTTGAAACTTTTTTTCTTGTTATTAAAAATGGTTTAACTCTCATTAAACTTTCTTGAGAGGGTGTTTCGAAAGAATCTTCAATATAACTAATTCTTTTTCTAATCATTCTTCTTATAAAATAAGGCATTAATTTTATTTTATGAGGATAAGCTACTGCTTTATTGTCTTCTATTCTCACTTTTACAATCGCTTCAACTGATTTTCCTTTTAATTGTCTTGTTAAATCAAGGTTTATTGTTTTATCTTTTAATTCTCCAACAGTCTCTCCAATTAATTCTATTTTTGTGTTCACTAGAGGGATTTCAACTGAATGAAATTTTTTCTTTTTTATGATAACTTTTGCTGTTTTTTGTTCTGCCATTATTCTATTACTAGTTTACTTACTCTCCTCCCTTTTTTAGCTTGTTTAGACTTTTTACATTCTTGACAAGTATAAATTACTAATTTTTTTGTTGTTGCTTTTGTTTTTCTTTTCCATGATTTTACTGCAGGTTTACTATATTTTCCTTTGTTTCCTTTTCCTGGATAAGAGTGTCTTAATTTTGCTCTTGAGATAGAGCCTCGTTTTAATGTTCCTCTCTTGTGTCCTGTACTTACTAAATCTATTTTTTGTTCAGTTCTTTTTTTGCAAAAAGGACAAAATCTTTTAGTTTTTTTTGGTAATTTCATATTCACAGGAAAACTAAGTTTTCCTCCAAGCAACCTTTCTCAGTTAGCAATTCATTCTGAATTGAAACTAAAATATTCTATATTTTAGGATGCTAAGCAGTAAACTCAGCTTAATAATAACTTATTGAAAATTGTGTTTTTAAATGTTATGGTGTCGCACTTAAATTTAAATATCTTGTATTTTTTATCTTGCAATGCGAGTTAAATTTAAATCTGGAGAACAAAGGAAGTTTTTAAATTTGGTTGTAAGTAAGTTAAATTGTGTCTCTGTCAGAGGGATTTTGCAGTTTGGGTTTGATATTTCTTATTCAAGTCTTAAAAATTATTATACTGAAAGGAGATTATTGCCTAAATCTTTTTTTGATGATTTGTGTCATCTTTCTAAACTAAATCCTAAGAGTTTTAATGTTAAATATCTTCAGGATAATTGGGGGAGAGTTAAAGGTGGAAAGAAAGGGCGCATAAGCTAGCGGTAAACTGCATCCTTGACGTGGATGATTCCCAAGTTCAACTCTTGGTGTGCCCATATTTTATCTCTTTATTATTTTCTCTTACTAACTTACTAAGTAACTAAGTTACTTAATTAATAAGAAAGATTTATATATGAAAGTATTTTATTTAATCTAATTATAGTCTGGGGAAGAGGGGGAAATAAGGAAAAAAGGGATATATGAAAAAATACTTGCTTTTAGTTGAGGATGAAAAAATTTGGGAGAAATTTAAAGAGATGACTGAGAAAGATATTAATAGCGAGATTATTGAGTTAATAAAAGAAAAAGTTAAAAAAGGGAGTAAAAATGAAAAATAATTTTGAGATGAATAATCGAAAAGGGCAAATTACTATTTTTATTATAATTGCACTTATTATTCTTGGAGGGATTATAATCTATTTTGTATACCGAGGAGGATTATTTCAAGAAAAACTTCCTGCAGAGCTAGACCCAGTTTATACTTATTATCTTGGGTGTATTGAGAATGAAGCTTCTACTGGTGCTTTAATTTTAGGAGAACAAGCAGGATATATTGAACAACCAGAGTTTTCTCCTGGAAGTCAGTATATGCCTTTTTCAAATCAGCTTGATTTTCTTGGAACAGGGGTTCCATATTGGTATTATATTTCTGGGAATGGAGTTTCAAAAGAACAAATTCCAACTAAAGAAAAAATGCAGGTTCAATTAAATGATTTTTTGAATGAAAGAATTTTGGAATGCGATTTCTCTACATTTGAGAATCAGGGTTTTATTATTAATTTAGGTGAGGCTGAAGCAGAAACTCTAATTAATAGTAATAGTATTGATGTTAGTGTTAAACAAGATATAAGTATTAGTTTTGGTGAGGTTAGTTGGAGTGGAACTAATCATGAAGTTAATCTTGATTCTAATTTAGGAAAATTTTATGAATTGGCTCAGAAAATTTATGCAACCCAAAAAGAAAGCATGTTTTTGGAAAAATATGGTCTTGATATTTTAAGATTATATGCTCCTGTTGATGGAAGTGAAATTGGATGTAGTCCTAAAATTTGGAGTCTTAATGAAATAAGATTAGAATTAATAAATGCTTTAGAGGCAAATGTTCCTGCAGTTAAATTAGAGGGGAATTATTATGATTTAAAGAATAAGGAAAATAAATATTTTGTTCAGAATATTGGTGAAGATGTTGATGTTAATGTTAACTTTTTGTATTCTGGTAATTGGCCTATGAAACTTGAAGTTTGGCCTTCTGAAGATGGGCTTTTAAAAGCAAATCCAGTTGGATTAGAAGAAGGATTAGGTATGCTTGGTTTTTGTTATACTCCTTATCATTTTGTTTATGATTTTGCTTATCCTGTTTTAATTCAAATATATTCTGGAGAGGAAATGTTTCAATTTCCTGTTGTTATTTTAATTGATAAGAATAATCCAAGAGAACCTTTAGATGTTGAAGGGCTCCCAAATGTTGTTCCTGAGCTATGTAATCATAAAATCACAGAGATGAGTGTTTCTACTTATAATACTAATTTAGAACCTATAGAAGCAAATATTGACTTCAAATGTTTTGATACTGTTTGTAGTATTGGAACAACAAATATAAGTGATAGTGGAGATGCTGTGCTTGTAGATAATTTCCCTCAGTGTGTTAATGGATATATTGTTGCAAGTGCAGAAGGATATAAGACTAAAAAATATTTGACTTCTACTCTAGAGTCAGGTGAAGCCATGATTGTTTTAGATAAAAAATATAAATTAGACTTAGAAGTTCAAAAACAAGGGGCTGAATTAGGTTCTGATTATTCAATTCTTACTTTTACTAAAGATGAAAGTGTAACTACTGTTAGTTATCCTAGTCAGAAACAAATTGAATTAACTGAGGGACAGTATGAAATTAAAGTTTATATTTATTCTAATTCTTCAATTGCTTTAAAAGGAAGTACAAGCCAAAAATGTGTTGATGTTCCTAAGTCTGGTTTAAGTGGAATTTTTGGAGTTACAGAAGAAAAATGTTTTGATTTAAAGATTCCTAATCAAGTAGTTGATTTTGCTGTTTCTGGTGGAGGAACTCAAAATTATTATATTGGAGAGTCAGAATTACAAGAATCAAGTAAACTAATTATTAATGCAGATAGTTTTGGAATTCCTAGTGCTCTTGAGGATTTGCAGGAGAATTATAATAAAGTAGATACTCAAGGAGTAGATATTATGTTTGAATAAAATGGAAAAAGAAATCATTGAAAAAGAAAAGGAAATATGTAAAAAACTCTATAGAAAAAATAATGGTAAATGTGCTTGGGGAGAGTGTAATAAATGCGGAGTGATTCCTTTATTATATAAGCTGGATACAGGCAGAATATTAGAGGATAAAAAAGAAATTGAAAAACTTAAGAAAGAGGTTATGAATAATTAATATAAATATGAAACAACAACAAAATATGAAAAAACTTTTATTAATAGTAATTGGATTTTTAATTCTTAATATAAATTTTGTTTTAGCAGAAGATTCAACTTTTTCAGGAAGAACTTATACTTCTACATTTTCAGGAGATAATATTCAGGTCGTAGGTTCTTCAGTAAATCCTCAATTTAATGACCCTAGTTTTTATAGTGTTTCAGGATTTACTTCTACAAGTGATTATTGGCCAGGATTTGAAGAATCAGATTGTTATGCAAGAGAGGATTTTATAATGCAGATTGCTCCTGGAGGATGTAGCCCTGCTGTTGTGAGAAGTGATTTATTAGAAGAACAAAATGTACCTGTGTTTTGTAAGGTTATGGCAATTAAGACTAATCCTTTAATTGATGTTTCAAAAATAAAAAGTTTACATTTTGATAAAGAATATCCTGAAGGAGTTTCAAGTATTTCTTATTTTCCTGCAAGAGCTGCACTTAGTAGTACTAGTCAGTTAGTAAGTTCACCTATCGAAGATAATCTCGGTTATTTAGTAATTGTTTTAAAACAAACTGATGCAGAAAGAGATATGCCTGATTATGTTGAAGGGAATGTAACAGCTACAATTGATTATGATGCTGAAGGGGCTTTTGGAATTGGTAATACTAATTTTTATGCTTCTGAAATGACTGATGAAGAATGGGCAAGAAATTATCAAGAGTATGGATTTTGGAATGGTAAGGGATATATTAGAGCTGAATCAATTGAATCAGACCGAGCAACACTTTCTATTTATAGAGATTTAGGAGAAAAAGAAACTACAGTTACTTTAATGGAAGGAGAAACCTCTTCAGATATATATCTTAGTGGATTTTATTGTGCTGCAGGGATGACTATAAAAATTGATTCAATCAGTGCTCCTGTTAAAAGTGCTTTATTGCAGATAGATGATGAACAGGTTTGGGTTTCTAAAGGAGATTATTTTTTAAATAGAAAATGTAGAGTAAGTGATTTAGATGTTTCTCAAGGAGGAGGAACAATTGATATTACTTGTTCGGGTGCAGGTAAATTTAGTCTGAGCTTAACTGCTGGAAAAGCAAAATTAATTACTGGAGGAGAATCAAATGAAGTCAGCAAAGAATATTCTGTTGGTGAAAAAATTAGTGGAGGTGAGGATAATATTTGGTTAGGTTATGTTGGACAGGATTCTCAGAAACAGGATTTTATTGTTTTAGTTAAAGATGAATTTTCAACAAGTGAGAGTGAATTTGCAGATAAAGATGTTTATAGTATTGTTGGAGATATTATTAGTAAGAGTGATCAGGGGATTAGTAAGTTAAAAGATGATATAGAAAAGAAAATTAAATCACAGTATAAAACAAAACTAGGTAATAGAGTTTCTTCAAGTGCTCTTGATAAGGGACTTGATGTAAGTATTATTCAACAAGGCAGTAATGAAGCAGTTTTTGGAATTAAATTACAAGAGAGTTTAGTTATAAAAGATAAAGATTGGAGTTCTGAATCTTCAGAAACATTATTGTTAGCTAAAGATTATTATGATAAAGCAGTTGAAAATTATCAGGATTTATCTGATTTTTATCCTAATGAAAAAAGAATTGATGAAACAAGCGAGGATTCTTATGCTGCTCAGGGATTATATGAGGCTGCAATACTTGCAAAAAAATTCGATATGAATGAACAAGCCAATGAATTTTATACAAGACTCTTACAAGATTACCCAACTTCTTCTATTGCAAATCAAGTATTAAGAGAAAAATCAGTTTTAACAAAATATGATAGTACAGAATCAAAAGCAATTGTTAATCTTAATAATGGACAGTATTTTATTAGTTTATTGAGTTTTAAAACTCCTACAAGAGCAGAGGCTAATGCTGTTTTAATGATTAATGGAAAAGAAGAGACATTAGGGCTAGGAGATATTTATGAATTAGAAAGCGATGGGAAAAGAATTGGAACTATTCAGGTTAAAGAACTTAAGGATGAACAGGTTACATTGAAATATGATAAATCTGCAGTTATTTCAGAAAAACTTTCTTCTTCTCTTACAGCCAGTGAAATATTAAAAACAACAGAAGGAGAAAATCAAGTTGTTTTTGGAGAGACAGCTGTTAAGCTTATGAAAATTAATTTGGAAAATCAAGTAAAAATCTCTATTAATCCTAAATCTTATGGACCAAGAACAAATTCTAGTTTTGGTTTTAAAATTGGAATTGAAAAAAGAGCAATTGAACTTTCTCCTGAAAAGACCCAAGAAATGATTGATGATTTAGATAATCAGTTAGAAGATTGGACAGAGATTAATGATAAATTAGGGGAGGTTGTTAAAGGATTAAAAACAGCTTGCTTTGCAACCTCTGCAATCTTTACTGTTAAAAATTTATTTTCAGGACTTAGTGGAGAGTCAATGGCAAGAAATGCTGTAATGACAGGAACAAATGGATGGAATGATAAATGTCAGGCAATGGTTGAAGGAAAAACTCCTGGTAAAAATGGACAGATTTATTCTAGTGTTCAGCAGTGTTTATTGGATTATGGTACTGAAATTTCTCAATCTGTTACAGATTATACGACTGCTGTGAAAGATATTAATACTAAATTAGAATCTATTCAAGAATCAGTTGGAATTAATAAAAGTGGTATTTTAGGTCTCGATGCATCTGTTGATTCAGAAAAAGTTAAGACTCAGTTTTGTCAGCAGTATTTTAAAAGTTATTATGCTTCTCATTTAAATGATGAATTTGCTTTGTCTGATGGAAGAAAAGTTAAATTAAAAGAAATTATTCCTCAGGAAAAGGTTGATAGTTGTGATGTAAGCTTGAGTAATATGAGAGATTTATATGCTTCAGGACAATTAGCATCTGGTTCTGTTTCTCAAGCAGTTTTAAATGGAGATTTATCTAAAAATTTATTATATACTTATGAATCTAATCAAAATGATTATAATTATGATGTTTTAGCAAAAGAAGCAGGTCAGTTTGTAGGTGAAAAACCTCAGGCATTAGTTTTATCAGGAGATAATATTGCTTACACATCTATGAATACTTTAACTAATGCTCAGGCAGAAGAATGGAATCAGAAAGGAGCAACAGGAATTAAAGCAGGAGATAAAGTTATTACTTATAGGGTTCCTAATGGTGCTACATTTTATACTGAAGGAGAATCAAATTCAAAAAAAGAAAATTTATTATCTGACCTTAATGGAAAAACAGTTTTAATTGTTTTGGAAAAAGAAGGCACCGGTAATACTTATGGTGCTAAAGAAGCTTATGAAATTGACGGAGATAAATTAATAAAAATAGATAAATCCACTTCTCCATTATTTGCTTATCTTGATGAAAAAGGAGCAACTAAGTTTATTGAAGCAGATCCTAAAGCATATCAAAATAAAATTTCTAATCCTTCGAGTTTAAGTGTTAAATATTTTGAAACAGAACCTTATGCAGGATTGCCTGCTGAAGTGCCTTTTGATGTTGAGAATGGGTGGTATGTTGAATTAACCTATGTTTTATCTGGGTTTGGAAAACCTTATGATGATTCTGGAAGAGCAGTTAATTATTATGTTTGTAATGTTGGTGAAAATGGTAAAATAGAATTTAAGAAAAGTGCAGATGATATTTGTAGATATTATACTGGAGATGTTGATTCAATAGATTTCCCTGGAATGAGCTCAGCTGATTCAAAAAAATTATTAAATAAGGCTCAGGATGCGCTTGCACAAGCAGCCAAACAGTCTGGAAAAACTACAATAAGTATTAATGGTCAGACTTACAAAGGAGGAATCTCTTTAAGTGGCGAGGAAGGAAGTTGTTCTGATTTTATGAGTCCTGAAGATTGTCAGATTTTATTTAATTTGTGTGACCCTGTTATTTGTCCTTCTTCAAGATGTGATTTGGGAGGTACTTATAGAGTTGATAATGTTATTCAGTCTGGTATTATTGGTAGTTTAGTATTGTGTCTTCCAAATCTAAAAGAGGGAATTATGATTCCTATTTGTTTAACTGGAGTTCATGCAGGAATTGAAGGATATATTAGTATTTTAAATTCAACACAACAGTGCTTGCAAGAGAGTTTAGAAACAGGAGCAAATGTTGGAATTTGTGATGAAATTAAAAGTGTATATTTGTGTGAATTTTTTTGGAGAGAAGCATCTCCTTTCTTAAACATGCTTGTTCCAAAATTGCTTGAAAGCTTTTATAGTCAAGGTGCAAGGGGTGGGGGAGAGTATTTAACTGTTCAGGCAGCATGGGAAAATACTCAGAGCTCAATTGATTATTTTAAAAATGATTATGCTGTTAATTCTATGAATGCATTTACTAGTCGTTCAACAGAAGAGATTGGAACAGATATTTGTAAATCTTTTATGTCAGTTAATGTTGTTAGTGATTTAGATAATTTAATAGAACCAGATAGCCCTGAACAATATAGTGCCTGGTTTAGTGAGGATGAATTAACTAGTGCAACAATTCCTGCAACTTCTCAGTATAAAGTTTATTATCATATTTATTCTGGAAAAGACCAGGGAACAAGCTATGTTGTTTATCTAACAGATTTGCCAGAATCAAATTATGTGCATAGTTCTGGAACTTATGTTGTTGCTAGAGGATATATTGCAAAAGGAGGAAGTGTTGATGAGGCAAAAGACTTTTCAGCGGTTTCAGGATATAAAAAATTATGTGTAAGTGTTAATGGGCAGGACAAATGTGGTTTTGGAAAAGTAAGTACTTCATATTTTGTAAATGCACTTACTGATGAATATACTGCAGAGCAAGCCTCGCAAACTGGAATTATTAGTGAAGAAACTTGTGTTGCTGGAACTTCTTCAGTATTGAGTCTTGTTCAGCCTAATTTAGAAGAAGGAGTAGATGATACTATTAATTCTGAACTTTATAATAATGGTATAATTAGAGTTTGTAGTACTTATAATCCTAGGAAACAAGTTAGTAGTTCAGGAGAGTATGATACAACTAATTCAACTTATGATAGATGGAAAAATGTTGGTTATTGTGATGACCCAACAATAATCTGCTGGCTAGATACAAATTCTGTTGCAGATGTTATTACTAATACTGGAATTGAAGAGAGTGTTTTAAATAATATTAGTATAAACAATCTTGGAGAGGGTTATTGGGATCAGAACAAAAGCGATACAGAAGCCAATAAAGCTCAAAAGTTTATTGATGATTTAGAAACTAAAGAAATAAAAAATCTTGGAACTGAAGAAGCTATTGATTATAAAATTAAAGATACTGTTACAATTTTAAATAAACTTAGTAATTTAGGAATTAGCAATAGATATAGAGCAAGAGGATTATTTTTGCTTGGAAGATTATATAATAAAATCTCAGTTAGTCTTAAACCAACTACTAGTCTTGAGAGTGTTACAACAACTGTTGTTGAAGAAAGTGATTGTGCAGAAAATAATGGAGTTATTAAAACTAGTTGCAGTAGTGGTTGTTCTATTGCAGGAGTTTCATTATCTGAAGGAGATGTTTGTTGTGATATTGATTGTGAAGCAGATGCATTAATTAAAACTGAAACTGGATTAAATTTTGGAGAACTTAAAGATACTCAGAATTTAATAAAAGGAGAAGTTGAATATGACATTTTAACTATAAAAGAAAAAGATAGCGAGAATCTTCAGATTTTACTTAAAAATCTTGCAGATATTGAAGATAAACCAATTATTACAGTAAAAAAAACAGAACGTCTTTCTAATCTAGGATATTCTTTGAAAGAATAATTTTTTTAAATAATTTATTATTTTAAATTTTTTATTTATGGCTAAATGCAGAGGACAGTCCTCAACAATTCTTGCAGAATTCTTGGTAACTTTCAAAATCCATAAAAGATTTTGAAGTGATTCTCACCTATACGCTAGTTCAAGGATTTCTTCAGCAATATTGCTTTGCAATATTGAAATGCAGAGGACAGGATTCGAACCTGTGAAGGCACTAAGCCAACAGCTCCTAAGGCTGCTCCGTTAGACCACTTCGGTACCTCTGCATGAATTGGTTAATTATTATTGATATAAAAAGGTTATGAATTCTTATTAAGAGTATAAATCGACTAATTTGTTAATTAATCTTTCTTGAACTGAATCTACCCTATCTCTTGGAACATAACAGTCTTTTCCTTGAGAGCGTGTTATTGTAATTAAACTCGGTTTTTTTAGTTTATTCAGTAATTCACAAGTTTGAGAAATCCTTAATTCATAATTATAAATTGCTTTATCTCCAAGAGCATTTCTGTGACAACAGAAAGCATCTAGGTCTATATCTAAAATTACTGGAGAGTTTAGTTTTAAAATTAATTCTTGTTCTTGTATTTTTTTTGGCTTTGGGCTTTCTGACTTGAATATTCTTTGATTTATATTTCTCCATCGCACTTTTTTATGATAATCATCTACATAAATATCTAAACATAATCTATCTTTATCATATCTTGAACCAAAGTCTTGTATTCTTTTTTCTTCTGATTGAGGGTTTATCCAATAAACTGAAGATATAATTTTTTCGTAAAATGCAGGGCATATAAAATTTGCAATAGTTAAATCATTTTTATTTAAAGAAAAATTATCATTCATATCATGATGTGCATCAATATGTAATAAATCTGCATCAATTATTTTTGAAGTTCTCCAATAAGCTAATACTTTATGATGCTCTTCAGTTATTGCTAGGGGAATTGTTTTAATTGACAATAATCCTTTTTGATTTGAAAAGTTCATAAATATCCTTTCCTAAAGGATAGTTTAAATAATTTGTTAAGTTCAAAAGTTTGTCTTAGAATTATTTTTCTTTCTTTTTAATTGCTTTTTGTTCAGCTTCTTTAAGCTTTAGTTTTTCTTCTAATCCTAATTTTTCTAAAAGCTCTTTATATCTATTTCTTATTGTAACTTCTGTAATTCCTGCAACATCTGCAACTTCTCTTTGTGTCTTTTTTTCATTGTTTAATAAAGCAGCAACATAAAGTCCTGCTGCAGAAATTCCTGCAGGACCTCTTCCTGAAGTTAATTCACTTCCTTCTGCTTTTTTAAGGATTTTAAGTGCTTCATTTTGTGTTTTTGGACTTAGTTTTAATACTGAAGCAAATCTATTTATATAATCTTTAGGAGAGCTTGGAGTAACTTTTATTCCTAGTTTTCTTATTATAAATCTATAAGTTCTTCCTATTTCTTTTCTTTCAACATCTGAAGCTACTGAAATCTCATCAAGAGTTCTTGGAATGTTGTAAGAACGACAGGCTGCATAAATACAAGCTGCAATTACAGATTCCATTGAACGACCTCTTACAAGTCCTCTTTGTAAAACAAATTGATAAATTCTTGAAGATTCGTCTTTTACAACTTCAGGTAGATTAAGGAAACTTGCAACTCTTCTTAGTTCTGCCATAGCAAGTCTTAAATTTCTTTCAATAGAAGTTGAAACTCTTTCTTGCCATTTTTTTAATCTTAAAAATTTTCTTGTTGCACCAGCATCTAGTCTATAAATATCAGAAATTTCACCAACATTTGTTGTAAGCCCTTTGTCGAACTTTTGCATTGACATTGGAGCTCCTCCTCTTCCTTTTTTTTCATCACCATCAAAACTTCCTTGAAGTTCTTGACTTGTATCAACCATTTTTTCTTCAACAACTGTTCCACAATCATTACAGAAAACTTCTCCTCGCTGTTCATCCCAGGTGAGGTTTATTCCTCCACACTCAGGACATCTTTTAACTCCTGCCATAGTAACCTTTATAAACTTTATGCAAGAAGGTTTATAAAGCTTTGGGTGGGTTTGATGATTTACCGACGAGACTTAATTTTACACTTTTTTCTTAATTATTGAGTAAGAATAAATTATTTTACCGATGATTAACTCATGATTTTGATTAATCTATCATAGCATAACCATGACCTTCATGCCTATGATTTTCTAATTTTTTATTTAAAGACTTAATTTCTTGCTCAAGAATTTTTAGTCTCTCTTCAATTTCTTTTAACTTATCTTTATCTGGATTTTTAGTTTCCATAGAATTATTCTTTTATTAAAACTGCCTGAACACTTCCTTCTTGGCTTGGTCTATTTGTTACTCTTGCTTTTCCTAATTCTGTTTTTATTATTGCTCCCTTAACTAAGATATTTTGTCTTGCTAAGAATCTGTCTGAAGGAGTTTCTAAAACATTTAGAATTTTAACTTTCTTTGCTTTTTTAGTTTCAATGTTAATTATATTTGCAAATTCTACTGATAGTAAAACTGTTTTTTTATTTCCACCTCTACCTTTAATTATTTTTTTCTTTAGAGGTCTAAGTTTAACTTTTCTTGGAATTCCTGCTAGAGAATATTTTTTCTTTTTCATAAAGCTTTTATATTTCCCGCCAGTTATTTTTCTTCCTTGTTTCATAAGGATTTATTGAAAATTCCATTTATAAATGTTATGGGTTGGAGATAATGTATAACTTACACATAAACTTGAGTTGGCGAAGCCACTCAAGTTCTTTTTCTTTAGATATCTGGTAAACTTTTTTAGATTTGTTTTTTATGTCTTGAATTTTAGATATGATTAATATTTTGATTAAGACTATGCAATATCTATAAGAAAATAAATTCAGATTAGATTTATCTTTCTGAATTTATGATTAAATTATTTTTTACTTTATAATTTAAACATCGAAATGTTTAAATAGCCATTAGGTGAATTTGTTTTATGGTTAATGGAATAGAAAGACCACTAGATGTGTTGAACAATGCCAAGGGTAAAGAGGTATTAGTTCAACTGAAGAACAACCGACAGATGGTTGGAACTCTTCTAGCATTTGATATACACATCAATGTTGTATTAGATAATGCAAAAGAGATTGTAGACGGAGAAAACAGAAGAAGTATTGGTTTAACCTTTTTAAGGGGAGACACAATAATCTTTATTTCACCTTCTAGTGCGGCTTAATTAAAAAAGAAAATTTGAGTGTTAGACCTGTTTAGTTTCACACGGTTGATATTTCTCAAGAAATTAGAGATAGCTGGAAGCTTGAGGGAACTTAGAAATATTAATTTTTAAATTAAGCAAAACAAGTTTAAGCTTAATTTTCTATTTAGTTTAATAGTGTGTAAATTTTAATCTTTAAGTTTTATTATCTTTATAGTTTGAGAATGAATTTCAAAACTTGAAAAATATAAGCCATAACTGGTAGAAACTACAAAATATTAACAAGTTGGTTTCTTTTTTAGTATACAAATCTTTAAAAATTAAGGATAATTCTTTTTATTATTGGATTAAATTCTTTTTTAGCAAGAAGAGAGTTAAGAAAAATTCTGGAAAAAAAGCAGGCGGATTTAACATTAGAAGATAAGTCTAATTTTTATTTAAATAAAGCTTATCTTTTAAACCAGACACTTTATTCCTCTCATCAAGATAGAATAGACTCTAAAAAAAGAACAGCTGCATTAGAAGCTTTAAAATATTATGTTTTAACTGGAAAAGAATATAAACTTACTCTTCAAGTGAGCCTAGGATAATTTATTTAATTTCCTATAAAAAATGTCTTAGATTTCTAATGTCATAAAATCTTTAGCAATTGATACATTGCTGAAATACTTTTTTGCTTGTTTTTCAAGTTCTGCTGATTTATTCTCGTATCTCTGAGAAATATGAGTTAGAATTAATTTTTTAACTTTTGATTTTCTTGCAATTTCTCCTGCTTGTTTTACTGCAAGATGTCCATATTCTTCAGCTAGTTTTGTTTCATTTTCATCATAAGTAGAATCAATTATTGCTAAATCTGAGTCTTTTGCTAAATTATTCGCATTTTTGCAGACTCCTGTATCAAAGATAAAAGATATTTTTTTACCTGTTTGTTTGTAAGTGAGGTCTTTATATTTTATTAATTTTTTATTAATAGTTATATTTTTACCTTTTATTAAATCTTTGAGTTTAACTTTTTCTTCTCTTGAAAGTTTTAATTTTTTTAGTTTATTTTTATCTATTCTTAATTTATCTTTTTCCTCAAAAGTATAACCATTACAAGGAGCATCTCCATGACTTAGTGCTAGTGCTGAAATTTTAAAATCTTCTGTTTCTAAAAATTTTCCAGAGACTTCCTGTACATTTACAGATATTTTTTTAAATGGAACAAAAAATCTGAATAATTCATGAATATATTCTTTTGTTCCTTTTGGTCCATATATACAAAGAGTTTTATTGTATCCATTTAATGCAAGAGTTTGGAATAATCCTGGAAGTCCTAAGACATGATCTCCGTGCCAGTGAGTTATTAATAATCTTGTTAAACTACAAGGATTTATTCTTGCTATTCTTAGTTGTCTTTGAGTTCCTTCTCCACAATCAATTAGAATATTTTCTCCATTACGCTGTAAAAAAATTGAAGTATGATTTCTTTCAATAGTTGGAACTACTGCAGTTGTGCCTAAGAAAGTTATTTTTATCCCCATCTTTTATACGGTTTTAATAAGGATTGTTTGTTTAAATAGGTTTTCAAGCAGGTTGTCTTCTAAGGAAGTTTTAAAAACAAGGGACAATTAATAATATTATGAAGAATAGTGCTGTTTTGGGTTTGATATTTTTGTTATCTGTGGGTTTTTTAGCTGGGCTTGTTTGTGCTGAAAAAATTGAGATTCAGATGGAAAATAGTTATGTTCCTGGAGAAGATGTTAGTTTTAAACTTATTTTATATGATGACCAGAATAATAAAATAGACGGGCAAATTAGTTATTTTGTTCAAAATTATTATTCTGAGGTAGTTGAACAAGGGATATCTAATTCTGATAAGGAAGTTGTTTTCAAACTTCCTGAAAATGCTATACAAGGGCCTTGGAAGGTTAGTGCAAAGTATAATGAAGTAGAGGCTGGTCTTTTATTTAATGTAGGAGAATTAGAATTAGCAGATATAAAATTAGAAGGAGATACTTTAGTATTAAAAAACATAGGAAATAGTGTTTATGATAAAAAAATTTTGATTTACATTGGTACAGAAGACCAAACTGCTGATATTACTTTAGAAGTTGGACAGGAGAAAAGAATAAGATTGACTGCTCCTGATGGTAACTATAATATTAAAGTTATTGAAGGAAATGAAGAAAAAACAATTGAATTCAATGATGTACCTTTAACTGGTAATGTTGTTGGATTAGAAAGGGTGTTGAATACTACTAGTGGGTTTTGGCAAAGATATCCTCTTGTTTCTTTATTCTTAGGAGCTTTGTTATTAGTGATTGTTATTGTTGGAATATTGAAGTTTATTAATCGTAAATCTCATTAGTTTTTATGTTTGTTTTGATTTAGTTTATCTCTTATTTGTGTTTATCTTTGCTTAAACTAATGGTAATCTTTATATTTATTTACCTTTATTCTTATTTATTTAAACTTCTTTGTATGTATGGAGAAGATTTATAAATCAAGAGATATTAATTGTTATTGATTATTTTAGAAAAAGGGTGATAAAAAAATGCAAAAAAAGGTGACTTTGAGTTTTGATGATAGGATTTATGAAAAATTTCAGAAGTTTTGTCAAGAAAATGGTTTAATGCTTTCTAGAAAAATTGAAATTGAGATGGAAAACTTGATGAAAAAAGAAAAAGGGGAGAAAAAATGAATAAAAA
>JBAYNB010000002.1:0-36167 GCA_041679005.1 Candidatus Pacearchaeota archaeon
AAATTAGTGTTATTTTTATATTATGCTTCATGTATCTCTGACAACCTAACGGTCTTCTTAGATGTATCTTTTCCTTGAGTTTGCTTTCATTTCATTCAAGTTAGATATTTCTATTTCTCCTTTTTGTAAGATTTTAAAGTGTGTTTAGTTTTTAAATTGTTTGTGATGAACTATTCTTCAAAACTTAAACTCTAACTTCCTAGCTTACTCTATAAAATAATTCTTATTATCTGATTTACAAATTATAAATAATCAAAAAAACTTGAGTTGGCGAAAGCCACTCAAGGTTAAGGGAGGTATTAGAACTTTAATCTTTAAACAAAATATAATTCTAAGAGAATAAATTGTATTTTGTTTAGTATAATAAACCTTAAAAACAGAATAAGGGTTATTTTTATATGCAAGTTTTAGAAAAAAAGAAGGAAGAAGTTGAAGCAAAGGCTAATAAAATGTCTGATTTTGTAAAAATGGAATATTTGGAATCTTGTTTAAAAACCATTCCAGACCTTAGTGTAGCTAAATATTGTTATAAACAACTTGCTGAATTATATGAAAAAAAACTAATGTATACAGAAGCTTCTAAATATATGACAAGATTTGGAGAATCGTGTGTTGGTGCAAAAGAGAAGATAGCAGCAATTATCAAAGAGGCAGAATTATTAATTAAAGCAGGTCAATATGACCCTGCAGGATATTTGTATACTAAAGCAATGACTCTTGCAGATGCTTCTGGTAAATTTGAGATAAAAAGAAATATGATTTTAACTTATAAAAAAGAAGCAGAGCTTTTAGAAAAATCAAACAGAAGCACAGCAGCATTAAAGATATATGAAAAGATTATTAATTATGTTTTAGATGCTGAAAAAATTGAGATGAAACGAAAAATGCTTAAGTTATACCAAAATTTAGGGAGAATAACTGATTATCTTAAGTTAAAGAGTGAGCTGGAAAAGATATAATTTATTTTATTTTGAGAGTTTAGTTTGTTTCTTCAAGAGCTTTAATTGCATAATATTTTATATGAGGGAGTATAGAAGAATCATTATTAATTTCCTCTTTTGTGAACCATTTGCAATCTTCAGTTATTTCTGTTTTTGAAAGTATTAATTTGTCAGTATTAGATTTGACAAAATAAACAAGAGTTACATGTTCATGATTTTCATTAATTTTATGCCTATTTAAAAATCTTGGGGTCATTAATTCTTTATAATCTTTGATTGAAGAATTAAAATTAGGCTCGGGTATTTTTATATCTAATCCAACTTCTTCTTTAACTTCTCTAATTGCTGCTTGGACAGGATCTTCATCTAACTCTATATGTCCGCCAACACTAAGCCATTTCTTCAACTTATCATGAATTCTAAGAAGAACTTTATTATTATGAACAATAAAAACTTCTATTGTAAAATCTATCTTATCATGAATATGTGGCATAATATCAAGTTAGTTTTACAATATTTAATAATATCGGTAATAGAATTATCTCAATCTAATCGTCTCTAAATTCTTTGGAACATTAGTCTCTATATGATGTAACTTATATATGCTTGATGCTAAATCTAAACATTTACTTTGCTCCCCATGATTTATAATAATTTTATTTGCTCTTGGTTGAGTTCTGTTTGCGAATTCTAAAAGTTCGGTTCTTCCTGCATGTGCAGTAAATCCTTCAATTGTTACAACATCCATATTTACAGCAATTAATTCGTCTTTTCCTTCATTATTCATTTGTATTGTTTTAACCCCTTCTTGAATTTGTCTTCCTAATGAACCTGGTCCTTGATAACAAACAAAACAAATTTTATTGTTTTTACTTTGTGCAAAATGTCTTAAGTATTCTACAGATGCTCCTCCAACCAACATACCTGATGTTGCAAGTACAACACAAGGTCCTCCCTCAATAACCTGTTTTCTTTCTGTTGGAGAACCTACTCTCTTGAAAATCTCTGAAACAAACGGATTATTATCTTGGAATACTTCATTTCTTACACTTACATTTAGGAAATCAGGATAAGCAGTATGAATTCCATTAATATCCCAAATCATTCCATCAATATAAATAGGCACTTTAGGTAAAAGGTCTTTTCTCATTGCTTCTTCTAAAACAAGCATAGTTTCTTGTGCTCTTCCTAATCCTAACTCAGGGATTAAAACTTTTCCACCTTTCTCAATAGTTTCTTTAATTGTATTAATAATCTGGTCTTCTGATACTTTTCTCTCAGGAAGAACATTTTCTCTTCCACCATAGGTTGATTCTATAATCATTGTTTCTAATCTTGGAAAATTTGAAACTGCTCTGTCTAATAATCTTGTTTTCATAAATTTCATATCTGCAGTATAAAGAAGGTTATGTGCACCATTTCCAATATTCATATGAACCATTGCACTTCCCAAAGTATGACCTGAATTATAAAAAGTTATTCTTATATCAGGAGCAATATCTGAAACTTCATTAAAATCAAGGCAAATGGTATGTTTGACCATTTCTTTTACATCTGTTGAAGAGAATAATGGTGTTGCTGCTTGTTTATATGCAACCCCAATAAAATCCAGTGCAAGCAAAGCAGCAGTATCTCTTGTAGGAGCAGTCATGTAAACTGGTCCATCATATCCCATTTTAAATAAATAAGGAATAAGTCCTGAATGATCAAGGTGAGCATGACTTAAAATAATTGCATCAAGTTCTTGGATTTTAAACTCACTAACATCAAGATATGGGAATTTTTCTTTTCCTTTTCCTGCAACATTAATCCCACAATCTAAAAGAACTTTTGTTTGAGGGGTTTGCAAAAGAATACAGCTTCTCCCAACCTGCCTTCCTCCTCCTAAAAAACTAACTCTAATCCATTCCTCAACTTTTTCAGGGTTCCATTCTTTGTAAATTTTCTTTCCAACAGCATTAAGGAATTTTTTTCTTGAATTATTATTTTGATATAAAACTGCCCTTATATTTTCAGTTATTTTAGATTTAATTGCAGGACTTCTCTGAACCTGCGGTGTCCAAAGAGATTTATCTTTAATTTCTTTTAATATTAATCCTGCCTTTCCAATAACTAATCCAGGACGTTTAGCTTCAATTACTACAATGCTTCTTTGAGGGTCGAATAAAGATTCTGTAAGACCTGCATCTTCAGGAACTGTTTCTTTAATTATTTTTTCAGTTTCTTCTTGTGATTTTAATAGCATTGGATCTGCTCTCAATTCAATTCTTTTTTTAAACTGATTAACTAACTCTTTAATCTTTCCATCATTATTTCTAAAAAAATCTATATCATCTGTGTAAAGAACTATATTTGCTCCTTCAAAGTTTGCACTAGTAATTATTTTTGGTAGTTCTTTTTGAATATCTTTTAGAATATCTGTTGACATTTTCCTTTCAATTATAAAATTAATTTATCCCCTTTTACTTTTTATTTTTATTCTTTATTTCTGTATTCTGCTAAAATTTCCTGCTTAACAACATGATTTATTCCATCTTTTGTTATTGTGAATACATCAATTCCAGAACCGCTTCCAACATCTCTCTGAGTTGAAGATTTTATTGCTTCAACAGCAAGACTAGTTGCTTCTTCTACAGTCATATTTTCTTTATATTGTCTTTCAAGCAATCCTAAAACAAAAGGCATTCCAGAACCAAAATTAGCATCATAATCTTCTACTTTCATTGCAGTTCCTGCTGGTTCTATTGTGTAAAGTTCTGTTGTTCCGTCTTCATTAAATCCAGCAACAAGCGTACCAACAATACTTGCAATCATTGAGGGTTGTCTTATGTTTTGATAAGTAACCATTCCAATTAGATTTGCTGCTTCTTTTACAGTTGGTCTTTTTTTAGATTTTAATTCTTTTAATTTTAATTGTGCTGCAATTACTTTTTTTTGCATTTCTATATCTGAAGCGTTTCCTGTTCCAGACATCACAAGATAATCATTTATCTGAACTGCTTTCTTAGTATTTTTACTTAAAATAAGATTTCCTGCAGTAGCTCTTCTGTCTGAAGCCATAACTACTCCATCTTTACAGATAATTCCCAATATAGTTGTTCCTGTTTTAAGAATATTGTTTTTTAATTCAGCATCCATTTTGTAATTTCCTTTAATCTCTTATAATCCCCTTAGAACGTATAATGTTTTGTGGGATACGGGGTTTATAAAGTTTATGATTGTCGGGTCTTTCTTGAAATTATTAAAATATCTTCATCAGTTCCTCTTGCTTTTCTTGCTTTGTCAAATGTACTCTTGCTTATTTTCTTAAATCTTGTTGGTTTTATCCCTCCAGAATTATTAACATAAACAGAATCTGCATCAAAACCAACTAAAGGAACATAATGCCCCATAAAACCTTCTTTTTCCTGATTTCTGATAATATTCCAGTCAAGTAAAACAACAGGGATAGTTTTTTTGTTTATAAATGAAAGAAGTTTTCCTAGAGATATAGATTTTTCAACCATAGTTACTTTAAGTTTTTTTGCTTCATCGGCTAATAATTTTAATCCATTAAAATCTTCATCTGAATATTTTTTATAAAAGTCTAATTCAAAATTCTCTTTTCTAGGCATAATACTGTTTGTTAAAAGTAAAACTTCATAACCTAACTTTTTAGCAGTTATAGCAAGCCTTATAGTAGAGATTCCTTTTCCTTCTTTATAACCAAGTTCTTTTTCTAAATCTTGAATAGAAATCTTATTCCCAAAATAAGAAAAAATCATTTTTAGAGATGCAGGACCACAATTAGGTCTTCCTTTTTGACTAATTAATGGCAATCTTATTTTCATATCTTCTTAAAATAGAATGATTATAAAAATTTATCCTTGAGTAATGTTCTTCTCAACTTTAGTTACTCCACCTTCTTTTGTAAACCTTATTATGTTATCTACAAAACTCTCCATTTTTTGTTCATGACTTACTAAGATAAGTTGTTCTGCATTAAGCTGACCAAGAACATCTCTCATTTTATCAAGTTGTGAAGCTGAAAAACCATCAGTTGGTTCATCAAGAATAACAAGATTGCTTGTTTTAATATTACTCAGTATTGAATTTATTACTTGATTCAAAGCAAGCCTGTATGCAAGAGCAATTGCTGTTCTTTCTCCTCCTGAAAGAAATGCATAATCTAATTCATAGTCTTGTTGTTCAATGACAGGAGAAAAAGTATCATCAAGTTTTGCAGTCAGTAAATCTGAAACAAGAATAGAGAACCATCTTGAAAACAAATTTGAAAACTCTTCTTTTAGTGTAGCCATTACTTGTTTTTCTGTAAATAAAATAAGGTTTAGGAATTTTTCAGATATCCAGTATTCTAATTCTCTTATTTTTTCTGTTTTTAGTTTAAGCCCTTCTTTTTTAGTTATTTTTTCCTGTTTTTCCTTTATCTGCTGTTCTAAAAATTGAACTTCTTTATTTGTTTCAGCTTGTTTAATTGCTGTTTTGTTCTCAGTTATTTTTGCTTCCTGCAAATCTTTATTTCTTTGTTCATAAATAAGGTCATATTTTAAAAATTCAAGTATAGAACTCTCCATAGTTTTGATATGTTTTTCCAGCATTTCCAAATCTTTTTGTATTGAAGACTTTTGAGTTTCTATTTCAAAAATTCTTTCTTGTTTTTCTTTTAAATTTTCTGATTTTATTTTTAAAAGTTCTAATTCTGATTTTTGTTTTTTAAAGTCTTCGAGAATCTTTTTAACAGAAGAAACTTGTTCGATTAATTCATTCTTTTTTAAAGTTAATTCCTCTAGTCTTTTTTGAGTCTCTCTAAATTCTTCTTCTATTTTTCTAAATATAATTCCTTTATAATCATCACTTACTTCCTGCAAACAAGTAGGACATTTTTGCAATCTTGAAATTTTAGCTTTTAATTCATCTGTTTCTCTTTTTCTTGATTCCTGGGTTTTGATATTGCTAATAATATTTATGTATTCTTTCTGAATTTCGTCATATTTATTCTCATGAAATTTAATTCTTTCATTTAAGGTCTTAAAATCTTCATCATTAAAAGATATTTTCTTTGCTTCTTCTATCTGAATAACAAGAGTTCTTATATTGTTATTAAGAGTTGCAATTTGTTGCTTTTTCTCAGAAAGAAGAATCATTGTTTTTTCTTTTTCTGTTTCAAGAATTCTTTTCTCTTCTATCTTTTCTTTAATTTCTTCAAGAGCTTGTTCTTTTTCATGTTTAAAATTAATTGCACTTGCATATTCTTGAGAGATTTTACTTTGATTCTGCTTCTGAAAAATAAGAGCTTCTTGTTTTTTACTTAATTCTTCTTTATCTCCTTCTAGATCATAAAACATTCCTTCATTCATTCGTATTTTTTCCCTTAGCTTTGAGGTTAAAAGTGTTGTATTTTCCTCAATTCTTTTATATTTGTCAATTCCAAAAACATGTCTTAGTGTGTTTAATCTTAAGTCGCCTGGTTCTAAAATAATTTGTTTCATTTCTTCCTGAGGAGTATATACTGTAAATTTATAAAGAAGATTTGTTTTTTTAGCAAATTCAGAAGGATAATTTAATAATTTCAATACTTTACTTTTAATTTCAGTAACACTTCCTTCAAATCTTTCATTATCTATAGTTATTGAGGCAATATCCTGAGAAACTGCTTTTTTTCCTCTTTTTAGAGAACGTTCTAAAATTATTTCTTTACCATCTATTTCAAATTCAAAAACAACTCTTCCATTTTCTTTACCATTTTTTAAAAGAGAGGTTGCTTTTTGAGAGGGTTGAAGTCCAAACAAAGCAAATTCAATTGCTAATAAAACTGTTGTTTTCCCTGAACCAATATCTCCTGAAAGAAGGGTTGAGCCCATTGGAAAAACTATTTCTTGTTTATTGTAACTTCTTACATTTTCTATTAATAATCTCTTGAGAATCATCTTTCCCTTCCCGCAATAACCTCTGTATTTATTTTAATTTTGATTTTCATAAATCTACTCCTAAGACCTTACTTGTTCCTGCCACTAATCTTTGTTCAAAGATTAAACTTTTTTCACCTTCTTGTCTTTCAAGACTTAGTGCTTCCATTAAAGGAGAAATAAACTCATTTAGATTTGAAGGATTTTCTTTCTCATACTCTTTAACTAAAATCCTTTCTACTTTTTCCATTTCATGAGTCTGGAGTTTAATTTGAAGCGGTTCTATTTTTTCAACCTCTAATTTAGAAGTATTTTTTAAAAAACAAAAAACCCCTGTTTTTTCCAGATAATCCTGAATTTCCTGAAATTTAATATCTGAAGTTTTCCCCTGAGCCAGATTCCCATAAACTTTTAAGAGAACTATCTTATCTTTTAAGTCTCTTTTTTCAAGTTCAGATAATATTTTTTCAGTTCCTGTTAAAGAATTATCTAATTCTACTTCAACAAGTTCGATATTTTTTAGATTAATCTCTTTTCTTATTATCTTAGTATATCCTTCTACATCAATTATGTAAAAACTTCCTACTTTTAATTCTTCAAGTTCTTTAAAATTATTTGGAAAAGTGGGACCGCTATAAATTGCGGGTTTTCCATTTATTTCTTTTTCAAAATTAATATGAATATGTCCTAAAGCATAATAATCTGCTTTTGGTAAATCGCATAAATCAATTGATTCTATTGGTAGGTTTTTTGCAACTTCTTTTATAGTAGTATGAAGCATTAAGATTCTAAAATTGTCTTGATAGGGTTCGTCGATTCTTATTTTTCTTAAGTCTTGAACTTCTAATCCTGATTTTTTTCCCGGGTATCCATAGATATGATAAGACTTATGAATTATTGGTTTTAATCTTATTTGTTTGTTCTCTTCAGTTCCTTGTTCTTCAAATTTACATATTTCGCAAAATCCTGCTTTTTCTAAAACTTCTAAAAAAGTTTTTCCTGAAACAGAATAATCATGACTTCCTGCAATTACATAAGATTTTATTCCTGCATCTTTTAATTTTCTAAATTCTGAAAATGTTTCTTTTAATATCTCAATTGGAGGGAATGCAGAATCAAATAAATCACCTGTAAAAAGAATAAACTCTACTTGTTCTTCAATACATGTTTTTATTGCACTTTCAAAAGACCTTATGTTTAATTCTTGTAATTCTGGCTGTCTCCAGCCTCCAAGATGACAATCAGATAAATGTGCAAATTTCATAGTTATTCTCCTTTTTAAGTCATGTTTTAAGAAAATGCTGGAGATTATAAGGATAATTGTAGTGAAAAGAATATAAAGAGATAAAAGGATAAACTTACTTTTTTTTGTCTTTCCAAGTTTTAGATATCTCCATTAAACAATATCTAAATAGCTTAGTAGGAGAGACATTACATTTCTTTAGCCAATCATATTCTTCTTTAGTTACTCTGCATGATACAGTTTTATTTAGCTTTTTTTCAGCTTGCACTTTATTAAGGTCAAAATCTTTAAAAACTTTAGTTTCCATGTATTAATTTGTATTACAAATAATTACTTTTTAAATCTTTCTTTTTATAATTTAAACTCATACACATACAGTTCTTCAAAAAATAATCTTTTTGAGGATAACAATTTCTTGTTGTATCCTAGTTCTTTTGCTTTATTGATAATTATTCTTGGTTGTGAAAGAGATGAGAACAAGAGAAGAATAATCGCATTTGGATTTAAACGAGGCTTTGCCTGTTCTAAAAAAGCATTAATTATTTCATATCCTTGTTCTCCTGCTGTAGTATTTGGTCTTGAGTCTTTTGGTTCTCTTTTGTCTTCTGGAAGATAAGGTGCATTAAAAATAATTAAATCAAACTTAGTCTTTGGATTAAGATCTAAAAACAAATCTGTTTTTACTGCTTTAAACCCTTGTTTTTTAAGATGGTCAACTGCATAAGGATTTATGTCTGCGCAGATTATATTATCAAATCCTGTTCTTTTGCAGGTTTCTGCCTGAATTCCAGAACCAGAACCCATATCAAGAATTTTAAAATCTTGAGTAATATTTTTATTTTTATCTCTGTTCTTATTAAGAACTAAAATTAGATATTTTTTTACTTCTTCTGCAAGAAGATAAGAGTCATCTGATGGTTGATAGATTTCCATGTTGTTTTTAGTTTAATGTTATATATAAGATTTGTTGATTAGAAAAATAATAAAACTTTAGTTTAACCAAACCAACCTAAAATTTTATCTTTAAAGAATATTGTAAGAGCAAGTATTCCAATTAAAACTAACAAAATAATCAATAAAATTATTTCTCTAGCATAACTTTGCTTTGGTGTTGTTTTTTGATTCTCTCTTAATAATTCTTCAGATTTTTTCATTAGTTGGGGGGCTCTTGGAGCTTGTCTTAGAATTGTTTGTTGAGCTAATTGTTGCTGAAATTGTTGAGGTTGCATAGATTTTTGTTGAAATTGTGCAGGATATTGCTGAAAGGGTTTTTGAAAAGATTGTTTAATCTGCATTTGTGTTGGTTGCTGAGAATATTGAGAGAGTTGCCGAGGTTGCATGTTTTGTTGAGGGATATTTTGCTGCGAGTATTGCGGTCTTAATTGTTGGGGGTGTGGGGTCTGTTGAGTTTGTGGAGATTGTAAAGTTTTAGTAAGAACTAAATTTTGATTATTTATGGGTTTCTTAGAGATTTTCATTGATTCAGAAGGAGGTTGTATTGTTGATGTTTGTTTTTTATTATTACCCCAAAATTTTAATTTTGAAGAAAAAGATTTTTTTTCTTCTGGCATTGTCAGGTGTTCTCCAGATTTTGTCTCATGAAGACTTAGGGTCCCACCAATAAACCTCGAGGCCTCATGAACTTCTTCGAGGTTATATCCTGAGTTAATCATAATTTGAATTGCTTCTTGTAAAGAATCTCCATGTTCAATTGCATTTCTTAAAGCACTAATAATCTCCTCGTTTGGCATTTTATTTAGTTTATTGTTTAATTTTAATGTTTAAAATAATAAGAGGAATTATTTAAATCTATTGAGGAAATAGACCTAAGATTATTTCTTAATAAAGATTTATTTATTAAAAGTTGGGTAATTATCTTTATTCAAAACTCTTTCAAAAACTTAAACTCTGCCCATTATTTATCAAGAAAACATTTTTATTCTTTTTATATCCTAACTCTTCTGCTAGTTCAACCATTGGCTGAATTTTTGTATGGTCTCCATGGGCAGGGATTATATTTTCAGGATGAATCATATTAATAAAATCCCTTAAATCTTCTCTTCCTGCATGACCGCTTACATGAAGATTGTTAAACATTCTTACTCCTTTTTTTCTTAGTCTTGCATCTAGTTGCTCTCTATTTTCTATTGTTTGTTTAGTTGGAATAACAGATGAAGAGAATAATAAATGGTCATCTTTTCTAAAATTAAAATGTAGCTTATTTTTTGCAATCCTATCTAAGATACTTCCGGGTTCTCCCTGGTGGCCGGTACAAACAACCATATAATCTCCTCTTTTCTTTTCAACTTTTTTTAATGCTTTTTCTAATTGATTTCTATAAGTTGCAATTTCTATATCTTTTCTAAAAGGACATAAATTAACTCTTACAGCTGCAGAAACATATTTATTCAAACTTCTTCCTAAAAAAATAACTTTTCGGTTTAATCTTTTACCAAACTCAGCTATTGATTTTAATCTTGCTATATGTGAAGAAAAGGTTGTTACAAAAAGTGCAGAATTCTCATTAGTAGTTGTAAATAAAACATCTTCTAATAAAGTACGAGCAACTTTTTCGCTCGCAGTTTTTCTATTATCTCCTGAATAAAGAGAATCAACAATAAGAACTTTAACTCCTTCTTTTGCAAGTTCTTTTAATTTTTCATAATTTGGATTCTGTCCAAGAACCGGATTATTATCAAATTTAAAATCATTTGAATAAAGGACAATTCCTTCAGGAGTATGTAAAGCTAACATAGAACATTGTAGAGTTGAATGAGTTATATTAACAAAATCTACCTTATATTTTCTATTTTTTCCCTGTATATAACAAAAAGAGTTTGGTTGAACAGTTTTTATTTTGTTCTTTAAGATTATTTTTTCATCTTTGAGAATTGAATTAAGAACCTCAATAGTATAGGGAGTTCCTATTATCTCTGCATTATATCTATAAGCTAACCATGGAATCCCTCCGATATGATCAAGGTGAGCATGACTTGGAATAATTGCCCTTACTTTACTCCTTAATCCTTGTGCATCTAATAAATCATCAGCAGGAATTGCACCAATTGATTTTAATTTTTTTTCACTATAAACTTTGTCTGCTTCTTCTAGTTCAACAACAGGAGGTAGAAATAATCCGCAATCAAAAACAATCGCATCTTCTCCTAAGTCCACTACAGTCATATTTTTTCCTACTTCATTAAATCCGCCAATTCCATAAATCTTCATCTTTTTTTCATTATCTTATATTTATACTCAATCTAGTTAATTTAAATATGTTTGTAGAAGTGTTAATCATTAGTGAAATCTTTATTAAGCAATGTTTTTATATTCAATAATTTTAATGTTAGAATGGAAAATAAATCAAAAAAACCAAATATCTTACTAGGACTAATAATTATATTTTTAGTTATTCAGATGGGATTTATTATCTATCAGTATAACTCTATTAAAACCCTTAATAAAGAGGTTAATACATTAGATACTTCTGTTAATTCCTTGGCTGAAGAGTTAGGATTAACAAAAACACAATTACAAGGAGAAATAACTGATAAGTTTACTAAACAACAGAGCGATATAACCAAACTAACTGCAGATGTTGTTAAAACTCAAGAGGATTTAGAAGAACAAACAGAAAAAATAAATAAAATTAAAAATTCAGTAAGTGATGATTTTTCTGGAATCATTGATGATACTATTGGAGGAGTTGTAAGTATTGTTACAGATGTCGCTCAAGGCTCTGGTTTTATTATAACTTCTGATGGATATGTTGTAACAAATTATCATGTTATTTCTGGTGCAAGCACAATTAGTGTTATACCTTATGAAGGGTCTGCAAAAACTGTTGAATTAATCGGGTATAGTGTAAATATGGATGTTGCATTACTAAAGATTAATGGGGAATACACACCATTGGTGTTTGGAGATTCAGATGATGCAGAAGTTGGTGAAAAAGTAATTGCTATGGGAAATCCTTATGGATTATCTTTTTCAGTATCAGAAGGAATAATTAGTTCTTTGCATAGAGAGGGTTCTAATGGATTTAAGGTTTATACTCAGATAGATGTTCCATTAAATCCTGGAAACTCTGGAGGGCCTTTAGTAAACAAACAAGGAGAGGTTATTGGGATTAATAATTTTAAAGTTAGTGATGCAGAAAGTTTAGGTTTTGCATTAGAATCTAATCAAGCAGTTAAAACTATAAATGCAATTAGCCAAAAAGTATTAGAAAAAGATATTATATAAAATGAAAATAATAAGAAAAAAAGAAATTAAAAAAATGAGAGTAACACATAATTCTAAATTATTATGGATAATTTTAATATTAATAATTGCTTTAATCGCAATAATATGTTTTATTGTACAGAACAATAAAGAAAAATGGAAAGAAATTGATGTTGGTGTGAAAAATTGTGTTCCTGCAAGTTGTTGTCATGCAACTGAATGTGTTTTAACTGAACAAGCCCCTGATTGTAAAAATATGGTTTGTAGTGCTGTTTGTTCTGGTCCTTTAGATTGTGGTGCTGGAAGTTGTGAATTTATTGATAATAAATGTGTAATTGTTTCAGATAAATAATTATAAAATTTAGTCTTATTAAAAAATGTTTAAAAAAGCAGGTAAAAAGAGCCGAGTAATTGGAATCTTTATAATTTTATTTTTAGTATTTAGTGTTTTTTTAGTTAGTTCTTCTGAAAATAATGAGAAGATTAGTAAAGAGGTTTACAATTCTTTTGAAAAAAATTCTGAAGATGTAAGAATTATTATTAATTTAAAAGAGCCTGTTCAAGAAAAAGGTTTTTTGATGAAATTAGTAAGTATAAAAGAAGAAACAACTTCTAAAGAAGAAGTTATTAATACAGTAAGAGAAGAAAACATTAAACATATTTTTGAGAATTCAATTGCTGTTGAAGTTAGTGAGAGTGAATTAGAAAGTTTAAAAGAAAATATCAATGTAGAATCAGTAATAATTGACAGACCAGTTCATACATTTTTACAAGATTCTGTTCCTTTAATTAATGCAACAGGAGCCTGGCCAATTCAGATTTATGGAACAAATTTAACAGGGCTTAATGAAACAATTTGTATAATTGATACTGGAATTGATTTTACTCATCCTGATTTAATTGGAAAAAATAAAACTTGTGTTATTGATTGTCAAGGAGCTTCAGATGATGTAACAAATTGTGTAGAAAATTGTTCTCTTGGAGATGATAATGGACATGGAACTCATTGTGCTGGAATTGCTGCTGCAAATGGAACAATTAAAGGGGTTGCAATTGGTGCAAATTTAATTGGAGTCAAGGCATTAGATTCTAGTGGGAGTGGATATGTAAGTGATATAAAAACTGGGATAGAATGGTGTATTAATAATGCACAAGCATATAATATTTCTGTAATAAGCATAAGCTCAGGAGTTACTTATGAAAATGGAACAGGAGTTCCTTATACTAATTATTGTGATGATATTTATGATAATTCTCCTGAAATAGATTTTCTTACTCCAATAAACAATGCTACTGCACATAATATCTCAGTAATTATTGCAACAGGAAATGATGGTTATACAGAGGCTATTTCTGCTCCTGCATGTATAACAAATGCTACTGCAGTTGGAGCAACAGATAAATTAGATGTGATTGCAAGTTATTCAAACAGAAATAATTTAATTGATTTAATCGCTCCAGGAGGAGTTGCAGCTAACCCTATTAATTCAACAAGTAATGATAATAGTTATATAGGATATTATGGAACTTCAATGGCAACCCCGCATGTTGCAGGAGCATTTGCTATTATAAGACAACTTTATAGATTGCAAGAGGGAAGAGTTCCAACACCACAAGAAATCAAAGATATTTTTAATTCAACAGGTAAACAGATTAATGATACTGCTGGAACTGGATTAAACTTTTCAAGAATTGATATCTATGCTGCGGTTAATTCTATATTAAAAAATGTGATAGTTACTCTTTATCCTGAAAATAATTCTTATCTTAATCTTATGAATCAAAATCAAACTTTTATTTGTAATAGCACAAGTCTTAACTCTAATTTAAAAAATATAACTTTCTATTTGTGGAATTCGACAAATAATTTAGTTTATAATTTAACAATAAATATTTCAGGAACAAATAATCAAACAAATTTTTCTTATAATTTTACAAATGAAAACAAATTTTATTGGAATTGTATTGCGTATAATAATAATAGTTTTTTCAATTCAAATGTAAATTATACAATCACCTATGACATATCTACTACAAATATCTCTTCAATATCTGCTGGTTCAATAACTTCAACAAGTGCAAGTATTAGTTGGATAACAAATGAAAGTACAAATTCTTCTGTAAATTATGGAACTACAATCAATTTAGGAAGTATTGTAGGAAATTCTAGCCTTTCAACAAGTAACTCAGTTTATCTTTCGGATTTATCTGCTTCAACACTTTATTATTATAATGTTACAAGTTGTGACCCTGCAAATAATTGTAACACAACAGGGCCAAATAATTTTACAACCTCTGCAACAGTTACAGTTTCTAATGATGATGGTGACGGAGGTAGCAGTGGAGGTGGAGGAGGAAGCACAACATCAACATATGTTGTAAATTCTGAACAGATTTCTGCAGGATATTCTCAAACATTAAATCTTAATGATAGAATTAAATTTAGTTTTCCAGAGAATAAAACTGAATTACATTTTTTAACTCTTACTAAAATAAGCACAGGAATTGCTGAGATTCTTATTCAGAGCACTCCAATAAAATTAACTTTATTGACTGGTCAGGAGAAAAAAATAAATCTCAGTTCTGCAGATTATTATGATTTGTATATAAGGTTAAACTCAACTGCAAGCACTAAAGCAAGTATTTATATTAAAACAATTCATGAGGAAATCCCAAGACTTGCACCGATTATTAATAATAGTGAAGGGAATAATTCTAAAACATCTGAGATTGAAGGGGATAAAAATAATACAAAGTTTAATCTAACAAAAATCCAAAAAATAGGTATTTACATCTTCATAGGAATATTTATAATAATCATTGTTTATTTATTGTTAATAAGAGCAAGAATTAAACACAGAAATAAAAAATGAAACCATAGAGCCCTTTTGATACAAAAGTCCTCGGGTAAAAATTACCTTTTCCGAGAAAAGGTAAGCCAAAATCAAGATGAAACCATTAAAACCCTCTCACAGAGAAAATAAAAGATATTTATTGATAAAAGGGAATGATGCTAATAAAAAGATAATTGAAGAAGTTGTTTTAGAATTTATTGGAGTTCTTGGATGGGCAGAAGCAAGTCCTCAGATTATTAAAGAAGGCAAGAATTTAGTTGTTCTTTCTATTAATAGAAAAACCCTAAACAAGATTAGAACAAGTTTTTTAATGAGTAATAAGGACTTAAAGATTGTGAAGGTGAGTGGATCGATAAAGAATTTGGGATAGTGAATAAATAATTTAGTTAGATAAGTTATTTTCAAAGCTAAGCTAATTATCTTTAAACTAAAAAAAGAAAAAATTGATTTCACCACCATAAACCTTATAAACATATTATCTTTCTTGTTTTTGAAAGTTAAAGGGATTTCTGAGTATGGTTTGAAGAACAGTTAAGTATAAAAACACTCAAATAAAAAATATAAGATATTAAATTATAATAAACTAAATAATAAACACAAAAATAAAATGGACATACCAGACATGCAACATCAAGTAATGGGTTATGACAGAAGTGCAACTATGTTTTCTCCGGATGGACATATTTTACAAGTTGAGTATGCTGAGAAAACAGTTAGACTTGGATCTGCTTCGATTGGAATAAAAACTAAAGACGGAGTTGTTATTATTGCTGATAAAGGATATAAAGATGAATTAATTGTTCCTGAATCTGCTGATAAAATTTATGAAATTGATGAGCATATTATGGCAAGTGCTGCAGGTATTTTATCTGATGCAAGAATTCTAATTAATCAAACAAGAATTATTGCTCAACAACATAAAGTTACTTATGATTCTCCTATTGATGTTGAGTCTGTAATAAGAGAGATTTCAGACATAAAACAACAATACACACAACATCCTGGAGTAAGACCTTTTGGAGTTGCTTTAATGATTGCTGGTAAAAATGGAGCAGAGTGCAAATTATACACAAGCGACATAACTGGAAATTATTTTGAGTATAATGCAATTGCTATTGGTGAAAATGATGAAAAGATAAAAGAAGAATTAAGAAGAGAATATAGAAAAACTATGACTACAAAAGAAGCGATTAAATTAGGAGTAGATATTTTTAAAAGAATTCTTGGAGCTAAATTTGATATTCAAAGATTTAATATTGCTCATATTGATAACCAAGAGGGTAAGTTAAAGAAACTTAATAAAGAAGAAATTTCTATGTATAAGTAATGGAATCAAATATATATGTCTTAAAATCAGAAAGAATTGAAATTTGTGAGGGGCAGTATTCTATCAGACAACATATGTCTGGACAAATACCAATATGCTCAGACAAGAGAAATTTTATTTCTAAAGAAAAATTATTTGAAGAACACAGAAAGCAGTTAAGCCATTCTGGTTTAACTTCCATGACTACCACAGTTCAATGGACTAATTTTAATTAAACCTTTAAGATAACTAGAAAAGAATACAAATATTTAAAACTGATAAAATTGTTAAAATAACATGAAAAAAATACCTCAAGAAGTAATTGATTATATATCCAAGATATCTAAAGAAGCAGATGGTAAATATAAAGCGGGCTTTGTTATGAAAGAAGAAATGTTGGGCAAAATAAAATCAGTCTATTTAGTTCCAAATAAAATAAAGAAATCTAATGAAGTTATTCAAATTACAAGTCTAAAAGATTCTGCACATCTTAATTTTATTTATTCTCAAGACTATACTTTGATTACTGATGCTCAAGTTGAAAAGAATGGGGGATTAGAAGCAGTTATTAAAAAATTAAAATCAGGGAAATTAGAATTGTAATATGACAGACACTGTTGCACGATTAAGAAAGGGAAGCATGATTTTTGAAACAATGGTAAACTTAGAAGCTGCTATGAAGCTTAAAAAAGGAGAGAAAGTTGATATTGCTGAAATAATAAGAGATAATGCGGTTTATACTGATTTAAAAAAAGGAATGAGAGCAGGCAAAGATGTTTTAATCAGTGCTTTTGAAACAGATAATTTTCCAGAGATTGTAGAAAAAATAGTTAAAAGAGGAGAGTTAGAAGTTACTCAAGAATTCAGAGATGAAGCAGTTGAACAAAAAAGAAAACAAATTATTGATTTCTTAGTTAGAAATGCAGTTGATGCAAGAACAAACAGACCATTTACTCCTGACATGATTCAGAATTCATTAAAACAAGCAGGAGTTAAAATTGACAAGCAACCTATTGAAAGACAGATTAAACCTATAATCACAGCATTGACAAAAATTATTCCAATTAAAATTGCAAGCAAAAAAATCAAAGTTATAATTCCTGCAGTTCATACTGGAAGAGCTTATGGAATTGTTCAAGAATATAAAGAAAGAGAAGACTGGTTAGCCAATGGAGATTTAGAAGTTATTTTAAATATTCCTGTTGGGATTCAGACAGAATTCTATGATAGATTGAATGGTGTAACTCATGGTTCTGCAATTACTCAAGAGATGAAAGTTGAAGAAAATTAATTCTAAAAATATTTTTCAGAAACCTTTATAAACCCTCTTTTACAGATTATATTGAACAAGAAAAAAAATTAAATCCATTGTTTTCTTGATTATATAAAATGGATAACGAAGAAGAAAATACACAAACTGATGATAAAAAAGAAAGAAAATTAGTCATTCCTGGTGAGACCATTGTTTCTGCACAAGATCATTTACCTGGAGATTTTACTAGAAATGATAATGGAGAGATTGTTGCAACAAGATATGGTTTAGCTGAAACAAATGGAAGAATTGTAAAAGTTATACCTATTTCAGGAGTTTTTGAACCAAGAAGAGGAAATACTGTTATTGGAAGAGTTATGGATATTAATTTTAGCGGATGGAATATTGATATTGGTGGACCTTACACTGCATTTTTACCTTTAATGGAATGTCCAAGATTTATTGACAGAGACAATCTAGCAGAATTTGCAAAACTTGGAGATGTTCTTAGTCTTAAAACTTATGGAATAAAAAAAGGAAGCATTGATTTAACTTTAAAATCTAGAGGATTAGGAAGATTAGATGGCGGAAGATTAATTCAAATAAACCCGCACAAAGTTCCAAGAGTAATTGGAAAAGAAGGAAGTATGATTAGTTTAATAAAAAATAGTACTAATACTGAAATAACTGTTGGTCAAAATGGTTATGTGTGGATTAAAGGAGATGATGCAGGAGAAGGAAAAGCAGAAGCTGCAATTAAATTAATAGAGCAAGAATCAGCTTCAGAAGGATTAACTGAAAAAGTAGAAAAATTTTTAGGGAATAAAATGAAAAAAATAAATCTTGAGGAAACTCAGGAATCAACAGAATAAAAAATAAATTAAAAATAAAATGACATATACAAAAAGAACAGATGGAAGAAAATTCGATGAACTTCGTCCAATAAGAGCAGAAGTTGGAATAATTCCAAATGCAGATGGAAGTGCATTATTTGCACATGGAGACACCCTAGCTATTGCAGCTGTTTATGGTCCTAAACCTTTACATCCACAACATTTACAAAAACCAGACAGAGGGATTATAAGGGCTAATTATAATATGCTTCCTTTTTCAGTAACTGAAAGAGCAAGACCAGGTCCATCAAGAAGAAGCAAAGAAATTTCAATGATTACTGAAAATGCATTATCTTCAATTGTTGATTTAACAAGATTCCCTGGAACTGTTATTGATGTTGAGATTATGATTTTACAAGCAAATGCTTCAACAAGATGTGCTGGAATTAATGCTGCTGCTATGGCTTTAGCTCATGCAGGAGTTGTAATGAAAGAAATGGTTGCAAGTGTTTCAATTGGAAAAATCGACGATAAAATATGTACTGATATAACTAAAGAGGAAGAAGATCATCATGAAGGAGAGGGTGCTACAGATATTCCTTTCACATTAACCTCAAGAGGAAATATGGTTTCTCATCTTCAGTTAGATGGAAAAATTCCTGCAAAAAGATTAATAGAAGCTTATGAAGCTGCTGTTGCTGCCTGCAAAAAGATTAATAAATATCAGGAAAGAGCATTAAAAGGAGAAAAAATAAACGAAAACGAATAAAATGGAATTACCAAATATAAACAAAAGACAAATTGAAAACCTTTTAGAAAAAGGAAAAAGATTAGATGGAAGAAAACCATTTGATTACAGAGATATTACAATTGAAAAAAACATATCAAAAAATGCTGAAGGAAGTGCAAGAGTAAAAATTGGAAAAACAGATGTTATTGTTGGAGTTAAACTAGCTACTCAAGAACCTTATCCTGATCATGAAGACGAAGGAACTATGACTACTAATATGGAATATAGTCCTGCAAGTGGTTCAAGATATGAATCTGGACCTCCTAAAATGGATTCTGTTGAAACAGCAAGAGTTGTTGATAGAGGAATAAGAGAATCTGGATTTATTGACTGGAAAAAACTTTGTATTGAACCAGGGAAAAAAGTTTGGAGTGTTTCCATTGATATTTATTCTATTAATGATGATGGTAATATTTTAGATGCAAGTGCAATTGGTGCTATGGCTGCATTAAAGCTTACAAGATTCCCAGAATATGATAAAGAAACAGAATCAGTTAAGTTTGGAGAATTTACAGATACTCCATTACCTTTAACAGAAAAGACTCCTTTTTCAATGACTTTTTATAAGGTAGGAAATAACCTTTTAGTTGACCCAAATAGAGACGAAGAGGATGCTGCAGAAGCAAGATTAACTTTAGCTATTTCAAAACCTTCAAAAGACCACATTATTAATGCTATGCAAAAGGGCGGAATAACTCCTTTGACTGGGGAAGAATTAAAGAAAATAGTAGAACAAGCTGAAAAAGTTTATGAACATGTTTATCCTGAAATCGAAAAACAATTGAAGAAGAAGTAAAATCATAACTTTTCGTTTAAGGATAAAGCTTATAAATCAATTAATAATTTAATAATAATCACTAATCTGTGAAATACTTATCAAAATGACACTAGAAAAACTTAGGGAAAAATTCACAAAATATGAAATCGCACGTATTCTAGGTGCAAGAAGTTTACAACTTGCTATGGATGCTCCTGTTCTTTTGAAATTAACTAAAGAGGAAGAAGATGAACTTAATTTTGACACACTTAAAACTGCTGAAAGAGAATTAATAGCAGAAGTTTTACCAATCACTATTAAAAGACCATTACCAAAAAAATCTGAAAAAACTGTTAAAAGGCTTTCTGAAGATGAAATTAAAGAGAAATTAGAAAGACAAGCTGAAAAAGAAATAAGAGAAGCTGAATTAGAAAATAAAAAAGTAAGAGGAGAAGAAATTGAAGAAAAAGAAGTTAAAGAAGAAGGCGAGATTATGGAAATGGCTCAGCCTGAAGATGAAGAAGAAGCTGAAGAAAAAGATGAAGGCGAAGAAGCATAATTCTAAAAGTATTTATTTGATGATTCTTAATTTGAGTATATTAATTATTTAATCTAGATGGACAACTAACTATGGATAAGGTTTTTATATTCTAATTTGTTTTACTAGTTAGTATATTTATAACATGAAAATAAAAAAGGTGATTGCTAAGCAGATTAAAGATTCTCGTAGAGAATTTACAATTAAGGTAATTGTGAAAACAGGTTTTTTTACAAGGTTTGAAACAAGCTCTCCTGCTGGTAAATCTACAGGAAGTTATGAAGCAAGAAGTTATGCAAAGAGTTTAGATGGAGATTGTGAATTTATTAATTCTATTGACCCTGAGGGGATTAATGAAATTATTAACAGACATGAGAATCCTATTGGGAATACCGAAGCTTTTTCCATTCTAAAAGATATTGAAAAATTAGTTAAAAATAATATTGGTGCAAATACTTTATTTGCTCTTGAAGCGAGTTTGCTTAAGATGTTTGCTCATGAAAACAATAAACAATTATATGAATTTCTGCATGTTTCTCCAAAGAGTGATAGAGATAAAAAATTTAATTTACCACATCTTGTTGGAAATGCAATTGGAGGAGGATTACACTCTAAGGGGGTTAAGGGAATAAAACCTGATTTTCAAGAATTCTTATTTGTTGGGGATTCAGATACAATCAAAGAATGTGTTAAGACAAACAAAGAGGCTTATCTTCTTGCTGGAGGTTTATTAAATGCTAAAAATAAAAATGATGAAGGTGCTTGGGAAACTGACAAGACTAATGAAGAGGTTTTAGATATAATGAATCAAGTTCAAGAAAAATTTAAAGAACAAGGAAAAGATATTTTTATTGGAGTAGATGCTGCAACAAGCAGTTTTTACAAAGAAGATAAATATGTTTATAAAAACAACCCCAAAGAACTGAATAAATCCCAGCAAGTAGAATACATTAAAGAATTGATTAATAAATATAGTATTTATTACTTAGAGGACCCATTAGAAGAAAATGATTTTTCTGGTTTTAAAAGTTTAACAGGAAGAAACTGTTTTATTGTTGGTGATGACCTCACAACAACAAACCCTGAAAGACTTGAAAAGGCAGTAAAGAATAAATCAATAAATGCAATCATTGTAAAACCAAATCAAATTGGAAGTCTCTTGAAAGTCAAAGAAGTTATTGATCTTGCAAAAAAAAATAAGATTGTTACAATTATTTCTCACAGAAGCGGAGAGACAATGGACAATACCATTGCAGATTTGGCTGTTGCCTGGGGTTGTAATTTCATAAAAACAGGAATTTATGGAAGAGTAAGAGAGGCTAAACTAAAGAGATTAATTGAGATAGAAAAACAAGTGAATAAAGAACAAACTAATAACATTTAAATAATTGATTTTACCTATATATAATATAAAAAAGAGATAAAATGGGATTTGAAGAATGTAAGATATTTGCAGAAGAGGGTATTAAAGGAAACCTTAGTGAGGCTATTGCACAGTGTCCGATTACAAATGGAATTATTGGTGGGATGATTGGAGCATTTATTATAATAGGAATTGTAATCGCTTTAATTTTGCTTATTGGAGTTTATATTTATTTTTCTCTTGCATGGTATACAATTGCTAAAAAATTAAAATACAAAAAACCTTGGCTTGCATGGATTCCAATAATAAATATTGGAATGTTTTTACAACTTGGAAAATTTAATTGGGCATGGGCATTCTTAATATTCATACCTTTTTTTGGGTGGGTTGCATTGTTTGTGTTATTAGTTATTGCAACATGGAGAATCTGTGAGAAAAGAAAATATCCTGGATGGTTTAGTTTATCTTTAATTATCCCTGATATTGGAATAATATTTTATCTAGTTGCAATAGGCTTTTTAGCTTGGGGAAGAAAGAAATAAAATTTTATTTCTTTAAGCTATTAAAACAAAACTTAAACTTATCTATTAGACATTAAAAAGAAAAAGTTATTCAGGTTGGACTTGGTCACATAAATCTCAAGAACCAAAACCATTAAATATTCCAATTACTAATATTAATTATGACAAAAACAAGTGAAAATTTATTAAAAGCATTTGCAGGTGAGAGCCAAGCAAGAAACAGATATACTTATTTTGCAAGTGTTGCAAAAAAAGAAGGATATGAACAAATCTCAGCAATATTTTTAGAAACAGCTGAAAATGAAAAAGAACATGCAAAAGTATTCTTCAAACATTTAGACAAAATTGGAAAACCATTAGAGATTACTGCAACCTATCCTGCTGGAAGAATTGGAACAACTGAAGAGAATTTATTGGCGGCTGCAAATGGTGAAAAAGAAGAATGGTCAGTTCTCTATCCAGACTTTGAAAAAATAGCAAGAAAAGAAGGCCTTAAAGAGGTTGCAGATTCATTTAAAGAAATTTCTGAAGTAGAAGAAGAACATGAAAAAAGATATAGAAAACTTCTAGCAAATGTGAAAAATAAATCTGTTTTCAAAAAGGACAAGGTTGTAAAATGGAAATGCAGAAATTGTGGATATGTTCATGAAGGGAAAGATGCTCCAGACACATGTCCTGCTTGCAAACATCCTCAATCATATTATGAGGTTTTAGCAGAGAATTATTGAATCTTAAGAATTTAAACAATAAAAATGACAATTAAAAGACAAATTTGGAAATGCGAAATTTGCGGGAATATAATTGAAGTTCTACATGAAGGAGCAGATGCTTTAGTTTGTTGTGGTGAAAAAATGAAACTTCAAAAAGAAAACACAGTTGATGCTTCTCTTGAAAAACATGTACCAATTATTGAGAATAAAGGACAAGGACATATAATTGTTAAGGTTGGAAGTGTTCCTCACCCTATGACTGATGAGCATTATATTGAATGGATTGAAGTTCTATGTGACCTTGGGACATTTAAATATTTTTTAAATCCTGGAAATAAGCCAGAGGCTGAATTTTATTTAGGAAACATAAAAAAATTTACTGTGCGAGCCTATTGTAATCTACATGGACTTTGGAAAGCTAATTAATAATAACTCTTAAATATCTCCTAATTCTAATAATCTTATAAAAAGATGGTACAAATAATTAAGGCGGATGGAACCTTTGCAAAATTTGAAGAACATAAAATTGAAAGAACTGTATTAAAAGCAGGAGGTTCAAGAGAATTTGCAAAAGAAATTGCAAAACAAGTTGAAAAAGAAATTTATGAAAATATTTCAACAAAAGAAATCCTAAAAATAACATTAAGATTATTAAAAGAAAAACCAAGTATTGCACTAAAGTATAATCTTAAAACAGCAATAATGTCCTTGGGGCCTCATGGATTTACCTTTGAAGAATTTTTTTCTCAGATATTACAGAATTATGATTATAAAACTAAAGTTGGATTGAATCTTAAGGGTAAGGCAACAACCCATGAGGTTGATATTCTTGCTGAAAAAGAAAATAAAAAGTACATGATTGAGGCAAAATATCATAATTTAGCAGGAACTCATACAAATTCTAATGTTGCTATGTATACTTATGCAAGATTTTTAGATTTGCATAATCATCCAAATAATAAAATAAACCAGGGGTGGTTAGTTACAAACACGAAATGCACTCCTCATGCAATTGAATATGCAAACGGAGTTGGATTAAAAATAACCAGCTGGCAATATTCTTCAGATAAAGGTGAAAATTTGCAAGAGCTAATTAAGGTAAAAAAATTATATCCAATAACTATTTTAAATTCAGTCACAGGAGATATTAAAGATAAATTAGCAAAAGCAAAAGTAGTTTTAGTTAAAAGTTTAATGACTTGTAACTTAGAAGAATTAAAGAACAAAACTGATTTAACAGAAAAAGAAATAAACAAACTTTTAAAAGAAGCCAAAGAGCTTTATGAAGAATAAAGAATAGATTTTAAACAAATTTTTATATTAAAATTTAGGAAGATAAATCTAACCTAAATTTCTTTTTTACAATCAATAATGTGCAATGTGTTTAGATATGTTAATTATTCATAGAAGCTAAAAGATATTTCTTAAATCTAAAAAGATATTATAAAAATATTGATAAGCAAAAGTGTAAAAATCTATAACAATTAAGCAGGAATTATCTCTCTTATTCTCTCTGCAATTTTCTTTTTTTGGTCTGGAGTTAATCTTTTGTCTAGATTAGGATAAAAATCCTGATCTTCAAATTCCTTATGAAGAGTCAATCTTTGTTTTAAATCTTCTAAGTCTGGTTTAATTTTTTTATTTAAATTTTTCTCAAGGACTCTTATAATTTGCATTATCTTAACATGGTCTTGCAAAAGATGGAAAATATCATTAGTTTCTTCTCCAGAAATATCTATGAACATATCAAAAATAACTTTTTCTTCAACAAAAAAGTGTTTTTCCAAATTCCATTTAAAGGTGCTAAAATGAATTTTTGTTTTTTCATAATCATTTAGATGCTTTTCTAAATCGTCTATACACTTGTTTATTCTTTTATGTTCTTGAAGCATTAATTTTTCTATTGATAATGGCATAATAATTTGAAAGAATTTAGATATATAATGATTATTATGGTTGAATATGAGTTTTGATTAATATTTGATAAACGAGTTTAGAGGGATTAGTCATTCATAAAAACTAAAAATAATTCTCAAAGCGAGAAAAATTATTTCAATAAGTCTATGAAGCCTAGATCAATTTATAAAATTTATTTCATCTCGATTTATAAAATATTGATAAACAGTTAAATCAACTTCTTCAACTTTCCAAAATCATAAGATTTGTCTTCTTTAGGATTATAGATTATTGCATTAAAATTTTTTAGTTTGTTTTCAGGAATAATCAAAAACTCTTTTTTTCCTTTTCCAGTTATTAAATCATAACCAAGAGTTATTGGATTAAAGCTTGGAAGAACATATACTTGTTTCTTTTTATATTCTCCAGAAAGAAAACATTTGTATTTTTCTCTTTTATATTCATCAGAAAGAGTTATTGCAGGATGAAGATGAGCTAAAATCAAAATTTTGATATCTTTGTTTTTCAATGGAACTTTATACTCTTTATTTCCGTGCATAAACAAAATATCATCTTGTTTGTAAAATGGTAATACCTGAATATTTCTTTTGTTTGCAATAGGTCCGAGAATATTATCATGATTTCCTTTGATTAAGATTATTTCTTTTGCTTTTTTAGAGATAAAATCTAAAACATAAAGGGTTTCTCTCCATTCTGCTTCAGATATTTTTCCGTGCTCGTGTTTTAAGTCTCCTAAAATAATTATTTTATCTAATTTAATATTTTGTTTATTTAGTTTATCAAAAATCTTGCTCAAGCTTGTAATCATATCATGAGTTTGTATTCTTGGGAAAGTTCCTGTTTCATCAATTGATTCTTCATAACCAATATGCAAATCTGCTAGGACTAGGATTTTATTTAGGGGGTCGTTAATTAATATAGCATTTTCTAGAAATTTTATTCTATCTTGTGGAAAAAGGGTTGTTTGAGGCATGAAAATTCTAAAAATTCATGCTTTAATAATGTTTAGAAATATTAGTTTTATCTTGGAGCCTCTGTTATTTGTTCTAATCCTGCTCCTTTAATTGCTTTTCTAATCACATTCAAATCTTCTTGTTGAGTTCCTTCCAAGTATTGAAACATAACATTGATTTCTGAAATAAATTTGGTTGGGTCACTAAATGTCTTATCCCATTTTTGTATTTCTGTTTTAGAAAATAATTTCCTTACTGTTTGGTTTTCTAATGTATCCCAATGTGTAGATATTTCTAAATAACCATTTATAGAAGGAATTTGAAAGAGATTGTTAGTATAAGTAAATGTTTGGTCTTTATTGGGAATTCCATTTCCTCTTAATAAAACTGAATACTCTTTTATAGAATTGTGTACTTCTTGTTCTGCTTTACAAACATTAATTTGTTTTGCACAATAACTTTCAATTTTTATTTCTCTTAAACCCATAAGCAATTATTCTCCTTAGATTATTTAAAGATTTATATATTTAAAAACTCTTTATTCTAATAAGAAGTATGAAACAAAAATCATCTAAAAAATTTAATTGGAAAGTTGTAATTTATTCTTTAATTGCTCTGGGATTTTTAGCTCTTAGTTTTATTGTTGATTGGATATTTGTGATTGGAGCAGTTGTTATGATTTGGCTCAATCAGAGAGAGTTGAATAGGGGGAGATAAAATAATGCAGACAAATCTAAAAGGTTACTTTTTTGAATAAGCTATCTCTACTTTATCTCCGTCATGTAGATTTTCTTGTTCTATTAAAACTATATTATCTTTAATCTTTGGAGACATTAAAACAATTCTACCGCATGAATCTATCCTTCTAATAAAAAATTTATATTTATCTAATTTAAATGGAAATATTAATTTTGTCTTTGAGTAATCTGTAAGTTCTATAAACTCTTGAATAAAATAATCTTGATTTATCTCATCTGCTTTAAGATCACTCATAATATTATTTTGCTTTAAAACTATCTTTATTTTGTATAACTTATCTTTTTTTAATTTTTCAATTATTTGATAAGTATCATTCCCACAAAAGTGTATGTCTTTTTTATTATCTAATAAAATCCCATCTAAGAGAACATAAAAATTTAACTTCTCTTTAACATTAGCAGATCCTCTCCTAAATCTATAATGAGTATTATCCTCCAGAGCAGTTATATCTATAGTTGTTTCTTCTAAAATATCTAGATTATACGGATTGGTTTTATCCAAAGAAGGAATCATCTTCTTTGTAGAGATGGTCTCGTTTACTTTGTAAGGATATTTTTTTACTAATGTAATCATTTCTTCTCTCAAATCTTCTCTTATTTGTTGTCTAAATATCTCTTGTCCAATCTTTGAAATAATGATATTTATTATAATTAAACTTATTCCAATTTGTATAAATGTTCCACCAATAAATTGGATTATATCAGATTTATTAAATAATAGATAAAGAATAATTCCCAAAGCAAAGGAGATTATAGAGATAACTAAGGAAATGTCAGAAAATTTTCTTTCTTTTTGTTTAGAGGTAACCATCTTTCTTGTTAAAAATCACCCCCTAACATATTGGAAAGATTAGTTCCCAGATATTAATGCCATGTCTATATTTATGAATTATACTTTATAAAGATATGTTACTAATAATCAGTAACTTAGTCTAAGCCTATGCAGATGATTGTATAATTAATTTTTTATTCCGTCCCTTTCTTTTTCACAATCTCTTTCATTATCTCTGTATGAACTCTTTTCAAGAAATCAATTTTGTCTTCCATACGCATAAGGTCATAGTGACCTTGAAGAATTAGGTTTGTTGCAAATGGAGACGGCAGAGTGGTATCAATTGTTACTAACTTAACTTGTTTGCTTTTTATCCACTGAATTACTTGTTTTGCTTGTTCTAAATCCATTAGGTCTTCTAAAACTTCTCTTCTTGCTTCTTTAAGAATTGGAAAATTCTTTGTCATTTTATTTATGGTGTTAAGAAGGAAGAAAGAAGACATTTGTTGCTTACCTACTGATTTTCTTCTTCCTTTATAATTTCTTAAAATCATTAGAGAACGAGCTGCACAATGACGAAATCTTCGTTTTAGAATTTCTGTGTTTGAAATTGCCTGATCTAAAATTTCACTTAAATTATCTGGTGTTAAAAAATCAAGTGCTTTTTCTATTGGAAGATTTTCTCCTGCTAAATAAAATCCATTGTCATTAATTCCTATTTCTATATCTCTTTTTGTTGTCTGACCAATAAGATAAGCAATAGCTCTAGATAAAGCATCATTAACACGTCTGCCGTAAAGAGAGTGAAAAATTACATAATTTTTTTCTCCTTTATATTTTTCAATTATAAACTGACTTGTATGAGGAATTTTTGCATAATGAAACTGCTCATAAAAGTATCTATAAATTGCTAAAGCAACACTGTCTTGACAATATGTGTGTTCTTTAATCCAAATGAGTATATCCTCTTTACTGAACTTTTTTTCAAATTTTTCATTTAATAATTTTCTAAATCTCTGGATTTCCATTGCAGAATCAAAACTTAATGGAAGCATTTCTGAGAACCAGCTAGGAATTGTAGGATTTTTTTTAATTCCTGCCTTAACATAGGCTTTCATTCCCTTGGTATATAAAAATTGATATTTTTTTCCTCCTAGAACAAAAACATCTCCGGGTTTTATCTTTTCTAAAAAACCTTCATCAATCATACCTATTTTCTGGCTTTTTCCTTCACCTGAACCTATTACAACAGTCATAAAACTTTCTTCAGGAATTGTTCCAATATTAGTCATGTAGATAACACGAGCAAGCATTCCCTTTTTACCAACTTGTTTTGTATCTTTATCATACCAAATTTTTGCATAAACATTTCTATGTTCCAAACCATAATCTCCTGTTAAATAAGAAATTACTGACATAAAATCTTCCCTAGACAAAGTTGAATAGCAATAGGATTTTTTTATTACTTCAAACATATTATCTATATCCCAAGTTTTTTGAATAGACATCCCGTAGATTTGTTGAGCAAGAACATCAAGACAATTTCTAGGGATATGAATTCTATCAATCTTTCTTTCAATTGCTTCTTTTGCTAAAATTGTACATTCTACTAAATCATCTCTGTCTAGGACAATAAACCTTCCTTTAGAAATATCATGAAGCTTGTGACCTGCTCTTCCTATTCTCTGCAAAGCTCTTGCAGAAGATTTTGGGCTTCCTAAAAGAATTACTAAATCAATAAATCCAATGTCTATACCAAGTTCAAGAGAGGTTGATGTAACTACTACTTTTAATTCTCCTTTTCTTAATTTTTCTTCAATCTCAAATCTATATTCTTTAGATAAAGCAGAATGATGTGCTCCTATGTTTTCTAGATAATTTTCTGGAAACATATCTTTGAGATGATTAATTACTCTTTCTGTTGCAGCTCTTGTATTTGTAAAAATAACAGTTGTTTTATGTGCTTGAATTAGTTTATCTATTAAACCATAGAGAGAAGAATGTAAATCATATTGATTAGTATCAATTAAATCAGTTACAGGAGTTAAAACTTTAATTTCTGTTTCTTTTGTTGATTTAATATCTGCTATTAAACATGCTCTATCTTTTCCTACTAAAAAATTTGCTACAGTATCTAATGGCTCGATGGTTGCACTTAATCCAATTCTTACAGGAGTTATTTTACTAATTGTTTCTAATCTTTCAAGACTAATACTAAGATAAACTCCTCGTTTATTATCTAATGAATGAATTTCATCTAAAATTATAAATTCAACTCCATAGAATAATTCTATGAATTTCTTAGATGTAAGAACTATTGCTAGGCTTTCTGGAGTGGTTATAAAAATATGTGGAGGATTTTTCAACATCTTAGTTTTTTCATTTGTTGTTGTATCGCCAGTTCTTACTCCAAGTCTTATTTTTTGTAGCTTGATTCCTTTAGTCTCAGCTAATTCTTCAATCTCAGTAAGAGGTCTTGTTAGATTAACAAAGATATCATTATTAAGAGCCTTAAGAGGAGAAGAATAAATGCAATAGACTTTATTTTCTAGTTCATTTTTTCTTGCAAGAATGATTAAATAATTTAAGATAGATAGAAAACTAGTCAGAGTTTTTCCTGAACCTGTTGCCGCAGATATAAGGATATTCTTTCTTTCAAAGATATTCATAACACCGTATAATTGGGAATCTGAAAACTCTTTAAATTTTGAAAAAAACCATTCTTTAACCAGAGGGTCCAGAGTATTAATTATTTCTTCAGATTTTCTGAGCTCTGCTCGCGGATAAATTGGAGATTTTTCTTGAGGGTGCATTTTGTTTTATATTTGTTTTATTTTTTAATATTAATATTTGTTGTAGGCTTTGTTATGAATTGTGTAGCTTAAACTAGTGATTGTGTAATTTAATACTTTATAAATTATAGATATTTAGTTTTATGTTTTTATAAAATACTCTTAAGAACCCTTTATAGATAATGATAAGAATAAGATGTTTTTAAAATATTGGGTCGAGAATTAATTTCTATTTTTTTATTCCAACTGTCCTGCGAAATCTTCTAATTTGTAATCAAATTTGATTTTTTTGTTTTTGCAATACTCTCTTGCTAAGATGTATAAGATACATCCAACAGATTTTGCAGACTTGTTATTACATGGAATTAATTGAGTTATATTTGTTGTAAAATTATTTGTATCGCAAAGTGAAAGAACTGGCTTTTTTAATCTTGCAGTATCTACTAAAGCATTTTTATCAATCCAAGGGTCGCAGATTATTGTTAGTTCTTTTTCAAAAAAATCTTCAAGTTCTAAATTAGTAGTAACTCCTGGAGGATATTTTTTTGTGAAAATTAATATTCCTGTTGCTTCTCCGAATTTTTTAGCTGCTTCCCATCCTGCTTCTCTTTTGCAAGCTAAATAAATTTGTTCTGGGTCATATTTAATAACTAATTCTATTGCTCTCCTTAATTTCTCGTCTATTGCAACAGTATTAATAACAGCAAGTCCATCTGCTCTTCTTTTGTAAACATATTTTCTCATATGAGGAGTAATTACTTTTGTTCCCAAATGAACTGCACATTTAATGTAATCTTCTAGGGGAATAAGGGTTTCTGTTTGAGTTTTTAATTTTAAATCTTTTGCTTCTTTTTCTATTTCTTTTTTAGAAATCTTTTTTGAAGCTTCTTGAATCTCTTCATCAGTTAAATCTTTTATTGCTAATTTTTTATTAGATTTTTTAATCTGAAATCCTTCTTCAGTCTCTTCTTTTTTCATTTTTTCTTTAAGCTCATCAGCTAGACTTCTCATAGGAATTCTTTCTTCTTGTTTTTCTTGTGCCATAGAATTTTATTGAGAGATTGGTTTATAAATGTTTTGAAGAGAACACATTGATTTGGATTAGAAGAATAGCTTCAAATCTTCTTGAAGCTTCAATATAGTTTATAAAACTCAGGTGAGGGTTTTAGACTTTAGAACATAGTGAAGGACATAAAACAAAATTTATAAAGAGCAAAAGATTAGATAAATTATGGGAAAAATAATATTAGGTACAATTTTGGGAATCTTAACTGGAATATTGATTCTTGGAATGATTAATGTTGTGAGTGCTGAAGAGAATTATGTGTGTGGAGAGCTTATAATTATGTTTCAAAAAAATGTGGCTAATAATTCAATAAATAGTTTGCTGAACAAATATCATTTAGCCTGGGGGGAATCTTATCCTCAAGTAATGAGTTCAAATAATGTGTGGGGAGTTGTTCTTGTTCCATCTGGAAGTGAAAATAAGTTTATAAAAATTTTAAAAAAAGAACCCATTATACTCTCTGCAGAATTAAATATAATTATGTATCCAAACAGCGATGATGCTAGTGAAACAGATTGTTCAAAGGTAGGGAATAAGACTAGTAAATGGAATAATAAATGGAACAATAACTGGAAGAGGTTTAGTTTATCAAATAATATAAAAATTAAGCTCAAGTCCATTTCTAAAAAAAACTTAGAAAAAACAATGAAAGGGAAATCTTTTAATTCTCTTTATGAATTAATAGAAAAGAAGAAGTAATTTTAAAATAAAGTAGATTAAATTTATTTTATAATTCCTATATTAAATTAACCTTTAAATTGAATGCAATAAGTTCAATAGCTCTTGAAGTTATAACAGGATTTATAAATAATAAAGAGATATAATTTTATGGATAAAACAGTATTAAGTTTGATATTAAGTGTTATTGTAGGAATAATGATTCTTGGAATGATTAATGTTGTGAGTGCGGAAAGTGATAATAATTCTAATAATCAATTAAATATTTGCAAAAGTCTCTATTGGATAGATAATGATAATAAAGATTGTTCTCAAAAAGAATTTTGTGGAGCATATATGTATTATAGTTTACAAACCTTTGAAAGTAAAACTCAATGTGAAAATGCTTTGGGTGAAACAACGACTACATTAAATTTATATGATATAAGCAACTCAGATGGCTATGAAAATGATAAAATTAAGTTCAAAGAATCTGATGGGAATATTATTGAAGTATCTATAATTTCTGATGGGGAGGCAAGACTTAATTATAATGGTATTTCTTATGATATAACCTACACGAGTTCTTCAATCACAATCAATGGAAAAAGCTATTCTAAAGGCGATGTTATTGATTTTGAAAATAATAATTGCAATGAGATGGGTTGTGTGCATACTTTAAAAGAAGGAGAATCTATTGTTTTTAATGGTCTTAATATAACTTTAAAAGAATATGATTCTAATTACATCTTCACTCAAAATTTAGGTGATGGTTCTATAATAAATGTAAGCAATGCTACATTTGATATAGATGGTGTAAATACTCCAATTGATTTTATTCCTGTTGATTATAATAGTGTGGCCATGCCATTATATAAAAATTGGGCAATAAACTTTTTGCAAGAGAGTGCCCCTCAAGGATATTTAAAATTTATGATAGGAATGACTACCTGCACAGGAAGTTCTTGTGGTCCAAAAACCTGTCCAAACAAATCAAAAAATGAAGAGGGGATATGTAAATACTCTTTATCTAACGGAAGAAAAGCTGAAATTAAAATAATGCCTGAAACAGCTTCGGAAAGAGCAAGAGAAAGATTAGGGGAATTAAATTTTACAATTGAATTAAAAGAAGTTGTGAGTGGAAGTGAAACAAGAGATAACAGACCTGTTTATGAATTAACAGGAGACAAAGAAGGAAGATTTTTAGGATTATTTAAAACAAAAGGAAAAATTATTACTCAAATCGATGCTGAAACTGGTGAAGTTGTTAAAACCAAAAAACCCTGGTGGGCTTTTCTAGCGAGTGGGATTTAGTCTAACTACCTAATCTTTAAAAAGGAAATCTCTGTTAATTTTTTAATGAATCAAACAACTACTAAAACAAAGATTAGCAAGACAAAATTGCTCGAAGAACTATTAGGGCACTTTGGGATAGGTGAAGTTCATATAAAACAAGTATATAATTTTTTGAATCTTCAAAAGGATTCGAAATATACTCCTCAAGTTTCTATATCTCATTGCGATTCTGGCACTGATGAAATTGGAACATCGATTTATATGTATGTAAAACTCCCAAAAAATAAATGGTTCAAGGATAAAAGAGAATTCAAACTATATGTTCTAAGTCATAATCTCCCAGACCAAAAAATATATCTTGATAATAATAGGGCAAGTTGTGGGCCCTCTACATTTGGTGGGGTGCATGGAGAATTTTCTAAATCTTGAAGCTACAATAATTTAGATAAAAGATAAAAAATATTTAAGATGAATTTTAAAATTACAAAAGGGAAAGTTATTGGAACAATTGTCATTTCTATAATCTTAAATATTTTATTTTGGTTTTTATATTATTATTCAATTTCAAGCACTGCTGTAGCTCAAACAAATTTAACTAGATTAATTTTAAATTTTAATAATTGGAGTTATTTATTATTAGCAGTTGTTATTATCTACATCATCTGGAGTTTGTTTCAAAAAAAGAAGAGATAATTAATTATTTTTAAAAATTTTCAATCCCAACATATATATACTTGCTATGCTTTAAATAATTAGAATTTATTTTATAGAGAAGGTGAGTTTTCCGTATATATTTTAGATTATCCTATATTAAAGATTTAATTTGATTTTACAGAAACCTTTATAAACCTCCATACGCATAAATTTCTATAAAATGTTAATGATATTAACTAATATGATTACCTTAAATGATTTTAAGTGTAGGATGTAGTAGAATAATTCTTAATAAGTTTGGGTCATATTTCAATAGCAGAATTAGAAGGTTTATGTGCAAAATATTATTTAATTTATTTTTATAAAAGGTAATCATAAAACAAAAAATTAAATTTGTCTTCGGATATTTTTGATTTTTTAAATAATAATCTTAAATCCAGTTTATCCTGCTGGCGGATACGGCTATCTGGTTTATAATTAGACATGCAAGTTTTTTGTTTAAATACAAAGGCGAACTGCTCAGTAACACGTAGCTAACCTACTCTTTGGTCAGGGATAACCTCGGGAAACTGAGGATAATACCTGATGGAAAATAATTTCTGGAATGATTTATTTTTTAAATTCGGGCCAAAGAATGGGGCTGCGGCTGATTAGGTAGTTGTTGGTGTAAAAGACTAACAAGCCGATGATCAGTAAGGGCTCTTAGCGGAGAGGCCCTGAGAAGGAATCTGAGACACTATTCCTAGCTCTACGGGGTGCAGCAGTCGAGGAAATTTTACAATGCTCGAAAGAGTGATAAAATAAACCAGAGTGTTTCTTTTAAAAGAAACTTTTATTTACTGTAAAAAAGTAGATGAATAAGGACTGGGCAAGACCGGTGCCAGCCGCCGCGGTAATACCGGCGGTCCAAGTCGTATCCACATTTATTTGGTCTAAAACATTCGTAGCTTGTTTGATAAGTCTCTTGTGAAATCTGATATCTTAAATATCAGGCGTGCAAGAGATACTATCTTACTAGAGACTGGAAGACGTAAAGAGTATTGTTGAGGTAGCGGTAAAATGTGTTAATCTCAATTAGACTAACAATGGCGAAGGCACTTTACGAGTACAGATCTGACAGTGAGGGATGAAGGCTAGGGGCGCAAAAGGGATTAGATACCCCTGTAGTCCTAGCAGTAAACACTGCTCACTAAACATTAGTACCTCCTCGAGAGGTATTGGTGCTGTAGAGAAGTCGAAGAGTGAGCTACCTGGGAAGTATAGTCGCAAGACCGAAACTTAAAGGAATTGGCGGGGAGACACTACAACGAGTGACGCGTGCGGTTTAATTAGATGATACACCGTGAATCTCACCAGGAGCGACAGCAGAATGAAGGTCAGTCTAAAGGGCTTACCTGACACGCTGAGAGGAGTTGCATGGCCGACATAAGCCTGTGTCGTGAGATGACTTGTTAAATCAAGTAACAGGCGAGACCCTCGTTTTTAATTGCTACTTCAATGAGCACATTAAAAAGACTGCCTTGGTAACAAGGAGGAAGGTGGGGGCAATGTTAGGTGAGTACAGCCCGAATCCCCTGGGCTACACGCGCGCGGCAATGTTACATTCAATGAGATGCAACTCTGAAAAGAGAAGCTAATCTCCTAAAATGTAGCTTAGTTCAGATTGAGGTTTGTAACCCAACCTCATGACGATGGAATTCGTAGTAATCGTTCGTTATCAGCGAACGGTGAATATGTCACTGTCTCTTGCACACACTGCCCGTCAAACCAACCGAATTATGCCTTGGCGAGGTCTTTCGAGAACAAACCTCGGTACAGTAAGGTAGGTTAAGTCGTCACAAGGTATCTGTAGGGGAACCTGCAGAGGGATCACCTCCTATAATTTATTATAAAAAATTATGACACTTATATTTATTAAACAAAATTATTTTACTCGGTTAATATCATTAACATTTCATATTCATGGACAAAGGGAGGGCCCATAGTCCAATGGTAGAACACGTCGTTTGCAACGATGAGATTCGGGTCCGATTCCCGATGGGTCCATTTAAATCTTGAAAAAG
>JBAYNB010000003.1:0-29623 GCA_041679005.1 Candidatus Pacearchaeota archaeon
TCTTATCTTATATCTTTTATTTTAATTAATTTTAATTTATTATTTTATAATTAATATTATTATAACTATAAGACATCTCTTCTTCTCTTTCTTCTTCTCTTTCTTCTTATATTCATCTATAATGTTATTTTTTATTTTCCATACGAAATGATGGTGTGAGGGTATGGCTATGTTTTGTTCTCTTTTTTGTGCTTTTTTTGTGCTTTTTTGATATTTTCGAGGGAGGTATTTTGAGAAATTTTGATATTCCATTAGAAACATAGGGTATAGTTATTTTCAGTTTCCTATATCTTTATAAACCTCTGAGTGGTTTAATATTTCTGAAGAGGAAAAATGGGGGACTTAGATAAAATATTTGACTCAGTAGGAAATAGGAGCTTGTTCAAAAATAAACAGGTTTTACAATCAAATTACCTCCCTGACTTTGTTGGACATAGAGATAAAGAGATTAAACATATTGCTTCAATTTTAGCACCAAGTTTGTTAGGGCAACGAACAAGTAATCTTTTTATATATGGTAAAACCGGAACTGGTAAAACTTTGTCTGTTCAGCATGTTAGCGATGAACTTTCAAAAAGAGCTACAGAAAATAAAATCTTAAGAATAGAATACCTTAATTGTAAACTAAAAAAAGTTGCAGATACAGAATATAGAATTTTAGCAGAATTAATTAAAAAATTAGGCGGGAGTGTTCCTGCTACAGGTCTGCCTACAGATCAGGTTTACCTTAAATTTTTAGAGATTTTAGAGAATAGTCAAGAGAAAATATTAATTTTAGTTTTGGATGAAATTGATCAAGCAGTTAAAAAAATTTCAGATGGTTTTTTATATAATCTGACTAGACTTAATTCTGAGTTGAAAAATATTCAGATAGTTATTGTAGGGATTAGTAATGATTTAAGATTTTTAGATATGATTGATCAGAGAGTAAGAAGTAGTTTAAGTGAAGAAGAATTGGTTTTCCCTCCTTATAATGCACTTCAGTTGCAAGAAATCTTAAAAAAAAGAGCTGATGATTCTTTTAAAGAAGGTGTTGTGGGCGATGGAGTCATTGCAAAATGTGCTGCTTTTGCTGCAAGAGAACATGGAGATGCAAGAAGGGCACTGGATTTATTAAGGGTCGCAGGAGAGATTGCTGAAAGAGAATCAAACCCTAAAATTATTATAAAACATATTGATATGGCGAATGACAAAATTGAAAGGGATAAAATTCTGGATATTATTGAAACAGAACCTAAACAATTTCAATTAGTCTTATTCTCTATATTTGAATTAATGTCAAAAACAAAAGAAAATGTTTTTACAGGAGATATTTATTCTTATTATACTGAGTTATGCAAAAAAACCAACATCGAATCTTTGACTCAAAGAAGAGTTAGTGATATCTTAGCTGAATTCGATATGCTTGGTTTAATTAATGCAAGAGTGATAAGCAAAGGGAGACAGGGTAGAACCAGAGAAATAAAATTAGCTATTCCGGAAAACCTTCTTATTAGAGCTAAAGAGATCTTATTAGATTCTCTTGATTTATAATTAGTCATGGAAAGCAATGTATTAAAATTATTTATTGAAAAAGGATTTCTTTTAGACAAAGAGATATTTAATTTTTTAAATGAATTAAAAGATGAAGAGGTTGCTAATGAAATTTTGAATAAAATTGCCTTTGTTTCTAATGAGAAATTAATCACTAAAAAATTAATAACTCATAATTTTGATAAACTTAAACCTGTCCTAGGAGATTTGGACAATGAAAAGAAGAAGATCGTTGAGAAATTTTTCGTGAATATTTCTGTGTCTGTTGAGGTAAAAAAAGAAATAGAGATTATCCCAGAAAAGAAATTTGAGGTCGCTCCTCATTTTCCTCATGTTAAAGTCTTGTCTTCTCCAGTTCTCCTTGCAAAAAGATTAGAAGTAAAGGATTTTGTGAGACATTTTAAAAGTAGATACATCTTTTTAAAAGAGGTTTTACAACAGAGGAAAGAGTTAGATGGACTTATTTCTATAGATAAGATAACTGGAAATGCAAGAAACTTTTCTATTATTGGGATTATCACGAGTAGGAGAGTTACTCAAAATAAAAATATTCTCTTGGAAGTAGAAGACCTCACAGGTAAGGTAAGACTTTTAATTAATCAGAATAAAGAAGAGGTTTATGAAAAAGCAAAAGAACTTTTATTAGATGATGTAGTTGGGTTTAAGGTTTCTGGAAGCAGAGAGTTTTTGTTTGTCAATGATTTATTTTATCCAGATTCTTTTTTAACAGAAAAACATTATTCAGAAGAGGAATGTTATGCTCTTTTTATTTCAGATATGCATATAGGAAACAAATCTTTTTTAGAAAAGAACTTTTTGAGGTTTATTGGGTGGTTAAATGGTGAGGGGTGCGATGAAAAACAAAAAGAAGTTTTAAAAAAAATAAAATACTTATTTGTACTAGGAGATGTTGTTGACGGAGTAGGAATCTATCCTGGACAGGAAAAAGATTTAAAGATTAAAGATATCAAAGCACAGTATGCTCTTCTTGCTGACTTTTACAGGAAAATCCCATCACATATTAGCATAATCCAATGTGCAGGACAGCATGATGCAGTCAGGGTTGCTGTTCCTCAACCTCCTGTTGGAGAAGATTTTGCAAAGCCTTTAACTGAAATAGAAAATTTATACAGAGTTAGTAATCCTAGTTTGGTTGAAATTGAAGGAAGTGAAGAAAAATCTGGAATAAAGGTGTTAATGTACCATGGAGCAGGAGTTATTCCTTATATTATTAATGAAATTGAAGAATTAAGGCTGTGTGGGGCTCAGGCTACTCCTGCTAAAGCTATTAAGCATTTATTATTAAGAAGACATCTTGCACCAACCCATGGAGGATTTGTTTATATTCCTAACATGGCTGAGGATGATTTATTGATTAAAGAGATTCCAGATGTTTTTTCCACAGGAGATATGCATAGATTAGATATTGATAAGTATAATGGGACTTTAATTATTTGCAATTCTTGTTGGCAAACACAAACACCCTTTGAAGAAAAAGTTGGGAATCAGCCAGATTATTGTAAGGTTCCTGTTTTAAATTTAAAAACAAAAGAAATTAAGATTTTGGATTTTGAAGACGAACCAAAGAAAAAAGAGGAAGAGAATATTGAGGTTAAAAAAAATGCTTAAAATTGTTAATTTATGTATAACTAATAAAGAAAAAAATAAATTTTTATTAATTCATAGGATAAAACCTCCTTATCTGGGATATTGGGGTATGCTTGGAGGAAAGGTAGAGAAAGACGAAGAAATTAATGTGGCGGCTAAAAGAGAATTAAAAGAAGAATCTGGACTCATTAAGGAGGGAGAGTTTTTAGGGAAATGTCATGAAAGAGTTTTTGAAAAAGATAACACTGTTTATGAATTTGATATTTATTTTTATTGTTTTGTTGTAGATGAAACAAATATTGATTTGAGTTTTGATAGTAAAGAAGGAGAATTAAGATGGTTTAAGTTAGAAGAGTTTAAAGTAGAAAAGATAATCCCTAGTGATCCCCTGATGATAGATCTTTTCTTAAACAAAAAAGTCCAAACTGCTGAGAGTATTGTTGAAAAGAAAGGAGAAGAATATTCTCAAATTAGGTTTGAAAATTTAGATGAAAAACAAAAAGAAAAGAATCTGAAAATTGGAATTGATATTGACGGAGTTGTTGCAGATTTTTCTAGAAAATTTATAGAATTTTATAATAGAAAAACAGGCAACCAAGTTAGCATGAAAGATTGGGTAACTTATAATTTCTGGGATTTTCTTCCTATTAGTAAGGAAGAAGGTAAGGCATTAATGGATGAATTTTATTTATTAAGTGATTTTGATGAAATCTCTTTAATCGAAGGTGCTAAAGAAGGAATATTTTGGTTATCAAAAGAAAGCGAGATTTATATTATCACTGCAAGGCCTCTTAAATGGGCAGAAAAAACAAAATCTTTTTTTGATAAGCATTTTTTTGGAAAAAAAATCAATTTAATTCATAGTAGGGATAACAAAGACAAAACAATTTACAAAAGAGAAATTTGTAGAAATCTTGGAATAAGCATTCTTATTGAAGATTATGGAGACATTGCATTACAGTGTGCTGACATAGGGGTTAAAGTTATTTTATTAGATTATCCTTATAATCAAGGGGCCAGACACAAAAACATTTTTAGAGTTAATAACTGGGAAGAGGTTCTAGAAGAGATTGAGGAGATAAAGAAACTTCCAGAGAAAACTGAAAGGAAACTGAAACTTGTAGATAGTGTTTATGGTGTTGAAGAGATTAATGAACCAGTTTTAATAGATTTGATTAACTCGGCTTCAGTTCAAAGATTAAAAGGAATTTCTCAATATGGGATGCCTGATGAATATTACCACAAAAAGAATTATTCTAGATATGATCATTCTATCGGTGTTTTTTTGTTATTAAGAAGACTCGGAGCAGATTTAAAAGAGCAAATTGCAGGATTACTTCATGATGTTTCTCATACTGCATTTTCACATGTGGTTGATTGGGTATTAGGAGATTCAACAAAAGAAGATTATCAAGATAATAATCACTTAAATTTTATTAGAAATTCAGAAATTCCTAAGATTTTAGAAAAATACTGTCTTAATTTTGAAGAAATTTCAGATTCCGAAAATTTTTCATTGTTGGAACAACCTGCGCCGGGCTTATGTGCAGATAGAATAGATTATGCTTTACGAGAATTAAAAAAAGAAGGAAAAAGTATAGATCTCTTTGTTTTAAATTTAATAAACTTCAAAGGTCAAATAGCCTTTAAATCAAAGGAAGCTGCAGAAGGATTTGCTTATGAATACTTAGGACTTCAAAATGAGCATTGGGCAAGTAATGAAGCAAGAGCAAGATATTTTGTTTTGGCGAGTATCTTAAAAAAGGGCTTAGAGAAAAATATAATCTCGCTTGAGGATTTATATAAAACTGATATGGAGATAATTAATAAACTAATTTTAAGTTCAGACTTATTTATTCTAGAAAATTTAAATCTTTTAAAGAATAAGTTAATAATTAAAGAAGTAAAAACTCCTGAGGGAATTCTATTAAAAAAGAAGTTTAGATATATTGATCCTGAAGTAAGAATAAACGAAGAGACAAGAAAATTATCTGAGGTTTCTGAAGAATATAAACAAAGATTAGAAAAAGAAAAACAAAATTCAATAATTGAAAGGAGAATTATTATTTTAAGATGACTAACTCCCATGGATTTTTACCTGAAACAGAAAAATATTTTGAAGATTTAGGAAAAGAAATCGCTAAAAATTATGAAATTGCTGAGAAAGCTAGGGCCCTTGGATTAGACCCTGTTGATAAAGTAGAAGTTCCCCTTGCTTTAACTATGGCTTCTAAGGTAATTAAATTAATTGCTACAAAATATGCTCAGTTAGATAATGAAGAAATTATTAATAGGATTTTAGACTTAGAAAAACAATACGGTGCATTAGATAATGCAGTTAGTTTTACTATTGCAAGAGAGATTGCTCAGGAAAAATATTGCAAGTTTAAAACTCAGATGGAGGCAATTGATGCTGCAATTAGGATTGCTTTTGCTTATAACACTTTAGGGGTTGTAAGCTCACCTATTGAGGGGTTTACTGAGGTTAAAACAGGAAAAACCCAAACAGGAGAGACTTACTTAAAAGCATTTTTTTCAGGACCAATTAGAAGTGCAGGAACAACTGCTTCTTGTGTAATAATTATTTTGATAGACTATCTAAGACAACTGTTTGGTTATGCAAGATATGACCCTACTGAGAAAGAATGTAAAAGAACTGTTACAGAACTTTATGATTTTCATGAAAGAGTTAATAATTTACAATACTTACCTACAGAAGAAGAGGCTTATTTTATTGCTCAGCATCTTCCTGTTCAGATTGCAGGAGACCCAACTGAAAAAAAAGAAGTTAGTAATTATAAAAATTTACCAAGAATTGAAACTGATTTTATAAGGGGAGGATTTTGTTTAATTCTTGGAGAAGGGATGGCACAAAAAGCTGCAAAGGGATTAAGAATTTTAAAAGGGCTACAAAAAAATGGGTTTAAAATTAATGACTGGGATTGGTTAGAAGAATATGTTAAACTGCATGAAAAAAGAAATCTAGGAAAAACAGATGCAAGTCCTACTTATATTAAAGATTTGGTTGCTGGAAGACCGGTATTTGGTTATCCTGGAAAAGGATTTAGGTTTAGATATGGAAGAGGCAGAGTTGCGGGATTTTCTGCAGTCAGTGTTCATCCTGCAACAATGGCAGTTACAAATGATTTTATTGCTACAGGCACTCAATTAAAGATAGAAAAACCAACTAAAGGATGTGTTGTAACTGTTTGTGATAAAATTGAAGGGCCTATTATTAAACTTAAGAATGGAAGTGTGAAAAGAATGAGAGATTATGAAGAGACTAAGTCTCTTTACAATGAGATTGAGGAGATAATTTATCTTGGAGATATTTTATTTCCTCTGGGCGATGTTATGAATAGAAATGCCCTCTTAATTAGTCCGGGTTATGTTGAAGAGTGGTGGGATTTAGAATTACAAAAAGCAGGAGGGAAAACTGAAGACTTTTATAATGTAAGTTTAGAGAAAGCAATTGAATTTTCTGAAAAATATTCTATTCCATTACATCCTCTATTTACTTTTTATTGGACCCAGATAACTTGGGAAGAATTTTTAGGATTTATTGATTGGGTTCATCATTCAAGAATTAATAATGGGAAATTATTGTTTCCTTATAATAAATCTGAGAAAGAAAGATTTCAAATAGGTAAAAGAGCCTTAGAACTTTTAGGAGTTCCTCATGAGGTTGGTGTTGAAAATATTATTTTAGATAAGGTTGATACTAAAGCTTTGCTGATTAACTTGGGGGTTGACAAGGATATTGATAAAGAATTACAAATTGATTTTAATTTTAAAGATAGTCCTGAAAAAAATGTTTTGAATTGCATCAATAAAATATCTAAATTCAAAATTAAAGACAAGGCAGGAGAATTTATTGGAAGTAGGATGGGAAGACCCGAGAAAGCTAAACTTAGAAAACTTACTGGAAGTCCAAATGTTTTATTTTCTATTGGAGAAGAAGGAGGGAGATTAAGAAGTGCGAATGAAGCAACAAATGTGGGATTCGTAAATGCAGAATATCCTTTTAATTATTGCAGAAAATGTAATAGAGAAACTATCTATAGAGTCTGCGAGATTTGTAATGAAAGAACTGAAGAGAAATTTTTTTGTAAGATGTGCAAATCTGAGATTAATACTCCTGAATGTGAACAACATAAAATCGGAGGGAGATTTAAGCCTTGCAAAATTGATATGAAACATTATTTTGAAGCTGCAAGAGATAAATTAAATTATTTAAAAACAGATGTGCCTCCTTTAATCAAAGGGATAAGGGGAACAAGTTCTGAAGGACATGATATTGAGAATTTTGTAAAAGGAATTTTAAGGGCTAAATATAATCTTTGTGTGAATAAAGAGGGGACCATAAGATATGATATGACTGAATTACCTATTAGTCATTTTAAACCAAAAGAAATCGAGGTTGGTGTTGATAAATTAAGAGAATTAGGATATCTTCTTGACTGGACAGGAAAAGAACTTGTAAGTGAAGAACAAATTTTAGAATTAAAACCCCACGACGTCATAATCCCTTGTAATAATCTTGCAGGAGATGAAAAAGCAGATGATGTTTTTATGAATGTAACTAAATTTATTGATGAATTATTAGTTAAGTTTTATTCTTTGCCTGCATTTTATAATGTTGAAAAAAGAAGTGATCTAATTGGAAAATTATGTGTTTGTATGGCTCCACATAATTGTGCAGGGGTTATTGGAAGAATTATTGGATTTTCAAAAGTACAGGGGCTTGTTGCTTCTCCTTACATGCATGCTGCTATGAGAAGAGATTGTGATGGAGATGAAGCAGCAATAATGTTGTTGTTAGATGTTTTAATAAACTTTTCAAGAAAGTTTTTGCCTGCGCATAGAGGCGGAACTCAGGATGCTCCTTTAGTATTAAACGGACAAATAAATGCTAGAGAGGTTGATGACCAGATTCTTGATTTTGAGTTAGTTGAAAGGTATCCTTTAGAATTATATGAAAAAGCAGAACAAAAATTACATTCAGGAGAGATTCATATTGAGATGGTTAAACAAAGGATAGCCCGAGGAGAAGACCCATTTATTCATACTGGTTTTACTCATGATACAGAAAATTTTAATCTTGGAGCAACATGTAGTAGTTATAAAACTCTTCCAACAATGCAAGACAAAGTTAAAGCACAAATGGATTTGTGTAGTAAGTTAAGAAGTGTTAATCAAGGAGATGTCGCAAGATTAATTATTGATAGACATTTTATTAGAGACTTAAAGGGTAATCTGAGAAAATTTTCTCAGCAGAGTTTTAGATGTGGAAAATGTAATGAGATTTATAGAAGGCCTCCTTTAAATGGTAAATGTGAAAAATGTGGAAATCAAAAACTTATTTTTACTATTTCTTATGGGAGTATTATAAAATACCTTGAACCTGCATTAGAGTTAACAAGAAATTATGATGTTCCGATTTATATTACCCAAGATTTAGAATTAACTAAAAAATATATTGAAAGTATTTTTGGAAAAGATACTGAGAAACAAAAAGGGCTAGGAGATTTCATATAACTTAAAAATACTGAGAAACAATCAGATATAAATAAATGGTTTTGAAATGCAATAAAAATTAAAATATATTTTATTCTATAACTTAATTTAAAAAGCAGACTCTGTTTTTTCGAGTATGGGAGATGTAAAAGAAGAGTGTGGGGTATTTGGAGTTTATTTAAAAAATACTAAAGATAAAACTTTAGTGCCTCGACTCATTTATTCTGGTCTTTCCCAATTACAACATAGGGGACAATTAAGTGCTGGATTTGCTGTTTTAGACCCTAACTGTGGGATTTATCGGAAAAGATTAAGTGTTTTAAAAAAAACAGGTTTAGTGGATGAGTTGTTTGAAGCAAACCATAACTCCAAATCTGAAAAATTATTTCATGATTATAGGGGTATTGCAGGAATCGGGCACGTTAGATATTGTACCTCTGGAGGGGCAGACAATGAACAGTTTATTATAAACGGAACTCAGCCTTTTGAAAGAAGACATGGTCGGCTTTGGAAAAGATTTGCATTTGGGTATAATGGAAATTTGACAAATTATACAGATTTGAAAAAAAGACTTAAAACTCAAGAAGGATATCATTTAGATACAACAACAGACACTGAAGTAATCATGCATTTAATTTCTATTAATCTTAAGATTATTGCAGATAATTCTGGGAAGAATATTAAACCTAGTCATTTTGATGTTCATAGAAAATTAATGGAACAGTTGGATGGAGCATATAATTTAATTGAGTTGTTTGCAGACGGGGATATGGTCACAATTAGAGACCCGCTTGGGTTTAAACCTCTTGTCTGGGGAGAAAGCCAGGATTTTTATGCTATTGCTTCAGAAAGTGTTGCTTTAGAAAAAATAGGAATTAATAAATTTTTCCCAGTTTCTCCTGGAAGCTGCATGGTCTTTAATAAACAGGGGGTAAAATCTGAACAATTAATTAAAAGTTCCATACTTTCTAGATGTCATTTTGAGTGTGATTATTTCTCAAAAGAGGGCTCTTTTTTTGATAATCAATCAATTCATTTAACAAGAAGAAAATTAGGAGAAAATCTTGTAGATATAGACCCTCTAAAATCAGAGGTAATAAAAAATCCTAAAGATTACGTGGTTATTCCTGTTCCTAAAACTGCTATTCCTGCTGCAGAAGCATTTGCTGAAAAATTAGGGGTGAGATATAGTTCTGCAATATTAAAATCTGGAAGTAAACGAGGATTTATTAATCCTAAAAATACTCGAAAAAAAATAATGGATAATGTTTATTCTGTTCTTTCTGAAGAGGTTCGTGGAAAAAAGATTTTTGTTTTTGAAGACAGTGCGGTTAGGGGAGAGACTATTCAGAGGGTTATTGGTCCACTTAGAAATGCAGGAGCTGTAGAAATACATTTTCGTTCTACAGAGCCTCCAATAAGATATCCCTGTTTTTATGGTATTGATTTCCCTACAAAAGGAGAACTTATTGCAAGTCAGTATAATCCTGAAGATTTTGAAAAAAAGTTTGCTGAAAAAATTGGAGCAGATAGTGCTGTTTTTCAGACTCTTGAAGGATTAGTTAATGCAACTGGATTTGATAGAGGAGGGTTATGTCTCGCTTGTTTAACTGGAGAGTATCCTACTCCTGGCGGAAGAAGATTAGCTAGGCTTGTTAGATAATCTAATTAATCTGGTTTGAGAGAAAGATTCTATAATAGATAATAAAAAATTGTAGGAAGCAATAAACATCCCATAAGATGAGTTCTTCTTACTCCTGCATAAATGCAGGTTAATCCTAAGAGTGTTGATACTATAAGAACTAAAATTCCGATTATTCCTGAAAAAATAATTACTATGAGCGTGATTAGAATTAAGATAATTATAGATAGGAGATTATAATTAATCTTTGAAATATTTTTTGAAAAAAATTTAGCTAGATAAACTGTTAAGAAAAAAGTTAAAATTCCTGAGATTAAAATTGCTGTTAAAATAATAATTAAATGGTCTGGTGAAAGTATCTCCAATAATCTTGAGATTGCTACAGCACTCCCTGTTCTTGATTTTTGAATTGAATAAAGGGTAACAAAAGATAACCCCATTACAATTGTATTTATGCTCCCTAAAAGAACTAAAAATTCTTTTTTATTCAAGTCTCCTGTAATTTCACTTCCAATTACTGCTGCTTGTCCTGAACCTACCCCTGGAAGAAAAGAACATAATGGTGAGGCAATTATTGATGCAAGGATTGATTTAAAAAAAGATTTTTTTGAAATATCTACTCGGGTTAATTTTACAACTACCTGGGCCGGAAGGGTTTGTTTTTTTGAAATACTTGTTATTAAAGAAGAAGTCCCAAATAACCCTGTTAGCAAAGGGAGTAATGGTTCTTTTAAATTTAGGTTCATTGAAATAATTCCTAAAACTCCTGCAAAAAAGAAGATTATTACTGCCCATAATTTATTATTTTTTTCAAAGTACAAAAGGAAAAAACATGCAAGAATTAAGATAAAGGGCATGATTATTTTTGCATTGTTATAAACTGTTGGAAGAAATAAAATAAATAAGGGGGTGAAAAATAAAATAAGAAAAATTCCTACAATTCCTCCTATCAATGTAAGAATAACTGCTTCATAACCTTCTCCTTGCAAAAGAAGTTCATGTCCTGGCAGAACTGCAAGAACAGAATCTTCATCAGGAGCTCCTAAAAAAATAGTTGGGATAAAATCAATAAAAGTATGCGAGATTGAAAGGGACACAATAAACACCACAAGGACAATTGGAGTAATGCCTACAAAATATCCTGCTGTTACAAGTGAAAGAAGAATAGTCGCTACGAGATTTATATGAATGCCTGGAGTTAAGCCTGTGATTGTTCCTATGAAAATTCCTAGGACTAATGCAAAGACTAACTCTCCTAACATGTATTTTTTAAGTAAATCTAATTTATAATACTTATTTAATTTTTCTCTTGTTTAATCTTAAAAACATTTATAAGTTTGTTAGTCTTTGAATAAAGATGAAAAAATTTGAGGTAGGGCTTTTAATTGCATTAGCCTTTGGAGTGGTATTAATTGTTCTATTTGGTAGGGTGACCGGTAAAGTTATCGGAGATTCTGAAAATGAATGTGATATTGCAGATATTAATGGAGATGGAATTGTAAATTATTATGATAAAGTAGATTTTGGAGAATTATATGATAAAGATTATTCTAAGACAAATTGTAGTTTTGCAGATGTTAATCTAGATAAGAGACTTAATCTTGAAGATTCTGATTATTTTACTGTTCTTTATAATTCAAATTATGGTATTGAAACTGGGGGGTGTGTTAAAAGAAAATTGAATTGTGAAACCTTAGTTGTTTTAGATGTAACAACTCAAGGAGAACTTGCTGAAGAAAAGACAGGGATTTTTCTAAAAATTGCAGAGTTTTTCAAGGGATTGTTTAATTAATTCCCACTAATTTATTACTACAACAATCTTTAAAAACATTATATTCTCTGTTTTTTTAAGGTGATGGTTTAAGTCGCCTTAGACTTCTATTAAAATGCCAACAGACTTACGAACACAAAAACTTGCAAAATTGATTGTAAACTATTCTGTATTTGTAAAGCCTAAAGAAAAAGTGATTATTTCTGGAGAGGAAGAAGCAAAAGACTTTGTTGTTGCATTATACAAAGAAGTTTTATTAAAGGGAGCTCATCCTGTCTTAAGATTTAGACCTTCTGGGATTTCACAATTTTTTTATAAATATGCTAATAAAGAACAAATTGAAAAATTTCCTGATGAATTTGATTATATTGTAAAAAATGCACAAAAATATATTGGAATTTCAACTGAAACTAATACTCGAGAATTAACTAACTGTGATTCTAAGAAAATGACTATGAGAGAGAAAATTGTTCACCCAATTTCAGATTATATTGTTAATGAAAAACCTAAAATTTATAGATGCACAGTTGGGTTTCCATGTCAGGCCCTTGCACAAGAAGCTGAAATGAGTTTAATAGAATACGAAAACTTTCTTTATTCAGCATGTTTGCAAGACTGGACTCAATTAGGTAAAAAAATTGATAAAATCTTAAATTGTTTTAGAAAGGGGAAAAAAGTTTGGCTTATTGGTGAGGGTGTTGATTTAAAATTTGAGATTAATGGGAAAAAAGCAAAAGCAGATAAAGGAGAAGAAAATATGCCTGGAGGAGAAGTTTTTATGGCTCCGGTTAGAGAAAGTCTTAATGGTTGGATTAAATTTGATTATCCTGCAATAAGAAATGGAAAAGAAGTTACAGATATTTGTTTAAAATTTGAAAATGGAAAGGTTATTGAAAGCAAAGCAAGCAAAAACGAAGATTTTTTAAAACAAATGCTAGCAACAGATGAAAATGCAAGTTATGTTGGAGAGTTTGGTATAGGGTGTAATCCTAAAGTAAATAAATTTACAAAAGATTTATTATTTGATGAAAAAATTGGAGGAACAATTCACCTCGCATTAGGTATGGCTTATAAGGAAAATGGTGGGGGAAATGATTCTGGAATTCATTGGGATATTGTTAAGGATATGAAAAAAGCAAAGATAATTCTAGATGGAAAAGTTGTGCAGGAAAATGGGAAGTGGAAGATTTAAAGGTTTATTTTATTAAAATTATGGAAGACAAGTCTTAACCATAATTTTTTGCTCTTTCTTGATATCTGAGAATCTTATTTGAGATATTAATTATATTTAAGGCTAGAAAATTTATACCCTATTGAGAAGTAAAATATATCTGGGTTGACAAAAGCTCATACAAATTTATAAGTAACACTAAAGATATATTTTATATATTGATTTTTCTTTTGTTGCTCTATGAAATATAAAATAAGAAAGCTTAGTAATTTCAAAAGAAGGCAGATTTTTGATACTTATGAACCAAAAAAGAGAATTAGAATAAATCGAGAAAATACTTTGCCTTGGGTGGTTAGAGCTGGGCATAATTTTTCTTTTTTAGGAGGCATGATTGGATTTTGGGCTTCAGGCATTTTAATTGGAATTAAAGGATTTTTTCATGCTGAGAGTAAGATGAAAAATTTTAGTCTTAATAAAAAAATGATTGAGTTTAGGATTAAGAAATAAAACTCTTTAATTCATTAAAACTATTTTATCTGCTTGTAATTGCAGAGCAGAATTATATTCTGTAACTCTTCCAGTAACCTGAATTGATTGATTAATCTTAAGTAAGAGAATTTTGTTTGTTGTTATATCTATTCTTCCTGTTTTATCTTTTAAGGAGATTATTTGAAAATTAGATTTTTCAAAGCTTTTAATAGTTATAATCTCTCCTGAAATTGTTAATCTCTGATTTGTAAGAGTTTCATCTATTTGTTTAATCTGAATGTTTTTGGAGGGGATTATAGTTATTAAGATTAACAAAAGAAATAATCCAATTAAAAATCCAATGAAACAGAAAATCAAATGAAAGTTTAGAGTGGTTTTTCCAAGCAAAGTCATAAAGAAAAATATATATCTAATTATTAATATTTTTTGGAAATTTGAATTTGGCTTGTGCAAAGAATTTTAAACCTTGTTTTCTTGAGTTTTTTATGGTAAAAGAAATGAGTGTTGAAGAAAAATTTGAATTAATTAAAAGAAATACCGCAGAGATTATTTCTGAAGAAGGATTAAAAAAATTATTAAAAGAAAAGAAAAAGCCGGTGGTTTATTGGGGAACTGCTCCAACAGGAAAACCTCATGTGGGTTATTTAATCCCTTTTTTGAAGATTGCTGATTTATTAAAAGCAGGGTTTAAGGTTAAAATCTTACTTGCAGACATACATGCAGCCCTAGATAATACTCCCTGGCCAATTTTAGAAAAACGATATGATTATTATGCTTTTGTTATTCCTGAAGCAATCAGAGCAATAGGGGTTGATACAAAAGATTTAGAATTTGTTAAGGGAAGTGAAATGCAATTAAAACCTGAATATATGTATGATGTTTTACAGATGTCAAGTTATGTTTCTGTTCATGATGCAACAAAAGCTGCTGCAGAAGTTGTTAAGATGACAGATAATCCAAAACTTTCAGGAATAATTTACCCTTTGATGCAGGCAATGGATGAACAATATTTAGGAGTTGATGCTCAGTTGGGTGGAACAGACCAGAGAAAAATAATGGTGCTCGCAAGAGAGAATCTTCCTAAACTTGGTTATGAGCCTAGAATTGAAATAATGAATCCTTTGCTTCCTGGATTAATTGGAAAAAAGATGAGTAGTTCAAGCGAAGAATCTAAAATAGATTTTTTAGATAATGAAGAAACAGTTAAAAAGAAAATGAACAAAGCAGAATTTATTGAAGGAGATGTTGATAATGGTGTTATGGCTTTTTTAGAATATTTTTTAATGGTAGTTAAAAAAGATAAGAAAGAAAAGTTTAGTGTGGAAAGGCCCGCTAAGTTTGGAGGGGACGTGGATTATTTTTCTTTTGAAGAAATAAAAACAGATGTCATTTCTAAAAAAATGCATCCTATGGATTTGAAGATTGCAGTTGCAAAAGAAATTTCAAAAATTCTTAATAAAATGAATCAGGAAAAGTTAAGAAAGTTGGCTGAGAAAGCCTATTAATTTAAATATAAATCTTTAAAAATTCTTGTTTAAGCTTTTAATAGATGATAAAAACAAAATTAAATGCTTTGGGAATTGAAGCAGATTTACCTGAAAATATCCATTTTTATGATGATGGTTTTATAAGTGATTTAAAAAAGCATAGTGCAGAGTTATGTAAGAAATATTCTTCTTCATTAATCCAGACTAAAGAAGGATTTTTCGAATTCTCTGTAGGGAATTGCAGTTCATTTCATAAGAATAATCAAACATTTGTTCATATTTATTATAAAAACTTAATTGGAGCAGGTCAAAATATTTTTAATAGGGGGCATGAAGAAACTCATGCTCTAGTAGATTTAGGACAGCTTTACCTTTTAGAAAATCTTGTAAAAACAAGGCGGTTAGATGTTTCTCCTTTTAGATCTTCTGATGAAGAATTTATTGCAGATATTGGAGGGTTATGTGCTTTGAATTCTCAACATAATCAACTCAATAAATTTGATAAATTTTTAGTTTATGCACAAAATTGTATCTTAGGTTATTCTTTTAAATTAGAGGAATGGATGAAGAAAAATAAATTTTAATTTATTCAGTAAAAAATTCCACAATATCTTTGTCTTTAACAAGATGTTTCAAACCTACTTTTTGATTTTTAAATTTTGCTGAAGGACCTGTGATTTTTGCAAATTTTACTTTCTTACTATACCCGTGCAGAATTTTTTCTGCAACGTCTTCAAGTGTAGATTGTTTTTGTAGAACAACTGGTTTGTTATCATTTTTTTCTTTTTTTCCAGGATGCCTTGTATAAACTCTTATCACTGGAAAGGTTTTAAAAATTCTTTCTTTTAATTCTTCTAATCTTTCTCCTGTTTTTGCAGAGACCATTATATGATTATATCTTTTTGATTTTAAAGTTTCAGAAATTTTTCTTTTTATATCTTCGGAATATAAATCTATTTTATTAAAGACAATTATTTTTTCTGCTTTTTTATTTTGTTTTATCTGTTCTAAGATTGGTTGGATATCACTTATTTTTTCAACTATAATTAGTAGAGTATCTGCAGAATTTATAATTCCTTTATTAAAATTTGGAGAAAAAATTGGAGGCATATCAATTATCTGAATGCTACATCCTTCATAGCCTAATGTTCCAACTTCGGGTTGAGTTGTCGTAAAACCATAACTGGCTATCTGAGGGGTTGCATTAGTGATTGCCTTAAGAAGAGAGGACTTTCCTGAATTTGTTAATCCTATTAAAACTGCTTGTAAATCTTGTTTTCTTATTCCTGCCTTACCCTTTGTTCTTTTTTTTGATTTTGCTATTTCTAGTTTTAATTTTTTATACCTTGTTCTTATATTTTTTCTTAAAGTTTCAGCGCCCTTATGTGTAGGCATTGTTCTTATCATTTCTTCTAACGCAAGGACCTTTTCTTCATCAGTTTGAGCAGAATGATATCTCCCTTCAGCATTTGCATACTCAAAATTAGCATTTATTGGCATACTTTATTTAGGATAGGTTAGTTTAAGAAATTTTTGATTGTATATTTTAATAAATAAATCTTTAAATAGAATCAATAAATTGTTCTTTTATGACAAGCGGATTAGCAAAAAAAATAGGGCTTGGAATAGTTCTTACTGGAATTAGTATTTGTCTTTTAGGATGTGGGAATGATTTAAAACTCGAAAAGACAAGTTATGAAGATAAGGTTCAGGCTGTTAAGGATTCTCAGAGTTACCAAAGAACTGAAAAAGAGTATAAGGGTGTTGTCCCTTTATTTAAAATCTCTTTAGATTAATTTACTTTAAAGAGTTATTATTCAGTAGTAACAAAACAGTAAGGTTTAAATAGTCTTTTCTTCTGATTCTTATATGGTAAAAAATATCTTTAAATCTATAAGAAAACAAATTATAACTTATGCTACAATAGGATATTTAGTTCTTTGTGGTACTGGATGTACAGAGTCCAATAAGTCTGAAAATAATCCTTTAGAAAATCTTGTTCTGGGTGCTTCTGATGTAATATTTGGTCCTGTTTCAGGGACTGAACAAACTTATGATTCTAAAGAGGTGTCTGGTTCAGATAATCCTGCTGTTGAAATTTATACTTTTCCAGACATGAAATCTGATTCTCTTATTCTAGATAAAGGAAGAGACAATCGCTGGTATTCTTTAATTCCTTAAAACTATTGATGTTTATTGTTAATAATCTTTTTATTTTTGCGGGATAATTTTTATTTTAGTTTTAGACAAGCATCTATACTTTATTTTATTTTATTTTATTTGTTTTTTATTAATTAACCTGCAGTTTAGAAGAATTTATATAGTATTTTTGAGTTATTTTATTAATTAACCCGCAATGTTTTAATAAAAAAGAATGGTGCACGAGAAATATATAAAAAGAAATGGGAAAATTTTTGGACCTTATTTATATGAGAATTATAGAGAAAAAGGAATTACAAAAACAAGATATTTAGGACTTGCAAAAGAAACAAAAAACAAAAAAAATTTGCAGAGTAATTTACCCTTTAAGATTATAGTCGCATTGTTATTAATAATAATTTTAAGCTCTGTTCTTTTATTTTTTTTAGATACAGCTTCTTTTAAGACTGAGTATGATGAGAATGGACTAGCCAGCTATTCTCCTTTAAACATTTTTAAGAATTTATTTATTGCAGGTTCTCCTTTAAATGTTCTCGTAAGTATACAAGATGATACTCTCCCAAAGATTTATAATTTACCTTCTGAAATAGAGGTTTGTGAAAATACTGAGATAGTAAAATCCCCTCCAGATTATGATTTTTATATTGAAGATTCTAATGGGGTTAAAGATTTGTTGATTATGCTTAACCCGATTAGACCCTTTTATATTGATTATCAAACCTCCCCTTTTAATGCTCATATTTCTAACGTGACTCTTTGGTCACAAAAATTAACTAAAAAATATGTAAGTTCAAAAAGAAATTTAAATAATGGGTGGGCAGTTTGGAAAGAAGAGCTTATTATAACTGATAATGGTGAGGTGGTCTCTCAAAAACTTAATATTACTATTATTGAAGTTAATAATGCCCCTAAATTTAATATTGATGTTCAAACAATTTTACCTGAGAATTTATTGTACACTGAAGGAGACGATAGAAATTTTTATTACGACCTTGGAGAATATTTAACAAATGAACTTGAAGAAACCCCTACTCGACAACTTATTTTTAATTTAACTTATGCTAATGGGTCTGTATCTCCTTTTAGAATAAGTTCTCTTGGAGTGATTAATATTACTGGAAATCAAAATCTTATTCCTTCTGGAAATGTTTCTGCCACCTATCATCTAAATCTTAGCGTAATAGACACTAATTTATCTAGTCTAAGAACAACGTTGCATCCAAATATTAATAAGTGTTATAATTCTGGAGGAAATGAAGATGCTAAGGCATGGAGCGATGATTTTTATCTGACAATTACTAGACAAAATAGAGTTCCTGTAATTACTTCTTATTATCCTTTAAAGCTAAATTTGAGTATTTATGGGTCAGATAGTTTGTATTTTAACTTAACTGCACGTGACCCTGATTATACTCCCTTAGATGTTGAATGGTATGTGGATGATGTTTTGAAAGAAACAGATAGAGAGATAGAAGAGAAAAATGTTTCTGAATTTGAATATATTTTTGGTTGTGATATCTCTGGAGAGCACAGAGTTATAGCTGTTGTAACTGATGGATTAGAGAATACTTCTGTTCAATTTAATTTAAGTATCGGGCTTATTAAGTGTCCGAGCCCAAGTACTGGAGGTGGCGGAGGCGGGGGCGGAGGAGGAAAACTTTTTTGTGAGCAAAAATGGGGATGTGAAGAATGGATGCAATGCCAAAATCTTATTAATCTTTCTGGCTCTGGGTGGGCAAGCAAAGAAACAGAATTGTCTATAAAAGAAAGATGCGGAGTTTTTAATTGGTCGGATGAAACTTGTGGATTTCAGCAAAGAATCTGCGAAGATTTTAATCATTGTAATGCTATTACTAATAGGCCGGGAATAATCAGGGAGTGTTATTACACTGAAAATCCTACTTGCAATGATGGGATTAAAAATTGTCACGATAATTTATGTGAGGTTTTAACTGACTGTGGTGGGCCTTGTAATGCTTGTCCTAGTTGTTCTGATCAAATTAAAAATCAGGATGAAGAAGGCATTGATTGTGGAGGGGTTTGCGAACAACAGTGCATAGAAAATCCTTTAGCTCCTAGAATTTTAAGGTCAGTGATTATTTATTCTTTATTTTTGTTATTGTTACTTATTTTACTTCTAGTAATTAAACAAACAATAAAATATTTTAAAGCAAAAAAGACTTTTCAAACAAGTAGTCTTAGAAACAAATATATACGAGGAGGAGAAGAATTTGGAGACAAAAGTGTTTTAAGTTCTTTATTTTTTGTTGGATTTGTTATTGTTTTAATCTTTTTTGCGAATACTTATATTTCTAATGTTTCCCAGACAAATTTTTTTACTTCAGATGTGCCTGAAATCGGTGGGGGAATTGTTGCTAATTATGGTCTAATGAACGGATTTATGAAGAATCTTGGTCTTTTTTTTGCTAGTGATATCTTTGTGAATAGTAATTCTATGTTGAAGTTATTTGATGATACTGAATCTTATTTTCCTTATACTGAAAAGGTAGAAAGAAGTGGAGACCTTGTTAAGTTTTATGCTAATTATACTCAAAATGTTAACCCTTATCTTTCGATAACTGGCGTAATGTGTCCTGGTTGTTGTAATATCCAGTTTCAGGATTCAGAAGGAGATTATCATAGTGACTGGAGAACCATGGATTATAATTATAATTCATTACTCTGGGAATATGAACAAGTGATTAATTACAAAGGGAATTTTAATTATAGTATTCTGTGTAATTATGATTCTGCAGTTAATTCTGGAGAGGATAGATTTTTAATTGTAAATACTGCTCCTGAAATTAGTGTAGATAGGGGAAGAACTTATATTGATTTTGATGGAGATAAGACCAATACAGATTATTGGTCTTGTATTGAAGATAATTTATGTGTTTATGATTTTAGTAAAAATAAAACCGATCCTGATGCTAATGATGTTTGGGATTATTTTTTTGAAACTAGTAATACTACTTTAACAGATTATGTTCTAGACTCAGAAACCGGGATTCTTCAGATAAATGTAACTCATAGTAAAGATACTGGAACTGAGGCAACCAATAATGCTAAAAAAATACAATTAGGAGTTAAAGACAATGAAGAAGACGCTTTAATTCAGTGGGCTAAATTGTGGGTGGATGTTCAAGAGGTGAATGATGCACCTATTTTTGAAGACTTAAAAAATAAAACTCTTCTTGTTGATGAATCATTTAAATATGAACTTCAGGCAACTGATGAAGAAGAAAATGCTCCTTTTGTTTTTAATTTAAGTCCAAACTCTTTGTTTGATGAAAATGATTATTCCTTTAATCAGGAAACCGGGGTTTTAAGCATTTCTTTTACTCCAGGGGTTTTTGATTTGGGATTTTATGAAATTAATTTTACTATTATGGATTATAATCCTGATTTTGGAAATTCAACAAGGATTCAATCTATTAATTTTAGTGTTGTTTCTCCAATCTGGATAGAACCTTTAGAACAAACTTATTCAATTAATGAAGGAGAGAGGTTTTATCTTAACTTAAGCAGTAATATTAGCGGGGCTAATGGAGAGGTTAATTTTTCTCATGAACTTAGCTTTTCTTCTTTTAATATTACTCCCGAAGGGGTTATCGAATTTATTGCTAAAGATTCAGATGTGGGAAACTGGCAGACAGAAATTATTGTAGAGAATCCTGAAGTAGCCTCTTCCAAATTTTTTGAGTTTACTATTCTTAATGAAAATGACAGCCTTGCTTTTTCTCCACATCCAATTCAAGTGGAAAATGCTAAGGTGGACGGAGATTTAAATGTTGAAGCATTTGAAAATGCTCCTGTAAAATTAATTTTGTTTATTGAAGATGATGACTTAGCAATACCTCAAAAATCTTTTTATGATGAAAAAATTAATCTTAGTGTTGATATTCAAGGACCAAATGGTCCTGCTCCTGGTTTTTTAAATTTTAGTTTTGAAGAAGTTGTACAAGGTAACATTTCTATGAATATTGCAGAGTTTATTCCTATAACTGGAACTGCAGGGGAATATCTTGTTTTAATTAATGCAACAGATGCAAATGAATTTTCTAATGCAAGTTTTAATTTTACATTAAAGATTGTTGAGAGAAAATATACTATCCCCGATATTACTTACCCTGAAGATTCTATGAAATTTAATCTTATAGAGAATGTAACTACTAACCTTACTTTTAGAGCAAATCATAGTGTTCAGACTGATGATTTAATCTATGAATTTTATATTAATGGGAGTCTTAGAGATTCTTTTTTAGGTTTTGGAAATGATAGTGATGTTATTTGGAGTTTTACTCCTAATTTTACAGATGAAACTTATGGTAATGAAACCACTCTTACTTTAACGGTTAGGAACCGAGATCCAAATTATTATGATTTAAAAAAATCTAAAACTTGGATGGTTAATATAACTCATTCAAATGCACCTGTTGAATTTATTGTTGATAAAATTTCAAACAAAACCTATCCAGTTAATTTTGCAATCCAGGTCGATTTAAAAGATTATTTCCTTGATATTGACCATGAAGATGATCAGTATAATCAAAATGTTAGTTTTGATGTAGCTAGTAGTGATTCTAGTCTTTTTATCAGTGAAGTTACTCAAGACTGGATAGTGTTAGTTTCTTCATCAACTGTAGAAAATGTAACTTTGAATATAACTGCCTTTGATTTGAATATGACTAATGAATCTCTTGTTTTAACTAATGCTGTAAGTAATAATTTTCAGATTAATTTTGAGGAAACTGATCCAACTATTGTTTATGTACCTGTTCCTACTTCTGGTGGAAGCGGAGGAAGTTCAAGTTCAAATATAGTCGCATTAAAATTAATCACCCCTGGAAGGATTGTAGTTAATCAAAGTGAATTGATTGAAGTTCCCCTTTATCTTATTAATACAGGTACAGTCACATTTAATAATATTAAACTAAATAGTTCTGCATTTAAACAAGGAGAAGAGATTAAAGAATTAAATACTTCTTTAGATATAAGTTATTTTAAAACTTTGGCTCCTAAAAAACAAGAAAATATTAGTTTGGGTATATTTTTTAATACTAGTAAGGCAGGAGAGTATGAAGTCTTAGTTAATGTCGAATCTCAATACCCGAAATATAAGGATTGGGCAAAAATCTATATTGACCTGCAACCAATTAATGAATCTCAAGTTAGGGACTTGCTTGTTTTTACAGAAGAGTTTATTATTCAAAATCCTCAGTGTGCTGAGATAACTGAGATTATTAAAGAAGCAAGAAAATTCTTTGATGCTGGAGATTCTTTTAATGCAAATCTAAAAACAAAAGAGGCTTTAGATGCATGTAAGAAAGCAATTACTCAAGTTTCTGTACCAAAATTAAAAATAAAATACTTGGATATTGGAGTGTATTTAATCTTGGCGATTTTTGTTGCATTATTCTTAGGAGTGGTTTATTATTTTATCAAAAGAAGAAATTTTCAAAAAATGATAATGGCACCAAAAATGCCAGAAGACACAATAAAAAGGTTTTAATATTCAATTTCATCTTATTAATCATAAAGAAAAAAAGAGGCAGAGATGGTATCTACTAAAATAGAAGAAAGAAACTTAAAAAAGAAATTAGAAGAGCTTGAAAAAAGATATAAACAAAACCTATTTAGTGATTCAGAAAGTTCTTTACCAGAACTGCCAGAAATTGTCTCTCCTGAAGAACCAGAGACTCCCAAAGAAATTTATTCTGAAACCAAAGAACAACAAATATACGAACCTGATAAAAAAAAGAAATTTGGATTAACTTTTCCATTTAAAAAAACTGAAAGGTCTTTACCAAATTTGCCTGAACCTGTTCCTGCTGAAGAAATAAATGAAAAAGATTTAGGTGAAAAAAAGAAAATAATCTCCCCTAAGAGCCCTAAGGGGCCTTTAAATTATAAAAATTATTCTAATGCTGGAGGTTTATCTGGAAGAATAAGTACTATAGATATAAAAAATTCTGCAGAAAAGATTCAAAATCTTCGTACTGAGGTTGGTAAGGTTCTTGTTGGTCAGCAAGAAATTGTTGATGGATTAATCAGAGGATTATTATGTAATTCTCATGTTTTAGTTGAGGGAGTTCCAGGAATTGCTAAAACTCTTGCAATTAGATCTCTGGCTGCTGCGAGTGGATGTAGTGTTAAAAGAGTGCAATTCACTGTAGACATGCTTCCTACAGATATTATCGGAGTAACTACTTATACTCCTGGAAAAGGATTTGAGGTTATTAAAGGTCCAATTTTTGCAAATTTTCTTATTGCAGATGAAATTAATAGAGCTCCTCCAAAAACACAATCTGCCCTTATTGAGGGTATGCAGGAAAAGCAGGTAACTATTGGTAGAGATACTTTTCCTTTACCAAATCCTTTTTTTGTTATGGCAACTGAAAATCCGATTGAAAATTCTGGAGTTTATCCGCTTCCAGAAGCTCAGATTGATAGATTTTTATTTAAATTAATAATGGATTACCCAGAATCAGAAGAAGAAAAGAAAATTATGGATACAAATATGACTATCAAAAAATTTGAAGAGTATGATTTAAAACCTGTAGTGAATCCTAAAGAGATTATTAAAATGCAGGATATTGTTAAAAGAGTTTATCTTGATGAAAATATTAAGGATTATATCTTATCTATAGTAAGAAAGACTAGGCAGAGAGATTTTGAAAATGCAAAATATATTGCTTATGGATGTTCTCCTAGGGCGAGTATTGGTCTCTTTATAGCAAGCAAAGCAAATGCATTAATGAATGGTAGGGATTATGTTCTTCCTGAGGATGTGAGAAAGATTGCACCAGAGGTGTTAAGACACAGATTAATCTTGTCTTATAAAGCAAGCATTCAAAAAATCAGTTCTGACCTAATAGTCAAAGAAATTTTAGATTCAATTAGTATTGAATAAGATTATTTATTAAATTAAAATAAATTGCAGATAAAATGGTTGAAAGAAAATTAAATCTGGATGTTGCTGAAGCTGTTTCTGAGTTAGAAACTTTGCTAAAGCGAGTTCTACCAAAAAATATTATTTATCAAATGGTTTTAGGAAAAGGATTGGAGTTTGATGGATATAGAGAATATACTTCTACTGATGATGCAGATTTAATTGATTGGAAGGCGAGTGTAAGGGGAAATCAAACTCTTGTAAGAAAATATATTGAAGAAAGAGATTTAAAATTTGTATTCTTAGTGGATATAAGTGACAATATGGTTTTTGGCTCAACAGAAAAATTGAAATGTGAATATGCTGCTGAACTTGTTGCTGCTCTTTCTCACTTAATCTTGGTAAATGGAGATAGAGTTGGATTTGTTTTATATAATGATAAAATTATTAACAGGAGACCTGCTGAAACAGGAAACAAACAATTTGAAATCTTTGTAGATGAATTATCCAATCCTTTAAATTATACAGGGGCTTCTAATCTAAATAATATTTTAGATCCTTTAATTGCTGATTTAGATAAAAGTACTTCAATGATTTTCATTGTTTCTGATTTTGTTAAACTTGATGAGAGCTATAAAAAAAATCTCGAAATCTTAGCAAATTTATTTGAGGTTGTTGCAATTATTGTAAGAGACCCTTTAGATAATCGTTTTCCTAAGATAAATAGTGAAATTGTTATTGAAGATTCTGAAACCAAAGAGAAATTGTTAATTAATCCTGAAGTGGCTGCAAGAATATATGAAAAGAATGCTTCTGAACAATTGAATCTCGTAAAAAAGATCTTTCAGGACGATAACATTGATTTTTTAGAATTAACTACAGACAAATATTTTGCTGAAACTTTTGCTGCATTTTTAAAAGAAAGAATTGGCGGAGGCAGAGTAGTTAGATCAAAAAAATGATTATCAGTTTTACTCACCCTTTTTATTTATTATTCTTATTTGTTATTCCTCTTTTAATCTTTTTTCATTTTTTTGGGCTTAGGAATCTTAGAGGCAAAGGATTAAAATTTGCAAACTTTGAAGCAATAGCTCGAGTAAAAGGAATAGACCTTTATTCAAAAAATATTTCTGTTTTAGCATTTAATATTGTTTTTAGTATTATGCTTATCCTTTCTCTTTCTGGATTTACTCTTCATCAAGAGATGGAAGCAAGTTCTTTTTCTTTTGTTATTGTTATTGATAACTCTGAAAGTATGTCTGCATTGGATATTGCTCCAGATAGGTTGAGTGCTGCAAAAGAAAATGCAATAAATTTTGTTAATTCTTTACCTCCTGAATCTTATCTAGCGATTCTTAGTTTTTCAGGAGACTCTAGAACTGAGCAAGTCTTAACAAAAAATAAACAAGAGCTTAATTATGCAATAGAGAATATTGAGATTTCTGATGTAAGTGGTACAGATGTGTTTGATGCTATTTCAAATGCGGTTAAACTATTAGGCAAAGAAAATCCTCGAGCAATTGTTTTGTTGAGTGATGGTCAGATTAATATCGGAAATATTAATGAAGCGATAGACTATGCAGTATATAATGATGTTTTAATTCATACCATCGGCATAGGCAGTGTTGCTGGAGGTGAAACAAACTATGGATTTTCTAAACTAGATGAAGATAGTCTAAAAAGTCTAGCTTATAATACTGATGGAAAATATTTTAATGTTGAAAATAAACAGGAATTAACAAATTCTTTTTCAGAGATTTCAGGAGTCACAAGAAAATTAGGGAGTATTAATTTAGGAAATTATCTCCTTATTGGAGCCATAATCCTTTTTATTATAAAACAATTTTTAATGAGTATTAATAAGATGGTATGGTAATCTTTTAGTGTTCTGGGATAGTTTTAAAAAGTTAAAGCTTATTTTATGGAGGTCTTATGAAACCAAAATACTTAGTGATGATTGCATTGATGTTAAGTGGAACTGCAGGACTAATCTATGAAACTACTGCATTAAATCTCCTTTTTTTTTATTTCATTGAAAGTTCTTATTCTTTTGCTACAGTCGTGAGTATTTTCTTATTTGGACTTGGTGTGGGTTCTTTTGCTATTCATAAATTTAAAAATAGAATAAAAGATAAGAGACTAGCCTTTGCAATTTTGCAAGTTGTCATTGGGCTTTATGCTTTAATGGTTCTTAAAAATTTAGATTCTATTCTTCCATCACTATCTACAATGGGATTATTTATCTCAAGTTTTTTTGTTTTGCTTTTACCAACGGTGTGTTTGGGTGCAATATTTCCTCTGGCAGGGATTATTATTAGTGAGGATAAAAATGAGGCAGGACTAATCTATTCGATAGACTTAATTGGTTCGGTTACTGGAACTTTAATTGCAGGATTCTGGTTAATTCCTAATTTTGGGAATAAACTTACAATTTTATTTGCAATTATCCTTAATTTTTCTTCTGCTACCTTGGTTTTTAAAAATAAATTCTTTAAGATTCTAGGCATAATTGCTATTATTTTATTTTTGATATTCTTTTTAAAATCAGAGATTCAATCAGTTAGATATGTAAATCCTGATTTTGTTAAATCTTCTCCTTATGGTGAAATAATTTTAGAAGATAATTCTTTGTATATTGATAATAGGGTTCAGTGTAGTGCAGATTACACTCAAGGAGAAAAACAAATTGTTATTGATTCATTATCTTCTTTTGATTCAAGAGATTTGCAGGTACTAAACATAGGGTTGGGCTGTGGTTTTACTCTGAATGAAATCTTAGAAAGAGTAGATAATTCTGTGGATGTTGTTGAAATTAATCCTGTTGTTGTTGAAGCAAACAAATTGATGAGTAAGGTTTTAGAAAACAAAAAAACAAATCTTATTTTAGATGACGGGTTTGATTATTTAAGAAAGACAAATAAGAGTTATGATTCTATTATTATAGACATAGAAAATCCAAGTGTAATTCATTCTTCTAATATTTACACCAAAGAATCTTTTGATATTGTAAAAAACAGATTAAATAATAAGGGGGTTTTTGGTTTATGGACTTATCCTTGTGAGAGCGAGAAATATTATGACACTATTTATTATACTCTTGCTGAAAGTTTTGATTATGTTTACAAAGTAACAAATGAAATTTTTATTGCATCAAACGAGGAATTAAAGTATGATAAATATCTTCCCACTACAGAAAAGGTAATTAATACCCTAGATAAAAAAAGTTTATCTAAAGTTTATTTTGAGGAATGTAAATGGTGGGAGATTGAAGATCATATACTAAAAAATCTAAACAATACTAACTAGTTTCTTTTTAGATTAAAGAGATTCAGAACAAGTTATAAGGGAAAATTAATACTCATTTATTATTTTTTCAAATAAATTTGTAGCTTTCTTAATACTCTCTGTATTTTTCTCTCCTTTATATTTTATATCAGACATTAATTTACTAAGATTTGCATAATCTGATTTGCCTTGTTTTATAAAAATTTTCTCAAGTTCTAAATAAGTAAGACTTTCATTTAAATCTAAATATTCTTTGAAAAAAGAGCGTACATATTTGCTTAAAATACTAAAATCTTCTTCTGGATTTCCAGAAATATTTTTTAGATTTTCAATCCCTTTTTTATATCTATAAAATCTCGTTTTCTCAGAAAGCAGTTTAGAATAAATCTCTTTATTTTTAGAATATAAATACCAGAGAACTACTCCTAGTATTATCACGACCAAACCAATGGGTACTACAATCTCTAAAGGAAGATTTATTCTCATTTTACCTCTTTACATAATTTTATTAATGAGTTTGGATTTAAAAATATATGGTAAAAGTAGGTAGAAAAGCACAAGTCGGAATTATTAGCTTAATTCTTATTATTCTAATTGTTATTATTTTAATTGCAATAGTCTGGAATGTTCTTGTTCCCTTGATTAAAGAAAAAGGAGAGGATGTTCAGTTCGGAAAGTTCACTATTAATCTGGAGGTTAAAGAAGTAATCTTGTTTGAGAACGGAGTCTCTATGATAACTATAAACAGAAAATCTGGGAATGAAGAATTAGATGGATTAAAATTTGTTTTTTATGATGAAGCAGGAAATTCTGAAGTAAGAGATAAAGAACCAATCCATGAACTTGAAACAAAAACATATTCTTTTGCTGCTATCCCTGAAATAGGAAAAATCAGCAGGGTTGGTGTTGCTCCGATTATTAAAGGTAATCTTGGTATGCTAATTGAATCTGCTCCTAGTGATATTTTAATGATTCCTTCTGGAGTTGTAGGTTGGTGGAGATTTGACGACCTGAAAGATTTTATTGGTGGAAATGAGTGTACTCTAATCAAGGGAGGAATAATCGACGGTGTTTTGAATGGAGAAGCCAATTGCGATTCAAAAGGATTAAACCTTGTTAACAATATGGCAATTAGTTTTTGGGTTAATGGAAATGATAACAAAAAAATAATTACAAAAAGAAATGGATATGAAATATCTGTTGTTGATAAAAAAATAGAATTTGTGTATGGAGACCAGCAGGGAATAAGTGATGAAGAATTAAATATGTCTTGGAATCATGTTGTTATTGACATTGCCCCCGCTTTTTCAATAATTTATGTAAACAATATTCCTAAAACCTTTTCAATTAGTTCTTTTAACTTAGGTGAGGGAAATTTAATTCTTAATGGGGAAATTGATAATCTTATGATTCTTAATAAATCTATAACTAACATTGAAGGGATTTATAATAATCAAAAAAAAGATTAGTCTTTATATTTTTGTTTTTGATAGCTTTTTTACTTCTTTTCGGGATTACATATTACACACAAATTAAGTATTTAATACACACAGAATAGGATAATTTATAAAGTATTTTACACACAAATTAAGTAAGGTGTGTAAAGTGGCAAAAATAGAGGTAAATGTAAATCTACTTAATAGTAATTTTGATTCTAAATTTAATTTTTTTCAGTCTTATTTTTTTATTCTAGATAAACTTTCAGAGGGAAAAAGTGCCACTTTACACACCTTTGGTAATTTTTCCCTCTGGGTTTCTGGAAAATTTTACTTGGATTATTTTCTAGCTAAATCTTTGGAGAACAGAAATGCCACTTTACACACCTTTGGTATGCCTGTTCTCCAGATTTCTAGAGCGTCTTTTTAGAAAAAAGATGCAGGCAAAAATTAACTTTTATGATAAAAGTTAAGTCAAAATCAAAAAAGGAGAGCAACATGACTGAGGAAACAAGACTAAAACTAGAAGAAAGAAAAATAAAATTATTGCAGGCAATTGAAGATACTAAGGAGAAAAAAGAGAAAATTATCTTAATAGTTCAAAATCTTATAAAACAACTTAGTAATGGAAA
>JBAYNB010000004.1:0-22426 GCA_041679005.1 Candidatus Pacearchaeota archaeon
AATATGTACTTTATTCTCTTTATTTTCAATTAATTTTCTTACTAAATTTGCTCCAATAAATCCCGTTGAACCAGTGATAAAAAATGTTTTTGTCATATTATTAATTTTTTATTATTTTAAATTTTCATAATACCATTCATATGTTTCTAAAATTGCTTGCTCAAAATTTGTCTTTGGTGTCCATCCTATTATTTGTTTTATCTTAGAACCATCTAAATATTGTTTTGGAATTTCTGTTTTCGCTTTGTTTAATATTTTTAGTTTAATATTTAATTTTAATGTTTTAGATATTCTATCAACAATTTCAATGACACTCATTACATTATTGCTTGCAATGTTAAATGCATTTCCTTTTGTTTTATTAATATTTTCTGCTAAGGAAATATAAGCATCTATTGCATCTTTAACATAAATATATTCCCTGACCATCTTTCCATCGCTTCTAATTTCTAAAATTTTCTTTTTTATGATTGCTTCTATAACTCCTGGAACAATTCTGTTAAGGTTCATATCTCCTGGACCAAAAACATTAGCACATCTTGTTATTACAATAGGAAGATTATAAACTCTTGAATACATTTGTGCGATTAAATCAGCACAAGACTTAGAAACATCATAGGGTGCTTTTCCCTGAAGTCTTTCTTCTTCTTTATACGGCATTTTTTCACATGGCCCATAAGCTTTATCACTTGAAACCATTACAATCTCACTAACTTTCCCATATAATCTTGCAGCTTCTAAAATATTAACAGTACCCATAATATTTGAATTTAAAGTTTCAGATGGATTCATTAAAGCAGTGGTTACAATGGGCTGTGCTCCTAGATGGAAAATACTTGTTATTTCAAACTGAGATAAGACATCTGCTATTTTTATTGGGTCTTTCAAATCTCCAATAACTACAACGGATTTTTTACCTAATTGTTTTGTTTCAAAATAACTTTTAGGATCAAACTCCCTTACAAGAGAGATTATCCTTGCATTTGTTCTGCTTAATTGTTCTACTAAATGGCTTCCTTTAAATCCTGCAGCTCCAGTAACAAGAATTTTTTTATTTTCCCAGAATTCTTTATTCATCTTTATACCTCTCAAAAAAACCCTGTTCATGAATTTTATTTAATTCATCAACTCTTTTCTGAGAAAAATCCTCTAAAAGTTTTCCTTCACAATTTAACCATCTTTCGTCTGTCTTTTTTAAAGAGTCTTTATTTGCTAGCCAGTTAATTCTTCTCCAAATCATCCAAGGTGCACCTTGTTTGTAAACTTTTTCTAATTCATCAAGATCTTTCTGAGTGTCTACAGCATTCCAAAATCCTTTGTGAATAAATCCAGATAATTGATGGTCTCTAGCTAAATTTCGTAAAGGTTCTTGTTCTAAGATGCACTTTTCATCTTCAGATAGATAATTAAAAATCTTTTTATTAAGAACCATAAATCCTCCATTGATAAAATCCTTCATGTTGGGTTTTTCATCAAAACTTGTAATTAAATCCTCTTGCAATTCAACTAATCCATATCTATAAACTGGGTGCACTGCAGTTAATGTGACTATTTTTCCATTCTTTTTATGATGTTCATAAAGCGCCTTTAAATTAACATCTGCAACTCCATCTCCATAAGTCATGAAAAAGTCTTCATCATCTCCAATATATTTTTTAATTCTTGCGATTCTTGAGCCTGTCATGCTTTCGTCTCCAGTATCAATAAAACTAATTGTAACATCTAATTCATCACTATCACTAAAATGATAAATTTTATTTTTTCTTAAATCTAAGATAAAGTCATTTGACATTTCCTCTAATCTTAAGAAATAATCTTTAATCATATCTCCTTTATACCCTAAACATAAAATAAAATCTTTAACTCCTTGATAAGCATAGATTTTGATAATATGCCATAAAAGAGGTTTACCACCTACTTCAACAAGAGGTTTCGGCATATATTCAGTAGACTCATTTAATCTTCTTCCTTTTCCTCCGCAAAGAATCACAGCTTTCATTAGTTTTTTCTCCTATTTTTCATAATTTTTAACCAATTTTTTCTTATTTAAGCATTATGTAGGTTTAAAATATAACTCAAACCCTATCTTTCAAAGATATAGTATGAATTGTTTTTAATAAAAACCCCATAATCTTTTAGAGATAAAACATCTTTTTCTAACTGAAGGTCTTCTTTAGTTAGGTTTTTATTAATCGAAACTGTTTTCTTTTTTGAATAATATCCTAGATTATTCTCAATAAAAGCCGAGTTAGAAAATGCTCCAAAATTATTTTCTTTCATGTTGTTCGCAATAATCCTTATCTGAGTGTCTTTACTTTTAATATAAAAAGTTGTAGCAAATGCAGTTACAACAGATAAAATAACAAAAACAATAAAAATAAAATAAAATAATCTTTTAATATTCTCTCTCTTTATGTTACTAACAAACTTAACAGCAAAGAAATAAAATAATAAATGAAATGTGAATGTAAATCTTCCAAAATCATTCCAGATTAAAAAGAAAAAAGCCCATCCAAATGAAAAAAGAATTAAAGGAAGCATTAAAAAAAGATATTCTTTATGTTCTTTCCTGTATTTTATCATCCCTAGTATAATTAATATGCTGAGAATTATACTTGAGATTAAAAATGTCCAGTAATATCCAAGATAAGCTAGAGAATAAAAACCAGAAAACTGAACTTTGTTTAATGGAATCATCCAAAAATAATGGAAAACCTGACTTATTAACTCAAAATAATTAATACTCCCTAATTTTCCTAGGGAGGAGATAATTAGTTCTTTAGCTCCAGGGGTTGCTCCAGCTAAAACATTTCCAGTGAACAAATAGTTTTTGATTAACCAAGGTATGGAGGCAATAAATCCTATTGAAAGAGAAAGCATCAAAATGAATTTATCTTTTTTTGGTATCTTTTTAAAACAAATATAAAGGAAAAAACCAGCAAGAATAAAATATCCTGTTTGTTTGGTATATAACATCATAGCAATAACAATCGCAATCAGGAGATACGCCTTTCTTCCGAAATTTTTGTAATCTTCTATTAATATAAAACTAATTAATGTAAAAAACAAAACTAAGGATTCTAATAATATAGACTCCCCATAAAGTAAACTTGGAACAGAAAATAAAAATAATAATGAAATACAAAATCTTTGTTCAGAATTTGTTTTTAATAAACAACAAACTTTAGGTAATAGTAAAATACATAGTATAAAAAATAAAAAAGGAGTTAATTTCCAAAAAAACTCAAGTAAGGCTGAAGAAAAAAACAAATTCCATCCAGAAATTAAAATCATAAACAAAGGAGGAGTATAAAAACTAAAATCCAAATTCAAAACTTGATAAGAACTGGGGATAAATCTCGCTATCCCATCCGAGAACATAGATATTGGAATTAAGAGTAATAATGTAATTCTTATAATAAGATTCACTGGAATTAAAATTTTAGCCTTTAACATTATTCTCTCTTCTTAAAAAGATAATTATTAACTACAAGATATTTTAATGAAGAATTTTTAAGAGTATGCAGTGCATCTTCAGGTGTAAGAATATTTGGTTCCCCATGCAAGTTAAAAGAAGTATTTAATACTCCGCCTATTCCTTTTATTTTTCTGAACTCTTCAATTAGTTCATAATAATTCTTATTATACTCCTTTGTAACTATCTGGGGTCTGATTGTAAAATCATAAGAATGCATTGCAGCAGGGATTTCTTTCCTAGCAGTTTCTGTTGAATCAAAAGTAATTGCCATATAAGGAGCAAAGATTCTCTTTTTATTTTGAATGTATTTTTTTTCAAAGTTATCTAAAATACTAGGTGTAAACGGCATCCAAAAGTCTCTATCTTTGATAGCTTCATTTAAAATTTGGACTACTTTTGGGTTTGAAGGGTCTGCTAAAATAGACCTATTTCCAAGTGCTCTTGCTCCCCACTCACTTCTTCCAGTACATCTTCCAACAATTTCTCCTTTAGATAAAAGCTCAGCAATTTTCTTATTAACATTCTTTTCTTTTTTAATAATATATTCTTTTTCTAGCCCCTCTTTTTTAATTAATTGTTTAATATACTCCTCATTATATTCTGGACCAAGGTATAAGTCTTTTATTGGAGTTAAATTAAACTCTAAATTTTTTTCCTTGCAATACAAAGAATAACCATATAAACAACAGCCAATTGCATTAGCTTCATCACCACAACTCGGCATTACAAATATGTTTTTAACATCTGGTAATTGAGCAATTCTCATATTTGCCTTAACATTCATAAAAACTCCTCCAGATAATGCAATATTTTTTATTCCTGTTTTTTTAATTGCTTTTTCAACCCACTCGCAAGTTCTTTCTTCAACTAGTTTTTGTAATGCTCCTGCAATAACATCAAATCTTTGGAATTTCATTTCTTTAAAAAACCAATAATCTGACAATGCCATATCAAACTTTGAATCAAATTTTAATGATTTATTTAACCAGACTAGCTCTTGAAATTTAGGATAAATTTTTTGAATATTCTTTTCCTTGGCATAAGCAGCTAGCCCCATCACCTTAAATTCATGTTGTAAGGGTTTCATTCCTAAAAACATAGTGCAAATTGCATATAAATTTCCAAGAGATGCTGATTTTTTAGACCTTGAAACAACCTTCAAATTTTTACCATCAAAGATATTTAACGAAGCACAGCTTCCACTTCCTTCTCCATCAAGGGTAAATATTAAAGTTTTTTCTTCTTTATTTAAATTAAAACAAGGAGAAAATGCATGTGCTAAATGATGGTCTATTATTTTAATTTTTTGAATAGGGACTTTTAGTGCTTTAGAAATACTCTGTTTTTTTGTTTCATCTAGTTTATTCTTTGAACTTCTTAAAAAAATTGATTTAAGACTATGATATTTTTTAAAAAGAGAAGGATAGTTGTAAGCCATCTTAAAAACATTTTTTCTTAAAAATGTTTTTTTAGTATACCACTCTAAATGATGTTTACCATAATCTTTAATATTTGTTATAGAATAATGGTCATCCAAAACAACAAGGCAAATGTCATTCATAGAAATTTGATTATCCTCTAAAATATATTTAATAGAACTAAATGGGATTCCAGAATGATTTTTAATTCTTGAGAATCTCTCCTCACTTACACAATTAACTATTTTGCCGTCTTTTAATAAACAGGCTGTTGCATTGTGTCCAATATTTAAACCAAGGATATACATAAAATTAGCTACAAGAATTAGTTTATAAGGATTATTAAGGACAAAAATAATCTTTATTGTTTTTGAGTTATAGATATATACTAAGATTATATATGAATAATCAATTAGCTTTAAAAGCAGTTTCCCCTTATTATCTTATCAAAAAATGGATGAAAAAAGAATAGCTCCTGACTTTTTGAAGAATAACCTTTATAGATTTGTTCATATGGTTTTATCTCATTTAGGCGGGATTATTTTTACAATATTCATAGCAAGAATCCTTGGCCCAAAAGAATTTGGGACTTATGTCCTAGCTATGTCTTTTGCATTAATCTTGATTTCACTAGGAGAACTAGGAATTAATGAAGCAACTGTAAGATATATCTCCCTTTATCAGAAAAATATAAAAAAAGCAAAATCTTATTTTGTTTATCTCTTAAAACTTAAGATAGTAATATTACTAATCCTTTCTCTTACATTAATTTCTACATCAAAATTACTTGCTTATTTTTATAATGATTCTACTCTGGTTTTTCCAATAATAATTGCAGGACTTTATATTTTCTTTTATTCATTAATGCAGATTCTCACAAATCTTTTTTTTGCACTTCAAAATATGAAGGCTGTTATTTATAAGGAGGTTGTATTCCAGATTTTAAGGATTATTTTAATCCCCCTTGTGTTAACTTTTTCTGTTTTTTTTATTGTTTCTGGTCCAATAATACTTTCAATACTTTCTTCTTTAGGAGGATTATTATTCTCAATAATTTATCTTTATAAGAATTACCCTTATTTTTTAAAATCAAATTTAGTTAAAATAGACAAAAAAGAACTTTTTAGATTTATGAAGTATCTTTCAGTAAGCTCTTTATCTCTTTTGGTTTTATTATATACAGATGTTCTTATATTAGGGAAATTTGTAGACTTAGAATTTTTAGGATTTTATAAAACTGCCTCGTCAATTGTGCTAATGGCTGCTTCTTTTTTAACTCTAACAATAGTTCTCTATCCTATTTTAACTAGACTAGATAAAGAAAAAATAAAAAAAATATTTGATATTCTATTATACTATTTATTAATAATTTCAATCCCATTAACTCTTGGAACTATTTTTATGGGTAAGGCAATTATTAGTCTTTTATTTGGGTATGAATATTTGCCTGCAGTAATCCCCTTATATGGATTGGCTTTGTTGATTTTTATTCTACCCTTAGAAGAAATGTTCAGAACTCTTATTAATTCTAGAGGAGAGAGTAAATTAACTGCAAAGACAATGACAATTGCTAGCATACTAAATATTGTATTAAATCTTGCTTTTGCTTATGGTTTTTTAATAATATTTAAGCAACAAATTTATGCAGCACTGGGTGTGAGTATTGCAACTATCTTAAGCAGAGCTTTTGTGTTAATCTCCTTATTAATAATCTCAAAGAAAAAGTTTGATACAACTTTAATACCAATATTTATAATAAAACCCTTAATCAGCGGGGCTGTAATGACTCTTTTCCTAATTTATTTCAATAATCTTTTTGCTGGAAGTGCAAACTTGTTTTCAATAATCTTGGAGATAATTTTAGCTGCTTTAATCTATTTTATTGTTTTGTATCTAATAAAAGGGGTCTCTAAAAAAGAATTTAATTACATATTTGATTTATTTAAAGAAAATTTTAATTATTCTGATAAAAAATCTAACTAAGTTTTGCTCTTAATATTAAACTGCAAACCTCTCTAACTGCTCCTAATCCTCCCTGTTTTTTTGTGACATAATCTGCAAATCTAAACACAGAGGGATAAGAATCTGCAACACATACCCCAATTCCTGCTTCTTTAATACATTCTATATCATTGATATCATTGCCTATAAAACAAACCCGAGATTTATCTAATTTTTTTTCTTTAATTAATCTCAAAAAAGAATCATGTTTTTCATCAACTCCTTGAAAACAACCAATTTTTAATTTTTTACATCTGGCTTGTACGACTTTATTTTTCTCTTTTGATAAAACAACAACTTCCACATCTGTTTTATTTTTTAATAATTCAAGTCCAAGACTATCTTCACGACTACAGAAAACAGACTCTTGTCCATTTTCATTTACTAAAACTCTATTATCTGTAAGAGTTCCATCAAAATCTAAAACCAAAAGTTTTATTTTTTTAAAATCAAGTTTTTTCATAATATTTTACTTAAAATTTTGTTTATAAATTTAAGTATCGTACTGTACCATTCTTAAAATAACTATCTTACCTCAATAAACTTTATATAACCATGAATTTAAGTACTGTACTATAACAAAAGGATAATAAAAAAGATGATACAAGAAATACAAAAAATTATTCACGAAAGTATAAGTGCTAAAATAGATTTCTTAGCTCAGGCTGAAAATATTCAAAAACTTGCAGATAAAATAACTGATGCTGTTAAAAATGGAAATAAGGTTATGATATTTGGTAATGGGGGCTCAGCAGCAGATTCTCAACATATTGCAGGAGAATTAGTAGGAAAATTTAAATTAGACAGACCAGCTATACCTGCAATCGCTTTAACCACTGATAGTTCTATATTAACTGCAATTTCAAATGACTTTGGTGCTTCAAGTGTTTTTGAAAGACAAGTAGAAGCTCTTGCAAAAAAAGGAGATATTTTATTAGGTATATCTACCTCAGGTAATTCTGAAAATGTTGTAAAAGCCTTTGAAAAAGGAAAATCTATTGGAACAATAAATCTCTCTTTAACAGGAAAATCTGGAGGAAAGATTAAAGAAATAAGTGAAGTAAATGTTAATTGTTCTTCAGCAGACACTCCAAGAATACAAGAATGTCATATTCTTGCATATCATATAATCTGTGAATTAGTTGAAAAACAACTAGGAGTAAAATAAAATGCCAAAAGATGGTTATGATGCAATAACAATATCTGATGCCCTTAGCAATAAAATTTCAGATTTTGTAGAGCAAAGCGGAGGATTAATCCCAAACAAAACTGCAGCAATATCACAAGCATGGCAACTTTTTGAAAGTTTATCTTTAGAATATAAAAACCCAGTTCCAGTTAAAATAGGAAATAAACTGATTGGACACGACCAGCCAGTATACATTATTGCAGAAATTGGAATTAATCATAATGGAAGTATTGAACTTGCTAAACAATTAATTGATCTTGCAGTTCAGTCAGGATGTGATGCGGTTAAATTTCAAAAAAGAACAGTAGATTTAGTTTACACTCCAGAAGAACTAGCAAAACCAAGAGAATCTCCTTTTGGTACTACCAATGGTGATTTAAAAAGAGGATTAGAATTTGGAGAAGAACAATATAAAGAGATTGATAGATATTGCAAAGAAAAAGGAATAACCTGGTTTGCTTCTCCATGGGATATACCAAGTGTAGACTTTTTAGAAAAGTTTAATGTTCCTTGCTATAAAATTGCTTCTGCATCTCTTACAGATAAAGATTTACTTATTAAAATTAAATCAACAGGAAAACCAATTATTTTATCCACTGGAATGAGTACAATGGAAGAAATTAATAGGGCAGTAAAACTTTTAGGAGAAGACAACCTCATAATTTTACATTGTACCTCTACATACCCTACAGACCCAAAAGAACATAATTTAAGTACAATAAAAACTTTTAGAAAATATTTTAACTGCCCAATTGGATATAGTGGTCATGAAGTAGAAGTTACTCCTACAATTGCAGCAACAGCTTTAGGAGCTTGTGTTGTAGAGAGACATATTACTTTAGATAGAGCAATGTATGGAAGTGATCAAGCAGCTAGTTTAGAAAGAAAAGGAATTGAAATGGTTTGTTCTGCTGCAAGATATATGCCAATATATTTGGGAAGACCTAATAAAATTGTATTTGATTCTGAAAAACCAATTATAGATAAATTAAGAAAAGTAAAAACTCTTTAAGTTAAAATGAAAATCCTTGCTCTAGTTCCTGCAAGGGGTGGTTCTAAGGGAGTCCCTATGAAGAATATTTCTGATTTAGGAGGATATCCTCTTATTGCACATACTATTGCAGCAGCAAAATTATCTAAGCTAATTAATAGAATTATTGTAACTACTGATAATCTAGAAATAGCAAACATTTCAAGAAAATTTGGAGCAGAAGTTCCTTTTTTAAGACCAACAGAGATTTCTGGAGATTCTTCAACAGATTTTGAATTTGTAAAACATACTTTAGATTTTTTAAAACAAAAAGAAGGTTATGTTCCTGACTTTATTATTCATTTAAGTCCTGTAATCCCCCTAAGAGACCCAGAAATAATTGATAAAGCAATTCAGAGTATGATTGAAGATAAAGAAGCAACTGCATTAAGAAGTGCATATCCTTATCCCCAAACAGGATACAAACTTACTAAAATAAAAAATGGTTACTGGGAATTTTTTGGAGCAGAAGATTTTGAAAAAGGATTTGAATATTATAATCTTCCAAGACAAGCTCTTCCTAAAACCTATCATCCTACTTGTTATGTGGATATTATTCTTCCAAAAACAATAGAACAAACAAATACTCTTCACGGAAAAAAAATAAAAGCATTTATTATTGAACCCACCCCAGATATAGATACAACAGAAGATTTGGAAAATGCAAGAGAAATATTTAAAAGTGGGAGTTTATTAAAAGAAAAACTAATGGAGTTAGAAAATGGGAAATTATCTTGAAACAATTTATTTTACAAAAGAATATGGTAAGCAGGATTATCCTCAAAAATTATGTAATTATATTTATGAGAGATTTTTTAAAAAATATGCAAAGAAAAATAAAAACCAAAAATTAAAACTTTTAGACATTGGTAGTGGAAAAGGAAATCATCTTGTAGGGTTTTCAAGATGTGGAATAGAATCTTTTGGGATAGATAAAAGAAAAGAGTGTATAGAAGCTCTAAATAAGTTTGTAATAAAAGAATGTGATATTGAAAAAGAGAGACTTCCTTTCAAGGACAATACCTTTGATTTTGTATTTTCAAAATCAGTTTTAGAACATGTTGTGAACACAGACAATTTTTTAAAAGAAACTCTTAGGGTTTTAAAACCTGGAGGAATTGCGGTTATGATGACTCCTTGTTGGAGAAGTCAAAGAGCTTTTTTTTGGGATGATTATACTCATGTAAAAGCATTCACAAGAAAGAGTTTACAGAATGCTATGAAGATGAATGATTTTTCAAATGTAAACTGTGAATGTTTTTTACAACTTCCTTTTGTATGGAAATATCCTCATCTTGAATTTTTAACTTATCCATTTAGACTAATTCCAGATAGATTTAAATGGAGAGATAAGGAAGAAAGCAATCCGAGAAAATTAATCAGATTCTCTAAAGAAAAAATGCTTTTAGCAGTAGGAATGAAAAAATGACTAACCTTGGGATAATGCAAGGCAGAGTAAATCCAGACTCTGTAGAGAAATTACAAGTATTCCCTTTAGGATGGGAAAAAGAAATAGATTTTATAAAAGAATTAGGTTTTGATTGTATCGAATTATTGGATGATAAAAAAGGAGTTTTTAGAAATATTTTAAAAATTCAAAAAGCAAAATTATTTGATAAACTTAAGAGCTCTAATCTTGAATTTAATTCAGTATGTGCAGACAGGCTTTGTGATTTTTCTTTATTAAACAAAGGAGAAATTTTTTTAAAAGAATTAGATGAGATTATTGGTCTTTTGCCAGATAAAAAGAATTTTGTTATTGTAGTGCCTTTCTTTGATGAGAACAAAATAAAAAATAGTTATGAACTTGGAATTTGTTTAAGTAAGCTGGCTAGATATGATATCTTGCTTGGTGAAAAGAATATTCAATTTGCTCTTGAAATAGACTTGAAAGCAGAAGAAATAAAAAAAATGATGAATCTTTTTAATTTTAAAAATATTAAAATTTGTTATGATCTAGGCAATAATCTAGGCAAAGGAGCAAATTTGTATGATGAAATAACTCTTTTAGGTTCTTTAATTAATCATGTTCATATAAAAGATAAGGTAGACAACAAAAATTCTAGAATAAGAAAAAATAATCCGGAAATGCAAAAAGGATTTAATGCTTTAGTTGAAATAGGCTTTAATAAAAAAATGATTTTTGAAACATGTATATTCCCAAGCCCTTATGATGAAGCAAAAACAAATCTTGAAACAATAAATGAATATCTTGGAAACAAACAAACAAATACAGTGAATAAAAACCTTAAAGCTCTTTTTATAGGGCTTGGTTCAGTAGGTCAGAGGCATCTTCAAAATTTAAAATCTTTAAATCTTGATATCGAGATTTTTGCATTAAGAAGTTCAAAAAACAATAATGTAATAAAAAATGGGGTTTCTTCAGAAACAAAAAGTTTAGAGGATTATTACGGGATAACTTCTGTTTATGAATTAGAAGAAGCTAAAAAGATAAAACCTAATATTGTTTTTATAACTAATCCAAGCTCATTACATTTAAAATATGCACTGGAATTTGCAAGATTAGGCACTAATCTATTTATAGAAAAGCCCATCACAAATAGTCTTGAAGGGATAGAAGAACTAAAGACCTTTATCAAAGATAATAAAATAATTTCAATGGTAGGATACCAGACAAGATTTAATCCTTTATATCAAAGAATTAAAAAAATAATTCAAATAGAAAAAGATAAAATAATCTCTGCAAGTTTTGAATGGAATACATTTTTACCATCTCATCATAAATATGAAGACTATTCAAAGGGATATGCTGCTAGAAAAGATTTAGGGGGAGGAGTTGTTCTTTGTTTAATCCATGAAATAGACATGATTTATGATCTCTTAGGAATGCCTGAAAAAATATTTGCAATAGGAGGAAAAATAAGCAATCTTAATATGGATGCAGAAGACACCATTTTTTCATTACTTAAATACAAATTTAATAACAAAGAAATTCCTATTGGATTAAATCTATCTTTTGCTCAGACTAAAGAAATAAGAAAATTCAAAATTCAGTTTACAGACAAGACTTTATTAGTGGATTTAGGAACAAATCAATATGAGTTGTATGGTGCAGATGGAGAGTTAATAGAAAGATATGAAGATAAAACAACAAGAAACGAATTTTTTATTAATGAAATTTTGCATTTTTTAGAATGTGTTAAGAAAAAAGAAGAAACCATAGTGAATATTAATGAGGCAGTTAAAAGTCTTGAAATAGCTTTAAAAATAAAAGAATCTTTAAACAAAGGAATTTGGATATAATAAAATGAATGCACTAGATAATTTTAAATTAACTGGAAAGACTTGTATCATAACTGGAGGAGCAGGGCTCTTAGGAACAAAACATGCAGAAGCAGTTTTAGAAGCAGGAGGGATTCCAATTTTATTAGACATTAATCAAGAAAAGATAGATAAAACAATTTTTTGTCTAAAAGAAAAATATAATACTTTCTTAGAAGGATTTAAAATTGATATAACAAATAAACAAGAACTAAAAAAAATAAGAGATATTCTCTTAAGTAAGTATGGTAAAATAGACATCTTAATTAATAATGCTGCAAATAATCCTAAAGTAGAAGGTTTAACTGAAAAAAACTGGACACATTTTGAAAATTTTCCAGAGGAAGTTTGGAACCAAGATTTAGATGTAGGAATAAAAGGAGCTTTTTTTTGTAGTCAGGTTTTTGGAGAGGTTATGGCTAATCAGGGAGGAGGAGTAATACTTAATATTTCTTCAGATTTAGGAATAATTGCACCAAATCAAGAGCTTTACACAAAAAAAGGATTAACTGATGAACAGCAAAATGTAAAACCTGTTACCTATTCGGTAGTAAAACATGCTTTATTAGGTTTAACAAGATATTTGGCAACTTATTGGGCTAAAAAAAATATTAGAGTAAATGCTATCTGTCCTGGAGGAGTATTTAATAATCAAGATAATGAATTTTTACAAAAACTATATCCTTTAATTCCTATGCAAAGAATGGCTGATAAAGATGAATATAAATCTGCAATTTTATTTTTAATCTCAGATGCATCTTCATATATGACTGGAAGTGTAATAAGTATTGATGGTGGTAGAACTTGTTGGTAAGATTAGGATATAAAAATTTATAAAAGAACTTTTTTTTAAAACAATATGGTAAAACAAGCAAAGATTTTATTTGTTATACATGATGTTTACAAAGATGATAATACTTTTCCATTAGGAATAGCCTATCTAGCAGCTTCTTTAAGAAATGCAGGACATTCTGTTCAAATTTATTCTCAAGATGTATTTCATTATACAAACGAGCAGTTAGCAGACTTTTTAGACAAGAATGAATTTGATATCATTGGGATAGGATTTCTTGCAGCAAGATATGAAGAAACAGTAAGACCTTTAGCAAAGGTTATTTATGAGCATAAAAAAAACGCTAAGTTCATCTTAGGAGGGCACGGACCATCTGCAATACCAGAATATTGTTTAGAAGACCTTCGTGCAGATTTTGTTTTAATAGGTGAAGCAGAAAAAACAATAATTGAACTTACTAATACAATTATGGAACATGGAGATTTAAATAAAATTCCAGGACTTGTTTTTAAAAAAGATAATGAAATAAAAATAAATGAAAGAGCTCTTCCAATAAAAGATTTAGACACTATTCCTTTTCCAGCTTGGGACTTATTCCCTATGAAGGAATATACTGAATGTTTAATGCTTCCAGGAGCATCTCCAGAAGATAAAACTCTTGCAGTTTTAACCTCTCGTGGATGTGTAAACAAGTGTAGTTTTTGTTATAGGATGGAAAAGGGAATTAGAATAAGGAGTATGCAAAATTTATTTGAAGAATTAAAATACCTGCAGGAAAAATATAATATAACCTATTTTGAATTTGAAGATGAAATGTTTATTCCCAACAGGGAGAGAATTAAAGAATTTGTAACAATTATCAAAAAACTTCCTCTTCCTGTAAAATATTATTGTCAGACAAGAGTAGAACTAGCAAAAGACAAAGAAATCTTAAAGATGCTTAAGGATTCTGGTTGCTGTTTATTAAATTTTGGTTTAGAATCTTTAGATCAGAATGTTTTGGACCTAATGGGGAAGAATACAAAAGTAGAAGATAATATTATTGCAGTAGAAAATACAATTGAGGCAGGGATACATCCAGGTTTAAATTTTATCTGGGGGAACCCAGGGGATAGTGTAGAAAGTTTAAACAAAATAGTTGATTTTTTATTAAAATATGATACTCAAGGCCAGTTAAGAACAATAAGGCCACCAACACCATATCCAGGATGTCCTCTTTATTATCTTGCAATAGAACAAGGAAAATTAAAAGGTCCTGGAGATTTTTTTGATAAATTCAAAAATTCAGATAGATTAACTGTAAATTTTACTAATCTTTCAGATGAAGAGGTTTATAATGCACTATTGGAAGCCAATTCAAGGCTGATTAAAAATTATTTTAATAAAAGATCAGAAGAACAAGCACAACAAATGATTGCTGGTTTTAAAAGAGTTTATTTTCCAAAATCTCTTGAGGATATAAGGTTCAGAGGAGCACGACATTATAATAAAAAGTAATTTCTTTTATCTTGTCTTATGCTTAAGAATGTTTTCTATAAATTCCCCTGCTCTTTGAGAAGCTTTTCCATCTAATTTACAAAAATGTTTTTTTAAGAATTTCATTCTCTTTTCTTCTTTGTCTTGCTTTCCTTCTATAATCTTTTTTATTGTATCCTCAAGCTCTTTTTCAGTATAAACAATATTTATTGCCTCAGAATCTTTATACATATTAAATTTGTCTAAATCTTTAAAAGAAAAACAAATAATTGGTTTACCTCTTATTACAGATTCTAAACCCATTGTAGAGAAATGATTTATTATAATATCCGCACTATCTATTAATCTAAGATTATCTACTTTACCTTCTACAATATCTAAACCTTCAAAGTTTTCTTGTTTAGCTATAATTTTAGGAAGCTCATTCATGTCCCATTCAGTTCTTGTCTTAATCATTAATTTATAATCTGGAAACTTTTTTATCACTCTAAATAAAGATTTTAAAATTTCTTTTTGTCTTTTTTTTGTAAGTTCTCTCTCAGGGACTAAGATATTACTATTGCAGGCATCAACAATATAAAGTATTGTTTTACCATTATTTTTTATTAAAGGAACATTAAAAGAATCATATCTTGGACATCCAATTGTTTTTATTTTATTTTTTTGGGTTTTATTTTTAATAAACCAATCTTCTGATTCAGACCCATAAGTTAAGATATAATCAGAGATTACTGGAAGAGCACCTATAAAATTTCCATACATCCCGTGTTGGATGACTATGGTTGGTATCTTATGAATCTTAGCCATTCTTGATAGAGTTTTCTCAAAGACAGCTACATCATTATATAATAAAACTAAGGTTATTTTATCTTTTTTAATTAAATTTTCTATTTCATTTATTATAAATGAATCTTTTACAAATTTCTTCTCTGCAATACCTATTAAATATTCTTCTACAATTTCTCCTAATTCTTCTTCAAACTCAAATTTTTTTGAAAAATCAATTTCTTTAATCTTTTTAATTATCTCTTTTATTTTCTCTTTTAACACTTCCTCTTCATCTTTATTTTCTATTCCAAAAAACTGATAAAATGGGACATATTTTTTATTTATAAAAAAACCTTTTTGTAAGTTAGTATGTGTTCTAAATAATTGAACTTTATTATCTTCAAGTAACTGCTTAAATGTGGGATCAAAAAGATATTTTGGTCCTGAGAAAAATATCTTATCTTGTTCTTTTTTTAAAAGTTTAAGTTTTGTCTCAGAGATTTTATTTTGTAAAAAACCAATAGATTTTAATAAATAATTTTTATTTTTGCTAAGAGGTTTATAACTCAGAATATTTATTTTTTCATTAGCTATCTCCTTTATTATTCTTGAGACATACTCTTTATTAAAATAATTAAAATTCTGAGACTCAAAGATTATTATCTCTTCAGGATTATCTTTTTTTATTATAACTTTAAGAATTCTTAAATAACTCTTTAATTGTGAGAGCGTCATAGAAATATCTGAATGATGTAAATCAAATAATGCTACTTTTTTATAATCAAGTTTAAGAAACTCACAGATTTTTCTTGAAGCTTCAATAGAAGGATGAAGGATGTTTTTATAATCTACTTCGTCTTCATAATCATCTTCTGTTTTGAACTCTATCTTATTTTCCAGCAGAATTTTTTCAACAGGAAATGTGAAAGAGATTACCTTAAAATCCTTAAATTTCTCTTTATTCTTAAGATACTCTCTTGCTTGGTCTTCATTTTCAATCAGAATAAGTTTATTTGACATTTTTCTATTATTTTATATTTTTTGCTATTATCAGGATATTTGAACATATCTGGGTGGGTAATGGAATAAAATCAACCCCTTTTTCTTGTTTTATCTCAAAATCATGCTTTTTTAATAAATCCTTTAATTCTTTAAAAGAGAATATCTGATATTCTCCTGCCTCTGGCTTTGGCATAGGATTTATCAAACCAATTCTTCTGAACAAAGACTTTCTATTTACACTTGCAATTATTAATTTCCCATTATCTTTTAAGACTCTTTTTATTTCTTCAATGCTTTTTTCATAATCTTTAACATACTGAATCACTCCCGCAAAAACAACACAATCAAACTCATTTTTTTTATACGGGAGTTTTGTAGAATCTGCAATTTTAAATTCTTTTGCTCTTTTATTTATAACTTCATTAGCATTAATGTCCATACTATAAATATCTTTTTCAGGATGTTTTTCATAAATAAAACTGCCTCTTGCAGAACCATTATCAAGAACCCTTTTACCAGAAACATATTTAGTAATAGTCTTATTTAAATTCCTAATACTTCTCATTTCAATTTTTTTACTAATATATTTTTTTAAACTCATTTTTTACACCAAGCATGAAGCCATGCTCCTCCAAAACCAAGTATCCAAAAAGGTTTATCTAAAATTTTCATGATTTTTCCATACAACGGAAAAGTTGTTCCTGGTTGATATTCTAATTTTTTAAATTCCTCAATTTCAAAATATTTTTTAACTAATCTTTTAAATTTCCACTGAGAAAAAGATTTTTCATAACCGCATACCCATAGTCTTGTTTTGAATATTCTATCAATTAGCATGAGTAATAACTTGGATAGAGTAAACCATGTATATCTGTTTGGGACACTTATCATAACATGTCCCCCTTTTTTTAAAACACGAGACATTTCTTTTACTGCAAGTTCACTATCTTTTATATGTTCTATAACTCCATGACAAAAAATAGCATCAAATTGTTCATCTTTAAAAGGAAGTTTTGTTAAATCTCCATAATTAATTATTCTTGGGTTTAATCTGTGTTTTTTCATATATTCCTTAGCAATTTTAACTCTTTTCTCGTCAATTTCAATTCCTATTGGTTTATGTCCCATTTTATACAATGAGAAAACATAATTTCCTGCACCACATCCTGCCTCAAGTATCTTTGAGTTTTTAGGGAGTTTAAAAAACCAAGAAAGTGCAGTTGATTTTTTATCTGCTTCAGAGTCATATTCCCAAATAGTATCTCCAAATAAATCCTTGTTTTTATCTTTTAATCTTTTAAGTATATTAAGCATCTTTTAGAGTAATTATTTTTAATTTTTTATCTTTTTCCAATCTTTTTACAAAAATTACTATTTCTCTGAGGTTTTTAATATTTCTATAAGTGAAATCATGTGTTGATAAAAGATATACTGCATCCTTATTAAGGTTGTTTATTATTTCTTTTTTAATATCTTTAATATGCTTTTTTGAAGAATTGCCCTCCAGATAATTACTCACATAAACACATTTTAGCCCATATCTTCTTTCTGGTGAAATTATTTTTTTATTATACAGACTTTTTATTCCTTGGTTCACTCCCATATAAACAATAGACTTGTATCTTTGTTTTTTTAATTCTCTGAAAATTCTTCCTGGGTCTGGATTATTTAAATCTTCTACTCTCCACATCGGAGGAGTAAAAGAAACCAAACCATAAATATTCTTAACCTGTTTTTCAATTTCTTCATTAGAAAGCAAGGTTAATGGAAGATGACCTAGAGTATGATACCCCCATTCAATAACTTTTGAAGGTGCTGGTCTAAATAATTTTCCAACAATCATAAAATTTGATTTAAAATTTTGTCTTTCAATTTCATTAAAAACTAATTCAAATCCTTTTTTATTATATCTTAAACTTTTAATAAGATTATTGATTCTTCCCTTTATCTTTTGAAATTCTCCCCATTCAGGATTACCTTGTTTGAATGAAATAAATCTTTCGCAATCTACAGTTAAGCAAAATTTTAACATCTTAAATAAAAAACCCCCTAATTATGCCTTTGAAAAAACTTAAATCTCTATAAATTAAGATTTCCTTTAAACTCTTTAATATGCAAATTGAGATAAAAAAACTAGGCCAGTGGTAAAACTTTGCATAACCTCTTTCAATTAAAACAAGATTTTTTCCTAGATGAAAAGATGCAAAAGAATTTTTCATTTTATTTGTCTTTGGCTTAATTTTATGCCACACTTTAGATTTAGGGGCATAAACATTCAAAAATCCTTTAGAATTATTTCTTAAGCACCATTCAGTGTCGTCTCCATAAATAAAATATCTTTCATCAATTAAACCTATCTCTTGGATTATCTTTTTTTTAACAAGATAAGAACACCCTACAAGATAATTTGGTATTTTCAATGATTCATATTGCCCTTTATCATAAATATCTTTTCCATAATGGGTTGTATATCCAAACCAATAATTAATATACCCTCCAGTATGCCATAATAAATCATTATTCCCATAATTAAAATAATAAACCTTGCTTCCAACAAAACCAATCTTTTCATTTGATTCAGCAACTTTAACTAGCTCAATTAATGCATTTTTGTCTAACTCAACATCATTATCTAGTTTCCAGATATAATCATAATTAGGATTTGAGTTTTTAATACCTAGGTTGTATGCTTTAGCAGGCCCAAGATTCTCTTTGTTTTCTATTAATTTTAATGAATACCAACCTTGATTTTTAATCTTATTAAATTTCTTCTTAATGACCTCAATAGACTCATCACTAGAACCATTATCTGAAATAACTATCTCCATTCTTTCTTTTGGATAATTTAATCTCTCCAAAGATTCAATACATTCTATTGTTACTTTTTTCCCATTCCAGTTAGGAAAAACAATTGAAACAAAAGGATAATCATTTTTATCTTTAAACTTAATTTTAATTAATGCATTTTCTAATTCTTTCTCATAAGGCGTTTGTTCTTTATACCCATCTTCAAGTGCTTTTCTATTAATGCCTCTAAGCATGTTTTATCTCCTCAAATAATTTTAAAGATTCTTCAATTGCCTTATCCATATTAAGATATTTATATTTCCCAAATCTTCCAATAAAATAAGTGTCTTTAAGTTTTTTAGCTTCTTTTAGATATTTTTCAAGAAGTTTAGTGTTTTTTTCATTTATCACAGGATAACAAGGCTCTCCTTCTTCTCCAGGAACAAAGAACTCTGCACAAAATTTGGTTTTATCTGATTTTTTATTATAAAGCTTGTTAAAATCAGTTATTCTAGAAAAATCAGGATATTTTTCAGTGTAATTAATAACAGAATTAGGCTGAAAATCTGCATCCTTTGAACTACCAAAAATAAATCTTATCCCTCTGTAATCCAATCTCCCAAATTTATAATTAAAAAAAGAATCAATTGGTCCTGTAAATATCAATTTTTTATATTTTATATCTTTTTTGATATCTAAAAAATCTGTATTAAGCATTATCTTTATATTTGGATGGTTTAACATATTTTCAAATATTTTTGCAAAACCTAAAACAGGCAACCCCTGAAACAAATCATTAAAATAATAAGGATTTTTATCATATCTTATAGGTATTCTTTCTAAAACCTCTTTATTTAATTCTTCAGGGTATACTCCCCATTGTTTTTTTGTGTAATTCTTAATAAATGCCTCGTAAAGCTCCTCACCGAATTTAGAAACAACCACATCTCTTGAATTTTTTATCTCTTTAAGATTAATCCTTTTCTTTTCTAAAAACTTTTTTAATTCTCCCTCATTTTTTAATTTAAGGTTATAAAACTTATTTACTGTATCAAGATTTATTGGAATAGGATAATAATCTTTATTGTAAAATGCTAATACTTTATGTTTGTATTCATTAAATTCTGTAAACTTAGACAAATAATCCCAAATAAGTTTATTATTAGTATGAAAGATATGGGGCCCATATTTTTGAATTAATATACCCTCATTATCAGTATAATCATAACAATTCCCTCCAATATGGTTTCTTTTATCAATTACAAGAACTTTTTTGTTTGCTTGGGTTGCTAATCTCTCTGCAATTACTGCTCCTGCAAATCCTGCACCAACAACAACATAATCATATTTCATTTTTAACATAATCCTTAAAATTTTTTTTAATTATATTCTTCCATTTATATTTATTTGAATATTTTGTAATATCCTTGTTTTTCCATTGCATAATCTCTTTAATCGCAAGAACAATGTCACTTGCTGATTTTGGTCTTATAATAATCCCTTCTCTTTTATCTTTAATCATCTTATTAACTCCCCCAACATTTGTTGAAATTACTGGAAGGTTTTTTGCAATAGCCTCCATTATAACCACAGGAGCTCCTTCAGTATAACTTGGAAGAATTAAACAATCAGAAGCAGATAGATAAAGACTTTTTTCTTTACCATATTTTGTACCTAAAAGAGAAACATTGTTTATTTTATTCTCTTCAATAATTTCTCTATATCTTTTTTCACACTCTTTTCCGATTAATAAAAACTGAATATCTTTGAGTTGCTGAGCTGCAGTTATTAATTCGCCCATTCCTTTATTTTTGCTTACTCTTCCTATAAAAAGAACATATTTTTTATTTAAATCAAGTCCAAGCTTTTTTCTCGAAGTATTTTTATCTGCTTTTTTAAAATAATCCCCTTCAATGCCCATAGTGCTGAACTCTACTCTAGATTTTGGAGAGACTTTCTTTAGATAATTTATCTCTTCATCAGATAATGCATAAAAAACATCTATTTTTTTAAATAATTTTTTCTCTAATATCTGCATTAAAAAGAATAAAGGAGAGAGAAGAAATAGCTTTTTATTTTTCTTTAAATTTGAAATAGGACTTCTCCCGCCATGATGCTGAGAAATTATTTTAATATTCTTGTTTTTATCTATAAATGATAATATTAGATAAACCTGCCATGCATGAGGCTCATGAAAGTGAATAATTAGTTTTTCCTTACCCTTTAATCTTTTTTGTTCTTGTTTTAAAGCTTTTAACATATTAAGAGAAATTTCCATGCTGTTCCTGACTGAGAATAATGCAGGAAAAATTCTAAATTTAATCCCCTTAATCTCTTTTGTATAATCTTTTTTATACTGTTTTTCAGAGCCCCAGCACTCTACATCTAATTTTGGGTATTCTTTCTTTAATTGCATGGCTACATCAACAGGCCAGTCTTTAATCATTTCAAGATTAAATTTTGTTTTATCTGGGTTAATTGCATGCGAGTTAGTAGATATTTGTATAACTTTCATTCTTAAAACCTTTTAAAATCTGTCTAAGATTTATAAAAACACTAAAAAAATTTGCTATAAAAACCTTCCTTATCATTAATATAGACAAGGATTCTCTTTAAACTTTTTGTCCTTATAGCTAATGTAATGTATATTTTAATATTCCTACATAAGGGTTAAAAACCATTTTATTTTAAGAGAACTATAATGAAAATACTCTTAATTTACCCAAATGTTGTAGAATCTCCAAAAGATATGTCTTTAGGTCTTGGAATAATCTCTGCAATGCTTAAAGAAAAAGGGCATAAAGTAGAACTAATTGACACCACATTTAAAATAACTCCAAAAGAAATAACAAAAAAGTTTAAAAAATTTAATCCAGATTTGGTTGCAGTAACAGCAGCAACAAATGATTTGTATAATGCAATAAATATCTGTAATTTGATAAAAAAAATAAAAAGTCTCCCAATTGTATGTGGGGGCTATCATGCAACTATTGCTCCAGAAGATATTATCAAGCAAAAATGTTTTGATATTGCAGCAATTGGAGAGTCAGAAGAGTCTTTTGTTAAACTTGTTGCTTCTATGGAAAAACATAAAATTAATTATAATCTTCATAATTTGTGGTTTAAAAAAAATGGTATTGTAATAAAAAATCCAATTGATAATCTTAATCAGAATCTAGATAATCTTCCCTTTGCAGACAGA
>JBAYNB010000005.1:0-20775 GCA_041679005.1 Candidatus Pacearchaeota archaeon
GTTAAATAAAATATAAATTTAGGTTCAATGCCCTCACGACAACTCGTGCTTTAGGGTTAATAAAGTTAGATTTATAAGGGATTTTTGTCGACGATAAAATAGAAATTATTATAACTTACTAACTTAAAATAAACGCTCCTCGTGGGCACCGACCTCACAATTGAACAATTATTTAAAGGGTAGAGTAGTATCATAAATATGCAAATTATGATTATTCCAGGCAATGGAAATACAGACATTTCAGAAAATTGGTTTCCATATATCAAAAAAGAATTAGAAAAATTAGGTTTAAAAGTCATAGCAAAAAATATGCCTGACCCTGATTTAGCACGTAAAGAATATTGGTTACCTTTTATTGAAAAAAATCTAGAAAAAAATGAAGATTCTGTTTTAATTGGTCATTCTTCTGGTGCAGTGGCAATTTTGAGATACTTAGAAAATTATAAAATAAAAGGAGCAATAATTGTTGGAGCTTGTTATACTTATTTGAGTGATGAAAAAGAAAAGAAAAGCGGTTATTTTGATAATGAATGGCAGTGGGATAAGATAAAGAATAATGCCTCTTGGATTGTACAGTTTGCGTCAACCGATGATCCATATATCCCAATTGAAGAGCAGAGGTACATCAAAAATAAACTAATTACAGAATATCATGAATATAATAACGAAGGACATTTTGGGAGTGATACACATAAAACTGAATTTCCCAAAATTGTAGAAATTATTCGTAAAAAACTGAAAATTTAATTCTCCTCGATAAAATATCGCTTAAGTGGTGTTTGTTAACCCTAAGGACGTATGTCCCCGCGAGGCATTTAACTTATTTTTTATTTCAATTCCCCTTCAAGTATCTTTCTTACAACTTGAAAGTCAGCAGACTTATTTGTTGCTTTCATGACCTCTCCCATTAAAAAATTAAATGCTTGTTTATTTCCTTGTTTGTAGTCGGTTGCTGACTTCTTGTTCTTTTCAATTATGTCTTTTATTATCTTAGTTAGTTGTTTTTCATCAGATATTTTTCCTGCTGATTTTGCTTCATCTTTTGGAGAAAAGGATTTTGGAATAAATTTTCTTAAAATATCTTTTGCTTTTAAGGCAGTTATCTTATTCTCTTGAACTAATTGAAGAAGTTCAATAACATGCTCTGGTTTTATTTCTATTTCAGGGTTATCAAGTGTTTTTTTATTATAATTTAAAACTCCTAATAATTCTGTTTTTATCCACGGAAGAACAATATTTGGGTTAATTTTTTCAATCACTTTTTCAAAAAATTCAACAAGTTCAATATTGCTTGTAAGAACTTCTGCATCTATCTTATTTATTTTATGACTTTTTATTATTTTTTCTAATTTTGCCTGAGGGGACTCTGGAAGGTTTTTAATTATCTCTTCTACTCTTTTTTTGTCTATTTTTATTCCTGGTAGGTCTGGATCTGGAATAAATCTATAATCTGCAGCTTCTTCTTTAGTTCTCATTAATTCTGTTTTGTTTGTAATTGAGTTCCATCTCCTTGTTTCCTGAGTTGTTGGTTTTTCTTTTTCATGTCTTTTTACTTCAGAAACAATTGATTTTACTATCTCTGTAATTGAATTTACATTTTTAATTTCTGTTCTTGGTGTTCCTTTTATATTCACATTAACATCTGATTTTATCCCAGCATCTTTATTTAATGCTTTTATATAAGATAAAGTTAAGATTAATTGTCTTAACCAGTGTTCGACTTCTTGTTCTGATGTAAAATCTGGTTCTGTTACTATTTCAACTAAAGGAACTCCTGCCCTATTATAGTCTATTTTTCCTGTTTCTGGGTTCCAGGCTGCAGGGTCTTCTTCTAAGTGGACCTCTCTTATTCTTATTCCTAAAAATTCTCCGTTTTCTGCTACTGGAATTGAATATGCTCCTGAGATTGTTTTTTGAAATCCAGAAGGCATGTCTGGCCAGCTATAATGTTTTCTTTGAAAAACAAGGGTTTTAGGAAGAATATTTGGTTTGCAATTAAGCATTAGTCCTATTTGTAAGATTTTGTTAATTGCTTCAGAATTTGGTAGCATGGGTTTGCTTCCTGGTTGACAAGTACAGATTGGGCAAATGTTTGTATTTGGTTTTATTAATTTCATATCATGGAAATTTTTACATTTACAAAATAATTTTTCTTTAGTTTCTATATAACCATGGATTTCTAGACCTATTTTTGTTCCCAGGGATTTTTCTTGTTTTTGGCTTGATTTTGTTTTAACCATAAATATATTAGAGAAACTGGCTTTTTATATTTTGAGGATTTTTCTTGTTTTTTGTTTACAATAATCTATTTAAAGAATAAAGTAGTATATTAACTATGAATCTAATTAAAAAATTAGTCATGGGCGGAATAATTTTATTTGGAGCTTCAGAAGCAACTGCAAATTTTTTTGAACCTATTGTTGTCTGGCCAAATCCGGTTAGTTTTTCTGGAAGACTTAGTTTTTTGGGAGAAGATTATAAAAGTTCTGCTAGGCTAGGAGATGAAATTGGAATTTTTAGGGGAGATAGATGTATAGCGAGTTCGAATTTAATAGACCCTGAAAAAAGTCATTATTATGATTTAAATTTGAGTTTAAGTCTAATAAATGGGATTCTAAATAAAACTTATAATATTCAAGCATTTAATTATGAAACAAATAGTCTTTGGAGAGCTGAGCTTAAGGGGTATAGTCTTAATGATTATCAATTACACATTCAGGCAGTTGAAAAAATTAAGGATGTTCCTGAACCCGGTAGTTTTCTCTTATTTATGAGTGGAGTTCTTGCTTCAGGATTAAGAAAAAATAAAAACAAATAGTTTTTAATATAGTTCTAACTTGACTTAATAATGAAAAAATCATTTAAGAAACCAGAACCAGGAGATGAGATAGAGGTTGTTGTTAGTAATAAAAGAGAGAGAGGACTTTTGCTTGAGAGCCCGGACAATAGAATTTTACTTTTAAAATTAAATAAAGGATATAATATTGGTTTAAAAAAAGAAGATATTTCTGAAATTCAGGTATTAAATAAAAAAGAAAAAGAAGTTGTAAACAAAGAATTTAAACTAAGCGGGAAAAAACCTATTATTGATTTTTACTTAACTGGCGGGACTATTTCAAGTAAATTAGACCCTGAAACAGGAGGGGTTAAAGATTTAACAGACCCATATGAATTTTTTAAGATGTATCCTGATATTTTTAATCATGCAGATATTCGAATTAAGAGTCCTTTTATGAAATGGAGTGAGAATATGGATTCTAAAGACTGGATTAAAATTGCTAAATTGGTTGAAAAGTCTCTGAATGATGAAAATGTTAAAGGAGTAATAATTAGTCATGGAACTGATTTTTTACATTATACTTCTGCTGCATTAAGTTTTATGCTTGGAAAACTAAACAAACCTGTTGTTCTGACCTATAGTCAGAGAAGTTCTGATAGGGGAAGCAGTGATGCTAAGATGAATCTTATTTGTTCTGCTTATACTGCACTTTCAGATATTGCAGAAGTCATGTTAGTAGGTCATGCAAGTACAAATGATGATTATTGTTATGCATTACAGGGAAATAAAGTAAGAAAAATGCACACTTCAAGAAGAGATGCATTCAAACCAATAAACTGCAAACCAATTGCTAAAATATTTCCAGAAGGGAAAATTGAACTTATTAGGTATGATGTTAATAAAAGAAATAAAAATAAAGTTAAGGCTGATGCTGTTTTTGATAATAGAATTGGTTTAATTAAGTTTTATCCTGGGCAAGATCCTAAACTTTTGGATTATTATAAGAAAAAAAATTATAGAGGATTGGTTGTTGAATTTGCTGGAATCGGACAGGTTGCAAATAAAGGTAAAAATGATTGGATACCTGAACTTAAAAAAGTGATTAACAAAGGAATGTTTGTTTATGCTGCACCTCAGACAATTTATGGGAGACTAGACCCTTATGTTTATGAATCAGCAAGAAGAATCTTGGAAACCGGGGTTGTTTATCTTGACGATATGTTATCTGAAACTGCATTTGTAAAATTAGGCTGGGTTTTAGGACATAAATCTTGGAGAGGGAGTATTGCAACAGCTGAAAAAATGAAAGAGAATATTGCTGGAGAGTTTAACCCAAGACTTGGAAAAGAGTTTATAGAATAATTATTTGATTGTTCTTGTTTCTGGGGTTTAGTTGTAACTTAAGGGTAGTGTCAAAAACAAAAGGTTTTTAAATAGAAATTTTCTAATTCTTTTATGGGAGAAAAAGATTATACTCTAAAAGATCCTGTATTTAGGCAAGGCTTAGCTAGCGGAGCAAAAAGTGAAAGTGTTTTTGACAAAGAAAAATTAATGGTGGTTGGAGGAGCATCAACTCAGTTATTAATGAGGGACAAACCAGAACTATTGAGACCAACAACAGATATAGATTTTATTATAAATGGGCCAAGTTCAAAATCATTAAGAAGAACTTGGGCAGACTATTTAACAAAAATTCTTAAAGAAGAAAATTATATATGTGAAGGAGATTTAACAAGATATGGGGCAGGAATTAAGTTCCATAATTTACCTACAGATTTTTTAGTACACTTAGATTGTTTCGGCCCTAATTATTTTAATAGGCATAAAAAAAGAATAGAAGGAGAATATGAGCGTGCTGAAATTATAAATTTTGGAGGAACTAAGGTAAGAACTCATTCTCCTATGGATTTAATAACTAATAAAGTTAGAAGAATTAAAAAATTAGAGGAAATTAGTTTGGGGTTGGATTCTGGTGCAAAGGTATTTTTATCTTTAATAGAAGATGCTCAATTTGATGAGAGTTTAACTGTTAAACCTACTTTAAACAAACTAATGAAATTCAGACAACAAAATATTGAGGATTTAGCAAGATTAGGATATGGACAAATTTTGAATCAAATAGAAATTTATAAGGTTGAAAAAGATATCTATGACATTTGTTCTGTAATTGAAGCAAGCTATAGAAATAACAAACAAATTCCTGCAAAAGAATTTAAGAAGGCATTGAATTTAGCTTTGATAGCTTAATCACTAATTTTATATATGTCTTGTTTTTAGTTAATTAATGGAAGAAGATAACCATGTGATTAAATCAGGACTTGAAATACATCAACAGTTAGATAGTCACAAATTATTTTGTAATTGTCCTTCTATTTTGAGAAAAGATAAACCAGAGTTTGAGGTTAAAAGAAAACTTCATGCTGTTGCTGGAGAGTCAGGAGAAATTGATGTTGCAGCCAAATATGCAGCAGGTCAAGACAAGAGTTTTATTTATCAGGGGTATGATACAACTTGTTTGGTTGAATTAGATGAACAACCGCCTTTAGAAATTAATCAAGAGGCATTGCAGATTGCATTGCATATATCCTTATTATTAAATTGTGAGATTATTCCTATAACTCAGATAATGAGAAAAACTGTTATTGATGGAAGTAATACTTCTGGTTTTCAGAGAACTGTTCTTATTGCAAAGAATGGGTTTGTTGATAGTTCTTTTGGAAGAGTTAGAATTAATAGTATTTTTTTAGAAGAAGATGCAGCAAGGGTGGCAAATGAAAAAGAAGATTTAGAAAGTGAGACAAATGAAGAAAGAAATAATATTAAAATTTTTAAATTAGACAGATTAGGTATTCCTCTTGTTGAAATTGCAACAGAACCAGATATTAAAAGTGCAGAACAATGTAAAGAAGTTGCTTTATACATTGGAGATATTTTAAGAAGTTGTAAAGTTAAGAGGGGGATTGGTACAATAAGACAGGATGTAAATATTTCTATTGAAGGGCATCCTAGAGTTGAGATTAAAGGTTTTCAAGAGCCAAGAATGTTTATTGATGTAATTAAAACAGAAGCTAAAAGACAGGAAGAGAATATTAAATCAAATAAAGATTTAGTATCTGAAGTAAGAAATGCAAATGTGGATGGAACTACTAGTTTTTTAAGACCTATGCCTGGTGCATCAAGGATGTATCCTGAAACAGATTTGCCTTTGTTAAGAATTAAAAAAGAAATAATTGATGAAGCAAAAAGAACTCTTCCTAAATCAAGAGAGGAGATAAGAAAAGAGCTTATTAAAAAAGGACTTAATGAAGAACAGATTAAAATTTTATTAAAAGAAGATAAATTAAATGAGTTTGAAGAGCTTTTGAAAATAATTGATGAGCCAAGAACAATCTTTAAATTATTAATAGAGACTCCAAAAGAAGTTTCAAGTCATGAAGGAATTGAAAATTTAGATGCATTTATTGATTTTGAGAAATTAGAAAAACTTGCTAGACTTATAAAAGATAAAAAAATTGAGATGAATAATATTAAGTATATTTTTGTTAATTTATTCAAGGGGGTTTCATTTGAAAATGCAATTATTGTTGAAAAAGTTGATTTGGGTGATGTTGAAACAGAAATTGCAAAGATAGTCAAAGAAAAGCCAGGATTAAGTATTGGAGGATATATGGGATTAATTATGGCTAAGTTTAAGGGCAAGGTTAATGGAAAGGAAGTTACTGAGATACTCAAAAAATTAGTAAAATAAATCTTTTTCTAAATAGCAAAATTTATAAGTATTGAAATATCAATAATATTACTGAAAAATCAATAATAATGAAAATTAAAAGAAATCAAGAAGAAGGATTTAGTGCAATTTTTGGAGATCTGGAAATCTCTCATTTAGAAGGAACTATTATTGCATCTTTTTTTCCAGAGGCAGAACAAATGACTATTAAAGAAATTAAAGAACGCATAAATTATTCTTATGAAAGAGTTAATTCTGCATTAAAATCTTTGAAAGAAAAAGGAATTGTTATTGAAAACCAAAAAGGAAAAACTCTATTATACTCTCTTGATTTAAAAAATAGGGTTTCTTATAGTCTAGGTTATAATAGGTATACTCTTCAAAAAGAAATTCATTTTATAAAGAAATATAAAATTATCTATAAGGCAATACAAGAAATAGAAAATAATCCTTTTGTATTTAATCTTATCTTATTTGGTAGTTATTCTAAAGGGAATGAAACTAAACAAAGCGATATAGACTTATTAATAACCTGTCTTCCTTCTAACGAGAAGGAAATTGAAAATTTTGTTAAATCCTTAAAACATAAATATGAATTTAATTTTTCTCCAATAGTTTTTCCAATAAATAAATTTCCAGATATAAAAAAAGATAATCCTGAATTGTGGAATGATTTGAAAATATATGCAATAGCATTTAAGGGAACAGATAATTTTTATTATTGGATGTACCAAAATGAAGAACCTTAAGTTTTATTTTAGAGAAGGACAAATCGCTAGGGACAAAACAATTCCTCTACTCGCAAAGAGATATTTAGAAAAAGCAAGAAATAATCTTGTAACTATGAGCATATTATCTAATTTAAATGACAATAAAAAAGCAAGAGAGATTCTCAATATACCTTCTTATTATGATTCTAATGAATGGGTGGTTATCTGTGGTTATTATGCAATGTATTCTTCTGCTTTGTCCTTAATAGCAAAAATAGGATACAGGAGCAAAAACCACACAGCAACACTTTTACTTGTTGATGAATATTTTGTTAAGAAGAAATTATTAGATGAAACCTCTATGCTTTTAATTAAAAATGCTTTTTTGCAAAAAGAAGAAATAGACAAATTATTTGATGCAAGACACAAAAGAGAAATAGCTCAGTATAGCATAACTAAACAAACAACAAAGTTAATAGCAGAAAAAATAAAAAAAGATGCTTATGAGTTTGTAAACAAATGTGAAGAGGTTTTAGAAAATCTTGAATGAATTATTGAAATAGAAGCTTTTTTAAATTCTAAAACAAACCTTATTTTATGCTAAGAACACATAACCTCGGAGAGATTGATGAAAGTCTTATTGGGAAAAAAGTTAAGATAACTGGATGGATTGATGTTTCAAGAGAACATGGAAAGGTTATATTTGTTGATTTAAGAGACAGATATGGAAAGGTTCAGTGTGTGATAATTCAGAAAAATCCTGATTTTGAGAAAGTTAAGAAATTAACTAAAGAGAGTTGTATTTTAATTGAAGGAGATGTTAATAGAAGACCTAAAGGAAGTGAAAATAAAGAATTAAAATCAGGGGATGTTGAAATTTTTATAAATAAAGTTGATATTTTAAATAATTGTCCTGCTTTACCATTTGAGTTAGATGAAAAAAATGTAAATGAAGATTTAAGATTAAAATACAGATTTTTAGATTTAAGAAGAACTGATTTACAAAAAAATTTAATGTTTAGACATAAGTTTATCAAGGCATTTAGAGATTATTTTGATAAAGAAAATTTTATTGAGGTTGAAACACCTTTTTTAGGTAAGAGCACACCCGAGGGTGCAAGAGATTATATTGTTCCATCAAGAGTTAATGCAGGAAAGTTTTATGCACTCCCACAATCTCCTCAATTATATAAACAGTTATTAATGGTTTCTGGTTTTGATAAATATCTTCAGATTGCAAGATGTATGAGAGATGAAGATTTAAGAGCAGACAGACAACCAGAATTTACTCAGGTTGATGCTGAAATGAGTTTTGTTGAAGAAGAAGACATTTATGCAGTGGTTGAAAATTCATTAAAATATGTTTTCAAGGAAGTTTTAAATATAAATCTTAAAACTCCATTCAAAAGAATTCCTTATGATGAATCAATGAAAAAATATAATTCAGACAAACCGGATTTAAGGCCTGAAACAAAAGAAAAATATGCTTTTACTTGGATTGTTGATTTTCCAATGTTTGAATATTCAAAAGAAGATAAAAAAATAGTTGCAGCACACCATCCTTTTTGTATGCCTAGTGATCCATCTAAATTAGAAAAAGACCCTTTGAAAATAAGAGCAAGAACTTTTGATTTAGTTTTAAATGGAACTGAATTATTGTCTGGAAGTATTAGAATTCATGACCCTGAGATACAAAAAAGAGTGTTTAAGGTTTTGGGAATTAATGAAAAAGAAGCAGAAGAAAAATTCGGATTTTTATTAAGGGCTTTGAGTTATGGTGCTCCTGTTCACGGAGGTTTTGCAATAGGTTTAGACAGATTGATTCAGATTTTAACAGACTCTTCTTCTATAAGAGAAGTTATTGCTTTCCCAAAAAATCAGTCAGCACAAGATGTTATGTTAAGTGCTCCTGCAGAGATTGATTTAAAACAATTAAAAGAAGCACATATTTCTGTAATTGAAGAAAAAAAGAAAGACGAAAAGAAAACAGAGGAAGGCAAGATAGAGAATAAAGGAAAGAAAGAAGTAAAAAAGAAAAAATAGTTTTGAGATGAGAAACTTTATGTTTAATTGGATAAGTGAATTATTTGATATTCAAGAAGAAAAATTTCTTAATGTTTTCATAAACCTTTTATTAGTAAATTTAATTTTATCAATCATATGTTTTTTAATTGCTCCTGATAAATTAACAATTCTTTATGGAAAATTTAATCCACATCCAATACAACTTAGCAGATTTCATCTTTTATGGTTTTCTTTAACTGTCCAAATAATCTCTCTTACTACTCTTTCTTTAAAAGATAAATCTCAATTTAAGAAAAACTCATTAATTAGTAATATCTATATATTTGTCTCATTTTTTTCAGGATGTATTTTGGTTATTCCCCTAATTGTATTAATTTTCCAGTATGTTAATTTGAATAATTATAATCCTTTTATAGTCTTATTTACAATTATTTTAATTTTAGCAGTGTATACTGGAATTTTATTATCTTATCTAAAACGAAAATTAGGGTAAGAAGTAGTTTTATAAATTAAATTAGTCTAAAGGTAATATGGTAAAAATTCTTGCAATTGGTGACTTTCATGGAAAGTTTCCAAGCAAACTGAAAGATATAATTAAAAAGGAAAAGATTGATTTTGTTTTGAGCACAGGAGATTTTTTTCCATGGGGTATGAAAAAGATTTTTTTTAAATATTGTTATAACACAAGCAAAAATCTTTGGGATGTTTTAGGAAAGAAAAAATATAAACAATTAACTTTAAAGGATTTAAAAGATGGTGAGAAAAAAGTTATTAAAAAATTAAATAAATTACCTGTTCAAGATTTTACAACTACGGGAAACTATGATCTTACAAATATTAATGATCATTATCCTGCTGATAGGTGGAATACAGGATGGAATTGGGCTGATCATGATTTTTTATCTCCAATATTAAAAAAATATCCCGCTATAAAAAGAGTTGATTATTCTTTTGCGAAATATAAAGATTTTGTAATTATTGGAGGGATAGGGCATAGTAGTCCTGGAGATGTTAAAAGCAAGGCATATAAAAAGCATAAGAAAATACTCGAAAAATTATTTAATAGATTTAAAAAAGAAAACAAACAAAGAAAACTTATTTTTCTTTTTCATAATATGCCTTATATGTGTGGAAAATTAGATCTAATTAATGATAAAAAAGCAGATAAAAGTGCAAGAGGAAAACATTTTGGTGCTAAATTAACAAGAAAAATTATTGATAAATATCATCCTGTTTTAGGAATAGGAGGTCATATGCATGAAAATCAAGGAAAATGTAAAATAGGAAAAACTCTTGTTATAAATCCTGGTGCTGCTGTGAATAAAAAAGCAGTAATAATTGATTTTGATGAGGAAAAAGGGAAAGTTGAAAGAGTTAAGTTTGTGAGGTAACTAAGAATAAGTTTTTTTGTCTAATTCTCTCATAATTTTTATAAATTCTTTTTCTATCTGTCCAATATTATGTGGCACTTTATCCTTTATAGGTATTTTGTATTTTTTTTTTAAATAATCAAACAAGGCTTCTGAACTTGTCCTTATTAGGTGTTTTGGAAAATTTCTAATTCTTGAAGCCATTTCAAAGTCAAGAACAAAAAAGTAAGGTTCTAACTTTTTTTGTGGTAATGCTGGGATATCTTTTATTTGTTTTAAGCTACCATGAAGAACGACCATTTCAGTTTTTACTCTATTCATAAACTTTCTTGGAGAAAATTTTACTAAATCTCTATAATTTGTGAAAAACATTGAATGTAAAGGTATCATGCCTGCGGCTCCCTCTTGTGAAGCAGCTAAATAATAAACCATTTCTTGCATTGCAAATTTAGGGCATGGGACAATATAATATCTTTCATGATGTTTTTTAATAAATTTTTCAGTTGAATCATAAAGTTTAACTAACTCGATTATAGCTTCTCCTATCTTAATTCCTTTATTGGGAAAAATTAAAATATCTATATCATGAGATTTTTCGTTATTTATAGAACCAACAATGCATATTAATCCAAATTTATTTTTATCAATTTTAGATATAGCCTTTTTAAAAGAGTTAACAAAAATTTGTTTTGTTTCTTTATCTAAGAACCCGCGATACTCATGAATATGTTCCATTTATTGTGTGCCTCTCTTAATACTCATAGAAAGTGTTATTTTTAATACTTTCTTTTCATTAAATAATTTTAAATATACATTAATTCTGGTAATAAGATAAGCATAATAAAACTAATAAATACAAGAAATACTTAATAAATACTTAAAATGGATAAAGAAAGAATTCAAAGGCAGGCAAAACAGATTTTAGATAACTTCGCAGATGCTCTTGCTTGTGTTGAAAAAGAATCAAAAGAAGATTCAGGGATAATTAGAGATGAGTTTGAGAGAAAAGAAGGAAATTGTAATCAAGAGGATAATGAGTTTAGGACTGCATTTTTAAAAAACTCCTCAAGTCATGATGATGACTTTATAATTGCTGAAAAAGGGAGTTGGAAGTTATAATTATAATCAAACAAAATGATATTAGAAAAAGTAAAATTAATAAAATCAGGAAAATTAACAGCTGAACAAAATATTCATAATTTTATTTCTAAAATCAGAGCTGAAAATCCTAAGATAAATGCTGTTTTGCATTTAAATGAGAATGCTGTTTCTGATGCGGTTTTTGTTGATAAAAAAATAAGAAACAATCAGGCAGGCAGACTCGCAGGAATAGGAATTATTGTTAAGTCAAATATTAATGTTAAAAATGTTATATGCAATTGTGCAAGCAAGACATTAGAGAACTATAGAGGAACTTATGATGCAACAGTTATTGAAAAATTGAAAAAAGAAGATGCAATTATAATTGGGATGGCGAATATGGATGAATTTGCCTGCGGGGGTTCAGGAGAAACCTCTGCTTTTGGTATTACAAGAAATCCAAATGCAATGGACAGAATACCCGGAGGGAGTTCATCAGGAAGTGCTGCATCTGTTGCTGCTAAATTCTGCGATTTTGCTCTTGGTTCAGATACTGGAGGAAGTATAAGAAATCCTGCTTCACATTGCGGAGTAGTTGGATTTAAACCTTCTTATGGAAGTGTTTCAAGATATGGATTAATTGATTTATCAATGAGTTTAGATCAGATAGGTCCACTTGCTAATAGTGTGAAAGATTGCGAGCTTATTTACAATATTATTAAAGGTAAAGATGAAAGAGATGCAATAAGCAGAGATATGGTTTCTGAAAACAAAAATTTGAAGAAAATATTAATTGGGATTCTTAAAATAAATGCAAATAAAGAAATATGGGCAGCTGTTAAAGACAAGATTAAACAAATTTGTGAAAAAAATAACTGGAAAAAAGAAGATGTTGAGTTAGAACACATTAATCTTGGAATCCAAACTTATTATCCTATTAATTATGTTGAATTTTTTTCAGGAACAAGAAAGTTTGATGGAAGAAAATATGGACTTAAGATTGAAGACTCATGTGGAGAAGAAGTTTTAAGAAGAATTTTAGGAGGAAGTGAAATTGCTAAAGCAGAATTTGCAGGTAAATATTATAGAAGGGCTTTGAAAGCTAAGAAAATAATTGAAAAAGAATTTGAACAGGCTTTTGAGAAATATGATGTTTTGATTATGCCAACTGTTCCAAAATTACCTCATGAGATAGGAACTAAAATCTCTGTTGAAGATATGTATAATTATGATGTATGCACTGTTCTTGCAAATATTGCAGAAATACCTGCAATTTCTGTGCCTATACAAAAAGTTTACAATATTCCAGTAGGTATGCAAATAATGGCTAAAAAAGGCAATGATAATTTTTTACTTGAAGCGGCTAAGGAGTTTGAATGATGAAAATTGGAATAATTGGACCAAGTAAATTAAAAAATGAAAAAGAGATTTCTAAAATAGCTAAAATTATTGCAGATTCTGGAAACGAAGTTGTTTTAACAGCGGATAAAAATAGTTCTTCAGAATATTTTGCTCAAGAATATATAAAAAATAACGGTAAGAAGGTTTATTCTATTCTGCCTTTAGATGATAAGGATTTTGGATATTCTTGGGTGAATACTAATCTAGGTGAAAAGATTAATTGTGGAACTTGGGAAAATCAACCAGAAAGATTAGATAAAGAGTCTCAGGTATTAGTTTCAATTGGACATGCAGTTGGAGGGATAATTGAAATGTGTTATACAAAATGGTTTAAATTAAAAGATAAGAAAAAACCCATCTATGTTATTATTGATATTGATAATGAAAAACTTCCTAGTGTAATGGAAAAAGAATTAGATATTAGGTATATTTCTATAAATGAATTAAGAGACATTTTGATGTAAGATTCTGCAAGATTTCTTAAAGATAGACTAAATCGTTATGTTTAAGTGTTATTAATAAGTAGTAACAATTAGAAAGATTTATAAATAATTATTCCTTACTGATTATATGCTTGAACGAACAGTTTATTTTGCAGGACCGAGTGGAACAGGAAAGACAACTTTAATCGGAAATTTATTAAAAAATGATTCTATTTATATAGCTGGAAATCAAGAAAAACTTGATAGAGTTGGACATGTTAGAAATAAAATAGAAAGTGAGAAGGATTATTCACAAACTTTTAAATATGCAATTGGAAAAATTGATGAAAGATTTCAAGAAGCGAAACATCATTTAAGATTACAGAAAGATAATCCTGAAAAAATTATTTTAGGAGATCGTTGTTTACATGATACTATCTCTTATCTTTGTGCTGCTACTAGGCATGGAGATTTAACTGAAGAAGAACAAGAAAAATTATTAAAATATCAAACTGAGATTTATTCTAAGGAGTCAATGCCTAAAAATATTATTTTTGTAGATCTCCCTCTTGATCATATAAAAGCATATTTAAAAAAGAGATGGGAAAGCGAAACTAAAGGATTCAGAGAAGATCAAGAAGAATATCTTAGAATTGTTTCCGATTCATTTAGGGATCATTTTAGAAGTGTTAAAGATTTTCTTTGGATAAAAGATCCTAAGGAATTTAATGTAGATAATATAGATTCTTGGATAAAACAAAAAATTAAAAGTTAAAATTCTAAAGTTATTTAAATCTACTTTCTTTTCTTTTAAAATGACATTTGAACAAGACAAACAAAAGCAATTGAGCAAATCAGATAGGTCTTCTATTGGTAGTTGGGATTCTAAGATTAAAGGACTTTGTGAAAAAATAAATAAAAACAAAAAATATTACACAACTTCAAGTTGTGCTGGAAGAGTTGTAATTATCAAAGCTCTTGAAGAAAAAGCAGAAGATGTTTTTTTATTTAGAACTCATGATAAGATAAGCTTTAATGAATTAAAAAAAGCTCTTGGTGTGGCTGGAGAAAAATATAAAGAATTAGTTGAATTTCAGCAAACTACTTGTATTCTGCATGTTGCTTGTGAAAGTTTAAAAGATGCTCAGGAGATTGTGAATAAAGCAAAGCTTGCTGGGTGGAAAAGAAGCGGGATTATGGGCGGGAAAAGAAACATGGTGGAGTTACATAGCACTGAGAGTATTAGTTTTCCTATAATGAATAATGGAAAAGTTTTAGTTGATGATGATTTTTTAAAATTAATTGTTAAACAAGCTAATTCTAAATTAGAAAGAACTTGGGAAAAGATACAGAGATTAAACCAGTTAATTTAATATAATAATCTTTAAAAATTAGAATTTAGATTATGTTGTATGAAGACTATTGAAAAAATGGTTTTTTATGAAAGTTTATTTCCCTTTGTAAAATTAGTTAATTTAGCTAAGGAAAAAGTTAAAATAATGGGCTGGAAGAAAACAATCAACGATGAAATTGATTCCTTGGTTCAGTGTATTAAAATTGGGCATTATGAGAAAAAATTAATAAATACCTATAAGCTTCAAGCTTGCCCTTATAATTCTGATTCTAATTCTATGTTCCTTAAAGAGATATATGATTATTCTCATAAACTAGAAAAATTAGCATTAAAACATAACTTGGTTCAAACTCCAGATGAATTTCAAGAAATTTTCTTAGGGTTTCAAGAAACACAGATGAATAAATGGAAAAAATATTATGCAGATTATCACCAAGATATTCTTGACTTAGTTAGTTTGGTTGGTTTGTAAATAAATTCAGAAAAAAGATTTATTTAATGATATAGTAACACAATAATACTTTTAAATTAATAAACTTCTTTATCTTAATGAAATTATGGGATTATACAAAATATTATTTAGCAAAGATTGGTTTTCATCTTGAAGCCGATATTTTTTTTAATAATCAAGACAAGTATTCATTTGAACAAAGAACTAATTCTTTAAGAGAAATAGATTTAAAATTAAAAAAAATTTCTGGACTTGCTGTTAAACTTGGGATTATAGACTTACAAAAAGAAATTGATTTTAGAGATGAAATATACAAGAAAGCAGAAAAAACTTACACTTGTAAACCTACTCTGAAAAGAAGTTAAGCTTTAAATACTGTATATCTTTTGTATATACAGCATGTCTGAACAGAAAAAAGAGAAAAGAGAGGGCATTAGAAATTTTGATGTTAAGTTAAGAAAAGTTGGTAATTCTTATGTTGTTACTATTCCTGCAGACTTTGTAGAAAGATTTGAATTAGACGAGGGAGATTTTTTAAATTTTGATATTAACCCAGAAGAAATTAAAAAAATAAATAAAAAGGGTGTAAAATGAATAAATTATTTTTTAATCTAAGAGAACATAGGAAATTTATAATAATCTTAGGGATAATCGTATTAATCTTACTATTGTTCTTAGGAAATTTAAACTATAACCTCCAACATCAAAAAACAACAGGAAGAGTTGTTGAGGAATTAGAATTTTCAACTGGTTCTGTTGATATACAAATAGCTGAAAGTTTAGCACAAGGAGAACAAATTGGAAACATAGACATGGAAACAGTTGGCTTAGATATTAAAGAACCAATCTTTAATAATAAAATTATGGAGTTTGATACTTCTGATGGGAAAATAAATCTTGAGTTTGATTTACTTAATTATTCTGAGTGGGTTGAAAATAATAATGAAGATAAAATTGAATCTGAGAATTTTGATATTAATGTTAATGAATCTTCTGAAAGATATAAGTGGGGATATAATGTAAAACTAAATGATTTGAATTTTATGGCTAAGATTGATGTTCAATGGAAATCAATTATTTCAGATAATAGTGAGATAATTGTTATTGACAATCAAACACTAAAAATAGGAAATTATTATCTGAGTTTTGCTGATTTAACTAATCAAGGTTATGTTATACGAGTTGAAAGTCCTGTCTTACTAAGCGAAGTTAATTTGAGTGAAATTAATATTAGCACAACAAATATCAATATAATAGAGATAAATGAAACAGAAACAAACCAAACAAATATCACTGAGATTAATGAAATTAATGAGAATATAATCAACATCTCTGAGTTTATTTTGAATGAAACTCAAACTAATGAGACAATAATTAATAATTCTATAATTAATGAAAACAATTTATCTGAGATAACAAATGTTTCTGAGGCTAATGAAGGTATTGATACAAATGAGTCCTCTGAAATTGATAATATAACAGAAAATTCAAATGAAAATAAAAGTGTTCTTATTCTTGAGGTAAATATAACAAGCCCAGAACCAGCTGAAACTGAACTTATTACTGATGAATCTGCACTTGGAAGCATTGGAGAAATAGAAAAAATAGCTTTGCCTGAAATTACTGAAGCATTACCAGAACCACCAACAATTCAAGAACAGATTATTGAATCTTTAGAAAATTCTGGAGAACTTAATTCTGAGTCAGTAACTGGAAATATGATTAGGATAATAACTAGAATTATTACAAGAGGAATTAAGGGAGCAACTGGATTTTTTATCCATGGCTGGAGAGGATTAACTGGATTAGTAATCAGTGGAGACCAGAATATTATTTCAATATATATTCAAAAAGATTTTGCAAATTCTTCAGTTCAGGTTGGAGATATAATTAATCTTGACCCAATTTTAATTGGGATAATGAGTTCATCAGGAAGTGCTGTGGATGATTTAGGAAATGTTTATCAGTGTGGGACAATAAATGCAAGCGGGAGTTATGTGCTGAATCAGAGCATAACTGCTACTGGAAGTTGTATTAATATTACTGCAAATAATGTTGTTTTAAATGGAAATGGATTTAATCTTACTGGAAATGGGGGAACAAGCGATTACGGGATTATGAACTCAGGAGCATTAAACAACATAACTCTCAAGAATTTTGGGAACATAGGAAATTTTACAAGAGGAATTTATTTAGACCAAGTGAATAATTCTTTAATTTATAATAATACTATGATTTCACAGATTGCTCAAACAACTTATGCTATTTATTTGAATAAAGGAGATTTAAATACTATAGAAAATAATCTTATAAATTGGAATGCTACTGGTTCAACTAAGACCTCTTACGGAATTTATTTATATTGTCCTTATGATTGGAAGGGGGCTGGGAGCAATGTTATATCTGGAAATAATATTACAATCAAATCTTTTTCTTATAAATCTTATGGTGTTTTTATATCTAAAGGAGATATTTCAGAGTCAAATATTATTCAAAATAATTATATTTATGTTTCAGCTTTATCTTATAGTTATGGTATTTATTATAATAGTTATGGTGTGTTTTATCAAAACATCTCTAAGAATACTATTGATTCTATAGGTACCTATGCAAAAGGAATTTATATGTCTAGTGTGGCTTCATCAAATATTAGTTTATGTATTATAAATACGAGTTTTTCTCTAGGAGAAGGTATTGTTCTTACAGGCAGAAACTCAGACAATAATTTATTTTACAATAACCTTATTTCTGGAGCAAATACCAGTATTAATGTTGATGGAGGAACAAACAATATTTTTGTTAATACTAGTTATTCTGCAAATGAGCTTGTGGATAGCTCTTCTAGTTTAATCAGAAAATGGTACTACCAAAGTTATGTCAAAGATAATAATGGAAATTTTTTGATTAATTTTAGTGTGAGGGGGTATGATAAAAACAATGATTTAATATTTGAAACTTTAACTAATGAATTTGGACAAACAGAAATAATTGAAATTATTGATTATTCAAATCTCTTAGGTATAAAAAATTATTATTCAAATTATACTATTTATGCTTACAATTCAACACATGTTGGAAATGTTTCTAGGAATATTAGTTTAGAACAAAATATCTTAGATGACTTAATTGTTATTTCTTCTGGGGAGTTTATTAATCCAGATCCAGAAATTTCCGAGTGTAGAACTTTAGGTGCAGCTAATACTGCTTATAATGTGGTTGCAGATTTAGAAACTAACACAACTTGTTTAGTAATCAGTGCAGATAATATTAGTGTTAATGGAAATGGCCATACAATTACTAAAAACAAAAAAGAATTTTGGACATATACAGACAAAGGTATAATAAATATTGGAGTTTTAAATAATATAACTATAAAAAATTTTAAAGATATAAAAAATTTTAGTAAGGCTATTTATCTCCAAGATGTATCTTACTCATTGATATCTAATAATTCTTTTGATTCTAATGGATTCAGACAGGAGGGGCTTTATGTTTATCCAATTGAGGTTGTAGATGGTTATTCAAATACTTTTCAAAACAATTTTTTTAATTCAACAAATTATGGAGGGATATACTTGTATAATTATCAAGTTGGAGGAGGTAATTTATTTAAAGATAATACTCTTTTATGTTCTTATCCAATCGAGATAATTGAGAATCAGGAAGGAAATTTACCTAATATAGTTCTTAATACTACCTATCTTCTAGAAGAATTGGTTACAAAAACTGCTGCTCATGAAGGAGGTTCATTAATTCGTAAATGGTATTATCAAGCACACACTATAGACACCTCTGCAACAGATGTTGCAAATGCTTCTGTTGATATTTATAATGGAACCTATGAATCTCCGTATATCACCTTAACAACAAATGAATCTGGCTGGACAGATATCGCAGAGATTACTGAATATGTTAATATCGGAGGAATAAAAACATATTATGATAATTCAGTTATTGCTGCTAATTATAATTTAACATTATGGGATGACCATATTTATAATGTTACAAATCAAACAAATAATTTGAATGATACATTTATTCTTGATATAGATATAACTCCTCCTGTTATGGGAAGTTATGCTTACTCTGCAAGTGCTTATACTGCAGTTATTACTTGGACAACAGATGACCCTTCAAATTCCTCTGTAACCTATTGGGCATCTCCTGCTCAAACTACTGGAGATAATGTTATGAGAGTAAGTAATCACTCTGTAACTTTAACTAGTCTATTAAATAACACAAATTATAATTTTAATTATACTTCTTGTGATTTTGCAGGAAATTGTAATACTTCAGCAGGAATTTTTGTAACTGCTTCTCCTGATGCAGTTGTTGAAATAACTGGAGGAGGATTAACCTGTGTTCCTAATTGGAAATGTGAATGGACTCCTTGTGTTGAGGGGATTCAAACAGAAATTAATTGTGTAGATGTAAATTATTGTGAGAGTAAAGGATTTCCTGTTTCTGCTCATACTTCCCAACCAAGACTTTGTGGAAAGACTTCACTAATTGAACCAATCTCTTCAACAACAGAAACTCCTTTAGGTTCTGGAAGTAGTGGAAGGTTGTTTGGAAAATGTACTCCTGAATGGAATTGTGAAGAATGGAGTGATTGTCATGCGGTTTATAACTTGCAGGAAATAATTTCAGAAAAAGTTCTTCTTGAAGGAGAACAAGAAAGAAAATGTACTGATAAAAATAATTGTGAATATGAAAGAACAGAAAGAAAACAATGTGATACTAAACTCCCTGTTTATGCTAAAAAAACTGAAAAATGTTTTAAAAATTATATTGAAGTTTTTGATGAAAAAAATACTCTTATCTCAAGATTAGAATTAACTGATAATGGAAATCAAAAATTAAATATTCAAATGTTGTTTGATGACAGCGAATATTGTCCTTATTGTTTTGATGGACAGCTAAACTATAATGAAGATGAGATTGATTGCAGTTATGATGGAATTGATTGCCCAAGATGTAGTTTAGAAACTCCTCTTTCAAAAGGAATCATAACTAATAAAAGAATTATAATTTTCTTATTTGGATTAGCAGGACTTTCTTTCTTATTTATTATTTGGTATTTAATTTTATTAAGAAAAACTAAAAAAGGAGTAATGAAAATAATTAAAATGAGCAGAGCTCATTTAGAAACAGTTCCTCCTAAAAGAAGATTAAAAAAGACAATCAGAATAATGAGTTTAGTTGGATTAGCTGGTCTAGGAATAATAGCATTCTCTGTCTTAATCTTCTTTGCCTTTAAATTACTAAGCAGTTCTTTTATTGCTGTTAGCAACAATGTAAGTTCTTTAGCCTCTTTATTTAATATTAAGAGTTTAATCCTTCCAGGATTAATTTTGTTGTCTATAATAATTGTTTTTTGGATTATTAAAATAATTAATAAAAACATTAATAGAAGAAAAATAAGACAAGCACTTAAAAGAGAAGCTGAGATTCTA
>JBAYNB010000006.1:0-20486 GCA_041679005.1 Candidatus Pacearchaeota archaeon
AAAGGGAGGCCACTCCAAATATCCAGTTTATTTAGAAGATGAAGATAATATAATTGGAGTAGTAGATGTTGATGATGTTTTAAAAGCAGTTAAGGAAAAGAAAAGTAAAGAACAGATAAAAAAGATTATTCGTCCAATAGAATTTGTTTCTCCAGATAAAGAAATAGGAGAAATTCTTTATGACTTTGAAGATAAGTCAGTATTAATGGCAGTTGTTGTTAATGACAATGGTGAAGTAATAGGTCTTTTAACAATAGAAGACATCTTAGAAGAGATAGTAGGAGATATATTTGATAAAAGTAATAGAAAAAGAAAAAGGCACTAGAACCAATTTGGTTTCTTTCTTTTAGTCCATTTAGCAAAACTTCTTTTTTCTTTTTTATAAAATTCACGATATGCTTTGATTGCGTTTTTTTGTATATATTCTTCTGGAACCACTTGCGCAAAAGATGTTAACCCAACAGAAAATAATCCTTTTGGTGTTTCTTCTAGTATTTTTTTTATTTCTGTAGTTTTGTGATCTTTTCCATATCTATAGGTATATTCTTCTAAAAGTGCCTGAAGATGTTTAAGTAACCAAAGATAATTGTTCTTTGATTTACTTGCCCAGATTACACAAGGATGTTTCTCGTGTGTTTTCTTATAAACCAAATGTTTATTTTTAGAATCGTAGATATGATGGACTGTTGAAAGTATTTGAGCAGATTCAACAATCATTTTAACAACGTGTTTATCACAAAGCATTCTTGCAGCTTTGTTTGGGTTTCTATCAAGAATAAATATTTGCATAAATTATACCATATCTCTTGCCATTCCTTTAACTGACCTTAAACACTTCTTATGCCAGTATTGTCCACCCCATTTTTTATCACAGCCAGGTTGACTACAAACTGCACAATTTTCTTTTGGATATTTACAATTAGCAAGATCAATTTGTGCTACAGGTTTTGCTTTTTGTTTTTGCAATTCCAATTCTTTAGCTTTTTCTTCTTCTGTTTTTTCTTTTTTCTTAAACACATCAAATATTGCCATAATATTTTCCCCCAAATCTGATAGCCCAGAGGAGATTTGAACTCCTGTCACAAGATCCAGAGTCTTGTATGCTTGGCCACTACACTACCGGGCTATATATATAAATAGATGAATAAAACAAGTTTAAAACTTTGTCTTTTTGATAATTTCAGAAACTTCTTTCCAATTCTTGATAATTTTTATTTCTTTAGGTAGTTTTCCTTTCGACCAAACATAATTTCCCTTGTAATCAAAAACAATTGCTCTAATTCCATGTTTATGACAATCTAAACAATAATCATAACGATCATCAATGATTAAAGAAATTCCAAGTTCTTTACAAATTTCGCCTTTGGTTTTCTTAAATTCTCCTTCTTTTAAGTATTGGCCAAATATGATTTTTTTAAAACAATTAGGGAAATGATGGGAAATCCAATCCCTTGTATGTTTCTTAACATTTTTTGTTCTTGCAGTAACTAGATATAAATCGTAGGTTTTCGATAATTCTTTGACAACAGAAACGCATCCAGGAATTGGTTTGAATTTTTTTATATCTTGTTTATTCACTGTTGTTCTTATGTATTTGTATAACGCCATTTCTTCATCAAAAGAAAAATCTTTAATAGAATGATATCCTCTAAATGCAGGAAAACTTCTGTCTTTAAGCATTTCCTTAACTAAAAGATTCACAGTAGAAACAAGAGTGTCGTCAAGATCAATTGCAATTTTAATTTTCTTCATTATTATTTCCACATTTCTTTTGCAAGTTTACCTGTGTATTTGTATTTTTCAACAAGTGGCGCATTCTTGATTCTTTGTTCTTGATGGTGTTTAATATACTTATTAACTTTCTCTGCCAAGTATTTTTTACATTCTCCACAAAGTATTTTTCCGGCTTTACAATTTTTTTTCCTTTCTGCTAAAAGATTATCGTCTTCTTCAAAGAGAACCTCTAACCAATTGTAAACAACACAGATGTCTGTGTTCCCGCCTTTAATTCTTTGTTCTTCAAGTGTTGGTTGCCCACCAGTAAATGCAAACTTGTTAATCTTACTTGTAATTTCTTTTTCTGAATCACTTAAAAAGATTGCAGAACCATTAACACTTGTTGACATCTTTCCTTCAAGTCCTTGAAGTGGTGCAAGTAGTTTGTTATGAACTGCAACAACTTTTTTGTAACCAATCTTTTCAGCAACATCTCTTTGTATTCTCCAGTAAGGGTCTTGGTCAATACCAGCAGGAATTAAACAATATTTGTCTTCAAGAGCGGTTGGTGCAACTTGAATGACAGGATAAATAATTTGACCAATATTATTATCATTAGTAAATCCAAATACTCCTTTAGCTGTGGAAAATGTTGTTTTCTTTGCAAACTTTAAAGCAATAGGATAAAGTTTAGAAATAAATTCAATATCAGAAAAGAAAAATGTTTTATCAGTATTAAAATCAATTGCAGAAATATCTTTAAAGTTGTCAGCACTTATTGTTGCCATCTCTTCAAATGTAAGTTTTTCCTTAAATGCAAATTTCTCATCATCTGCCATAGCAATATAAACATTACAATCAAATTCATCTTGAAACCATTTGGTAATCATAAAAGGAATAAGGTGTCCAATATGCATTTGCCCAGAAGGTCCTCTTCCAGTATAGATAAAGAAATTATTTTTATCAATATTATCAATAATTTTTTCAAGATCTCTATGTGAATAGATAAATCCTCTTGTAAAGAAATGATGAAGTTTTTTTGATTTAGTCTTAAGTCTAAGCTTTTCAAGTATTTGTTTATTCAGTTCAGTTGTTCCAAATTGTTTAATCAATTTTTCATAGTCAACTTTCCCTTCTATTTCCCAAGGAGTTACTGTAAATTCTTCTTCTGCCATATTTAATCACAATTACATATAATATATAAGAAATAGATTAAAAAGCTTTTTGGGGAAAAGTCACTTGCATAATTTGTATTGCTTTAGTCTCTGATATAGTTTTTCAGTGGTTTTAAGTGAATTTTCTTTACTGTATTCTTTTTTGTCTCCAAAAAGTAATTGTAGTTTTAAAGAAATTTCTTTAAGGAAATAAATTCCTTTAGAAAACACAAAGAAAAAGAAAACGTCTTTAGGTATTTCTTCTATATTCTTAAATCCTAGTTTAAAGATATATCCTTTTTCATCTCCAGAATACATTAAAAATAAGTTTTCAATTCTTGGAAGCGAACTCAGATAGTGGGAGTTATTTTTTTTTAAGTTTAAGTTATTTTTATTAGAATTAAGATAGTCGATAAACATTTCTTTTTCAAGTAAATTTATACAATTACTAACGATTGATTCTATATTTTCTGCTTTGGTACTAGGATGTAATTTCTTTAGGTATTCAATAATTTCATTTTTTGTAAAGAAACCATCTAGGAAGTGAATAATTTCAAGATAAAATTCCAAATACTTCTTTTCAGAGTTTATACAAAAATCAAGTGTTTGTTCAAATGTAATGTTTTCTTTTAATAACGGCATTTCTTGTTTTATTCTTTCTTTAATTTCTTTTACTCCTGTGTTTCCTTTATCAAGTGCTTGTAATAAAGAAACATAACTGAAAAATTCAAAGTCTTTTTTAGTTTGTATTTTGGGTTCTGTTTTTTGAATAGTGTATGGTATTTTTTCCTGATCAAATAATTCAATTATCTCAAATAGTTTTTGATTATCATTACTTGGGAATATATTGAACTGCAGTTTTATGTTTTGATTAATTGTCTTTAATTTCTCTATATTTTCAGTAATTAAAGGAAAGTTATTACAATTACTTACACAATTAAGTTTCTTTAATCCTAAAGAAAGCAATTGATTAAAGTCTTGCTCTAATAGATTTTCAAGAATTGTAGAGGTTTGGAATTCAAAATCAAAATAGTCTGCTTTAATTTTTTTTAATTCTGTAATTATTTTATTATTAAAATTACAATCCACAATATTAAAATTATAGCTCTCTTGTTTCAGGACTTCCACAAATAACTTATGATCTACAGTATTACAAATCGCGCACAACTCAGTTACTTCTTTTTTGGAATATTCAAATATTTCTCGTAATTTATAATTTATTTTTACAGTAGAGTTAATAGTGACGTTTTCTGGAGATATTAATTTTCCATTTTTTAAAGTTATAAAGAAGTCACAGTCTTCAGTAGTTGGTTTATTTACAATAAATCCGATTTTTAGTTTTGGATATTTGTTTTTAATTTTTAAAATTAAATTACACACATTTTGTTTATAGTCATTTGATTCTTCAAACAAGCATCTATCAAATAGTAAAGTATCAAATTTTTTCTTTGTAATTTCAAGTAATGCATTATCAAGAGATTTAGAAACTTTAGAAACTGAAAAAAAGTAGTCAATACAGATAAATTCTAAATCATTAGAAAAAAATAGATAGTAAGGAAGTAAAAGAGGGGATGAAAGAGAATGAGTGTTTGGTTTGTTGTTATTGTCTTCCATTTCAGTTTTTGGAATAAGGGGATAATTCGGGGGAATTATCAAAAGTGTTTTCATAAATTTTGGTTTTTTGTAATTTGTTTACTATAATAAGTATTTTGTGTATTTGAAGCTTAATATACCTTTTTTCCAAAATTTTTGTGAAATCGCAATATTTATATGTCTTTTTCTCATAAATACAAATATGGAGTCATTAGATAAATTTGATTTAAAGTTTTTAGTAGAACTAGAAAAGGATTCAAGGCAGCCAATCTCTAATATTGCAAAAACACTTAAAACCTCTCAGCAAGTTCTTAGTTATCGTTTAGCAAATCTTGAGAAAAAAGAAATAATTCTTGGGTTCTATACAGTTATTAATTTCGTTAAGCTAGGTTATACAAGCTACAGAACAATGATAAGATTATCAAATATGTCTCCAAAGATGGAAATTAAGTTAATTAATTATCTAAAAGAAAACGGAAATGTTTCTTACTTAGCAGAATGTACAGGACACTGGGATTTAATTGTGGATTATTTAGCAAGAAATATTGTCCAATATTATTGTTTCTTAAAAGATTTAAGAGCAGAGTTTCCCGAAAATGTAAGTAACATAGATGTTTTAACAACTTTAGAAAATATATATTTTGGAAGAGATTACTTTGCAAAGAAGTATAGAGAGATAAACAAGAAATCTTTTATTTGTTCAGAAGACTTAACTCCCCTAAAACTAGACTCAATTGATCTAAAAGTTCTTTTTGCAATCTCAAAGAACGCAAGAGTTGGTTCAGTAGAGGTTGCAGGAATTGTAGATACCTCTCCTAACACAATAATCTACAGAATAAAAGAACTTCAAGAAAAAAATATAATTGAAGGATTCAAACCACATCTAAATATTGAAAAGACCGGAAGGATAGCTTATAAGTCATTAATTAAATTTAATAATATAAATGAATCTCAAGAAGAGGAATTAATTACTTATCTTCAAAACAATATGTGTGTTTTTGATATTACAAAAGTTATTGGTTATTGGGACTTTGAAATTGATTTCGAAGTACAAAGTACAGACGACATGATTGATTTTACAAGACTTATTAGAGACAAGTTTAGAGATTTAATAAAAGAGTTTGAAACCACCCCCATCCATAAGGAACATCTTTTTAATTACTTTCCAGGAGATCTTCTAGATACATTTAAGAAAATAAAGTCAAAACCTGTAGATATCAAAAAGATATCAAAATGATATCTATTTAATTCTTTCAATATATAATATATTTGTGAATAATTATGAGTGAAAAAGAAATCGAATTTACTATTAGATTAAAAGGAAAACAAGCAAAATATCTTTCTGATTTTGTTGAGCAAGGTTATTATACAACAAAAAGCGAAGTAGTAAGAGCAGGAATACTTGAACTTGCACAAAAACACAAGATGGAAGAAAAGCCAAGTAAAGAAGAAGTAATACTTGTAAATAAAGCAATTGCAAGAGAGATGGAGAAACTCAAAAAAGGCAAGACCAAATTATATACTTTTGAAGAAGTTTTAAAAAGACATCCAGAGATGGCGGAAAAATGATGGAGATAGTATTTTTTAAAGAAGCAGAAAAAGATTTAGATAATTTTACTTTAGACTTTAAAAAACAAGTATATAGTCATTTAATAAAAATTTCACAAGAAGAGCTTTCAAGAAAACATTTGCATTACGGATTACCTTATTTTGTAGAAAAGATTGGTTATTTTGGAAGAATAGTATATGATATTCAAGAAAATAGAATAATAGTAGTTAGAATATTTAATGATCACAAAAATTATGATAGATGGTGTGGAAAATAATTACTTTCTTATTTTAAAAATAATTCCATTATTTATTCTCACAAGTTCTTTTGATGCGATTTTTACAAGGGAGTATTTTGATCCTCCGCCAGTGTATATTATTTCTTTTTCCATAACTCTAGGGTCAATCAAAAACTTAGCAGGGTATCCAAATGAAGGAATTCCTCCTGAAGGATATCCTGTCTTCTTTAAAATTTCTTCTTCTGTTGCAAGTCTTGGTCTTTCAATATTTAATGCTTTTGCAACTTGAGAAGTACTAGCCCTATCTTCTCCTTTTATAATTGCAACAATTAATTGGCCATTTGCGTCAATCATACAAATATTTTTCACAAAATTTAAAGGGTCTGCTTTTGCAGTAGTCGCTGCTTCTTTAACTGTGTGACAGGATTGACTAAAACTTAGGTGTTCTCCTTGTACTTTGCTTTCTACAATATATTTTTTTAATTTCTCTTCATCTTGATACATATTTATTTCCTCTTTTAGATATTTTCAAAAAACTTTCCAATTTCTGCTTGTGAGTCTTTACTAATTACAAACTGCATATCCTTTGGAAAACATTTTCTATAGTTTTCCCAATGGAAGCGAGCATCAATAAAAACAATTACTCCTTTATCAGTGTCAGTCCTAATGACTCTTCCTGCACTTTGTATGACTTTCTGAATTGCTGGTTGTATATAAGCATAGTTCCATCCATTCTTAAACTTGATTTCATAGTAATCAATCTTTGCTTTTGTCTCTAGTTCCATCTTTGCTAAGGGGATACCAACAATAACGGCGCCAATCAAAAGATTACCTGGAAGATCAATTCCTTCAGAGGCTTTCCCCCCCATGACTGCAAACAATACACTGCCCTTTAGACTCTTTGAGTGTTTCTTAAACCCATTAATCATTTCATCAAAGTCATGGCTGTCCATATTTTCTTCTTGAACAATTTTTGGTTTGTTAATTACTTTCAGCATTGGAACGATGTCTCCTAAGATTTCAAAACTAGGAAAAAAAACAACACAGTTTCCAGGAATTGCATTAACGCATTTTTCAACATGGGCTGCAATTTTTCTATATTCAATATCGTTTCTCTGAGTATATTTAGTTGAAGTATCAGTAATTAAAAGATTAAGTCTTCTTTCTTTTTCAAAAGGATTAGTATATTCTTTAGTTACAGTGTCCTTAAGATTAAAAATATCTTTATACATTGAAAGTGGAGTAAGAGTAGCAGACATAAGAACAGAAGAATGAAGATTTTCAAAAACTTCTTTAGTGAGAATAGAAACATCTAAAGCATTATACTTTACACTAATAACATTTCTTTCTTTTTTAATAAACCTGATGTGTGCTTCTTTCTCTTTAATCCATTCTTCTAAGAAAACACCAACACTAATAAGTGCAGAACTACTTTCTTTTAGTTTTTCAATATATTCTAAACCAGAACCATCTAGTTCTCCAATAGTTTCAAGAATATCATCTCTAATTTCTTTAATTAGTATTTCGTCTTTTTCAATTCCTTCTTCTTTTGAATTTGCAAGTTTACTTTCTGCAATTCTTTCAATGTGGTCTAGTTGTTTTTCTAAAACCAATTTCAGTTTACTATTTTTAATGTCTTTTGCTTCTTTGATGGCTCTATGTAGCATATTTGTGTTTAATGATTTAGAAACTAATTTTAGTAAACGGTCTTCAAGATTATGGGCTTCATCAATAATTACAATACAGTCTTTAAGATCAATTCCAATATCTGTGAGTGTTGCTTTTGCTACCTTACTTGAGAAAACATGATAATAATCTGCAATAATTACTCTACAACTTTTAGCAAAAAGTTTAGCAAGTTCGTATGCGCAAACAGGTTGTGGAGCTCCTGTTGCACTTTTTAAGTCTTCTGCAATTCTTTTTATCTCAAGGTGACTAAGAACATTTTTTTCACTTAGCTTTTTTTCCAAGAGATAAGCAAGTAAATCTCTTTGTCCTTTGTTACTTGGTCTAATATTTTCAAAGAATGGGCATTGTTTCTTTTTTGAGGCCATTAAGCAAATCTCATAAAAATTAGAGTCTGTTTTTGAGATTACAGGTTCAATACACATGTTTTTTTTCCCAACAAAGTCAATTGCTTTAATCTTTAAGTCATATTTGTCATTTAAGTCTTCAATAACTTCAAGAGCGATTTTATGTTGAGAAATCTTTGGTGTAAGGAATAATACCTTTAAGTCCTTTTCAATAGCCAAGGTAATTGCAGCAGAAAGAGCAGAGTCAGTTTTACCAGTCCCAGTTGGTGCGTGTACAAGTATGTTTTTTTCTAAAGAGATACTCTCATAGATATCTCTAATAATATCTTTTTGTCCTTTTCTAAAAGAATCATGTCTAAAATAAAGTTGAGCGTTCATTTGTTATGGTCCGTTATTTTAATCTTTCAATCAATAATATAAAATTCATGGAATCAATATTTTCTTCTGTATGAATAGTTACAGAAAACCCCACTTTCTTAAGAATTGATAAAAATTTTAAAGTTTGCTTGTATTTACCATCATTATATTCTGTAAATCTAAATACTGCAATTCCATTTTTATTAAGAGAAAGAACATATTTTTTTATTATTTCATTTCTTATTTCTAGTGGCAAATAATTTAATGATCCAAAATAGGAAGTAATTAAATCATATTTTTTATTTAATTTTAAATCTGTTACATCCCCAATAATTTTGCGATCTATCTTTTTTGAATTTGCAGGAGATAGTTTATCACTTAAAGAAACGGCGGCAGTTTTACTTGGAATTTTATTATTATTTAATAATTCTTTTAATTCTGCAAGAAAGTTACCGTGGCCGGCCCCATCATCTAATATTTCTAAAGGTTTCCGCGTTTGTGTATATTTATCTTTAAGAAAATCTAATAGATTTGTGTATTTCCATTTCCCAGATGATTGAAAAGATCTATGTAAACTAATTATTCTAAATAAAGCTTGATAAGATTCAAGATGTCTATCCCAAGAAGGATGTATAAAATCTCTGTCTTTGGATTCATTAGTAGTGATTATTTCTTTTCTAATATCATATTCCTCTAGAATTTTTTTGTCTGTAAGTTTATCTTTAATTTTATTATTTAAATAATTAGACACCGTTATCTTTGGTCTTTGTGTAGCCATTGCTTTTTTCATAATTATCAGTAATTAAATATTTTATCTTAATCTTTGAATTAATACAAGCCATACTGTCCATTTTTTACTGGAATTTTCAATTTTAGTAGTTACTGAAAATCCAACTTTTTCTAATAATTTAATCCAAGTTATACTTTTTGCACCAGGCTCTTCTCTATTTTCAGTAAATCTAAACACTGCAACCCCATTCTTATTAAGAGAAAAAATATATTTTTTCATAATTTCGTCTCTTATTTTAGGAATAGAATAATGAATGGAACCATAATAGGATGTAATTAAATCATATTTTTGATTAAGTTCCAAATCTTTTGCATCTCTAATAATTATTTCATTAATAAATCTGTTATTTAGTTCCGGAATTTTATCGCTTAAACAAACCGCGGTAGTATTAACTGGAACTTTGTTTTTAGTTAGTGCTTCTTTTAATTCTTTTAAGAAATAGCCTTGTCCTGCTCCATCATCCAATATGTGTAGAGTTTTTTTTGTTTTCTTATATTCTTCTATTAAATAATCAAGGATATTTTCGGGGATTTTTTTATTTATGGTAGCGGAGTTTCTTTCTGCGGATAACATTCTAAAATCCAGATTATAAGAATTGTGTCCTCTGGAGTCTCCCCACAATAGATAAAAGGCATTTTCATTTTCAGCATCATTCTCTAAAGCTTTTGTATAATCCATTTTATCATTATGTTGATTTAGAGTTCTTCTATCTGATAATATCCTTGAAATATTTTTATTAATATAATTAGATACCGTCATCTTTGTTCTTTGTGTAGCCATTGCTTTTTTCATAATTATCATTTCTTCTTAAATCCAAAAATATCATTGTATTCATCATGGTCGATTATGTCAACAATAAATATCAGCACATTTATTTCGTTATTATTAGAAAGTGTATATAGTAATCTCCAGTAATTTGTTAATCTTATTTTAAATAAGTTTTTTATTCCATGTTTTTGTATATATTTCTCAGGGATAAACTTTTTTTGTAAGGGTTCGCCAATTTTTGGATTTTGTTTAAGTTGTTCTATCTTTTCATTAATAGAGTTAAATATTGATTGATCTATTTTGTCTTTTGATTTTTTCAACTTCAAATAGATTGAATTTGCATCAGGAGCAAAACGCACATCACTCATATTTTATTCCTTTTTTAATAGCAGAACAAAGTTTTTGAGAAGGATTTGCGATATAGATTAATTGATTTTTTTCTCTGTTGACAAGAACTTTATTTGTTTTTTCTAAATAATACACAATTTGTTTTAATTTATCTTCAGTAATTTCTTTTGGTAACTTTTTAGTAAGTTCTGTTATTTTGATTGCAGAATCATACCAATTATCCAAAACATTTTCAACAAAAAACACATCATTAGCTGTTGGATATTCATCTAATGGCCTTTCTTTTTTTGCAGTCATAATAATATATTATCAAAAACAGTATTTAAGGGTTTCGGGGGTAGTTGTCCAGTGCAGAATCGAAAGTTATTAAAAAACCTTTCACTCAATCTTTTATATGGACACAAATACAGAGTTAAAATTAGTTTTTGCAGCATATTCTAAATTAAATTTTTATTTTAGACAACATATTTCTAAGTTTGTTATAGAGGAAGGATTTGTGCCTTTAAATCCATTTATGATTTCTGATTATTTTATGCTTGATTCCGTTGATAGAGACTTAGTAAGAGCTGCAAATAATTCCTTGGTTAAAAGAACAGATGAACTTTGGGTATTTGGTCAGATAAGTAATGGCGTCCTAGCAGAAATAATTTTAGCAAAGCAAAGAGATAAGCCAGTAAGATACTTTGATATAATAAAATCAAAAGATATAATAGAAATCACAAAAGAAAAAGTAATTTTTGAAGAAGATTTAGAAAAGCACAGAAGTGAATTATAATTATTTAACTCTTTTTATAATTAGTACGTCTTGTAGCATATTTTTTGCACTCACTTTTTTAATTTCTGCATCAAATCCTCTTTTATTTAAACTTTGAATCAAAGTCGTAGAAAAACGAGTTATTTCTTTTGGAGAAATAAAGTTATAATTAATATAAGGATTTTCTTTTTTTGGTTTTAAATTCACTAAACTCATATCTAAATCAAATAAAATAATTAATACGCCTCCTTTTTTTAAAGAATAAGCTAATTTTAATAATACTTCCTTTTTGATAATTTCAAAACTATAATTAAATCCCCCATATGCACTTGTAATTAAATCAAATCTTTTTTTAGGAACATAATCTTCTGTTCTCGTATATAAAACTTCATTTATATTGGCAATATTTTTTTTAAAATTTTCGGTATCGCTCTTACTTAAGGTTATACCTGTTGTTTTATTACGAATATTTAACTTATTTAATTCGTTTTTAAGTTCACTTAGAAAGAATCCATCGCCAATGCCATCGTCTAAAATAGAAAGCTCTTCTCTGGTTTCTTTAGATCTAGTTTTTAAGAAATTGAAAAAAGAATTTTTAGTTATAATTTTAGAATCGACAGGCAATATGTCTAAATAATCAGATAATTGTCTTTGATGAAACCAAGTATTATTAATTGATTCCTGAGAGATATATTTATCAAATCTTTGTTTTGAATCTTCAAAATTTTTCTTTTTTTTTATAATAAGCATTTCTAAAAAATCATGTATATTCCCAAATTTAGTTTTTGGTGGAATTTTTGGTTTAAATGAATTTTGTATTTTTAATGCCATGTTCTTTCAAATATATTCCAACTATAAACCTTTTTAAATTCTTTTATTCTTTGTTTTTGTATGACTATTACTAAAAAACAGTTTAATCCTGGCAAAGGTGTAATTTATTATTTTTCAGGAACAGGTAACACCGCTTTTGTTGCTTCCGAGTTTCAAGCAAATTATAAAAAAGCAAAGATAGATGTGGATATTTTTCCAATAGAAACAATTGAAACAGTTCCAAGTCAAAGTAAATATACTTTCATAATGATTGGTTTTCCAACCTATGCATTTTATCCACCACAAATGGTTATTGATTTTGTAAAGAAATTGCCAGAAGTTAATGACAAGCCAGTGATTCTTTTTGGAACAGCAGGAGGAAGTGCAGGTGCAAGTTTTTCAATTCTAGAAAATATTCTAAAAAAGAAACATTATACAGTAGTTTCTAACTTCCTATATGTAATGCCAGATAATGTTTATTTTATGTTTGGAAAAGACACTCAAAGCAATGAACAAACAGAGTTATTGATTACAAATACTACTGAAAAAGTAAAAATGGATTTTGAGATAATTATTTCCGGAAAGTCAAAGTTTGTAAAGTGCGGTTTCTTTTTAAAACTCATGTCAGAAATCGTTCATTTCTTTTTTAACAACTTAGGACAAAAACAACAAAAGAACAGGTGGTATTGGGATAGAAAAGAATGTACCTTTTGTGGTCTTTGCGAAAAAAGTTGTCCAACTAAAAATATAACTATGAAGAAAGAGAAAGGAAAGATAACTTGGGGGAACAACTGTATGTTCTGTACTCGTTGTTATAATTTTTGCCCAAGAAATGCAATTCACTACAAATCAATAAACAAAACAAATAAATTCAATAGATACACAAGACTAAAAGATGAGATTTTATGAATAAAAAAAGAATTTGTGTTTTTGGAGATAGTATTGTTTCCAATGAGGGGTATTTTGGTTACGATAATTGGGTAACAATCTTACAAAAATACATTTCAAAACAAAATGAAAGTAATTCAGTTTTTAATCTTGGAATCTCTGGGGAAAAAACAGACGGACTTCTAAAAAGAATAGAAACAGAAATAAAAGCAAGAAGACCAAATATAATTATAATTCACATTGGTTCAAATGATTCTGGCTTATTAAAAGGAAAAGCATATATTTCTAAAAGAGAAAGTGAAAAGAATATTAAAGATATAATCACTATTTGTAAAAAATATTCTGCATCAATAATTATAACTGGTTTAACTCCTTGTGTAGAATCAAAAACCACTCCAACAATATGGCATGACGATGAGCATTTTACAAACAAGCAAATAAAAGAATATAATGATATAATTCAAAAAACCTGCAAAAAAGAAAAACTTTTTTTTATTGATATTTTTAATAGTTTTAAAAAAAGAAAAGACTTAGAAAAATTATTTGATAAAATAGATGGAGTTCATCCAAATAAGAAAGGAAATGAATTCTTTGCAAAGTTAATAATTGATTTTGGAAAATCAAAAAAGATTTGGTGAATAAATGTTAACTAAAAATACTAAATGGATTTTAGTTTTAGTTTTAATATTATTTATCTTTCCAATAGTTTCTGCAAAAGAACTTAAAATTACAGATTATACTATCAATTACAGAATACAGCAGTCCGGAAATGTAAGTGTTACAGAAGCACTAAATTATCAATTGTCTGGATGTTTTACAGAACTTTATCTTCAAAGGCCAAATTTAATAATTTCTGAACCAAATGGTGCATGTTCAGGAGCAACTTGTACATTTGAGTATAAACAATATGGAACAGTTTCTGGAGATCCTGAATTAATATTAAAAGGCAATTTCTGTGATACAAATGTAGTTGCTTATTTTAATTATGAACTTGCTCAACAGATAAGAGAATTAGAAGATGGCGTACAATTTTACTATCAAGTGTATCCTGGTAAAACGTCAGTTTCAACAGATGTAAATATTAATATTAGTTTTCCAGGGGCTGTGAATAAAATAACTCAGTTTATACATTCAAAGGATTATTTTTCTCAAATAATATATGGAGAACTTAGAATTTCAAAACACGTTGGTGCTTATGAAATAATTGAAGTAAATTTATTGATGCCAAAAGAGTGGTTTTCAGAAAACAATCTTTATCATTATCCAGACAGAAACTATACACAAGCTCAAATAATAGAAGAAGAGAAAAATTGGAAAGAGGGTTATAATCAATACACAAAAGCAAATGTAAAGAATGAAGCCCCACTAGGTATTATTTTATTATATCTTTTCCTAATGATTGGTTTTCCAATTTTATTATTATTTATAATTTGGTTAATCTTTGGAAAAGAAATTCCAGAAAGTAAAACTGGTTATCTAGGAATTTATGAAAGAGATTTGCCTGGAGAAGAAGACCCAGTTCAAGCGCATTATTTAATAACTGGAGAATTATCAAAAAATTGGTTTTCTTCTGCAATTATGTATTTAGTTTGGAAAAAACAATATGAATTAGTAAAAGAAAAAGATAAAACATTATTTAGTTCAGAAAAATATAGTTTAGTAAGAATAAAAGATGCAAAAGAAGTAACGCTTCCAAATTATGTTCCTGAAGTTGATAAGTTCTTTAAAGAATATTATCCGGATGGAACAATTAATTTAGATGATTTAAGAAGTGGGCAATATAAATCAAAAGACGCTACAGATTTCTTCTCAAAATTAGAAGAGAAATCAAATTTTATTAATGATTTTAGAGCACTGCAAATAAAGGTTCAGAAAGAAACTAATAGATGGGCAAATAAAAATAAATATTTTGATAAAACAGGAATGATAGTTGCAAATATTGCAATTATTCTATATGCTTTTATTTTTTCAAGAATAATAAATTTTATATTTTTTGGATATATTTTTCCAACATGGGTGACATTTGTTTTTTGGATTTCAGCAATTGTAATAATTATTGCAAATATAGCTACTAGATCAAAAATTAGTTTTTCAGTAATCTTTGGAAGATTTTCTAAAGAAGGAAGAGTAAAAAATTTACAATGGACTAATTTTAAAAAATATATTACTGATTTTTCTTTAATCAAACAATATCCACCACAACATGTAATTCTTTGGGAAGAATATATGGTTTATGCAACAGCATTTGGAGTTGCAAAAGAAGCATCAAAAGCACTGAAGACAGCTATGCCAGAAGAGGTTTCCAAAAATGAACAATTTGTTGTATATTCTGCATTTGCAATGAGTAGTTTTTCTACAACAATGGGAAATTCATCTTCTGGTGGATTTGGAGGTCACGGAGGCGGAGGCTTTGGTGGCGGTGGTGGAGGCGGCGGTGGTGCCGGTGCCCGTTAAACCAAATTATTTATAAACCCTTTATAGTTACTATTTTTATTTAAAAATATATTTATGGAGACTTGAGTAAATATGAATGCAAAAGATAAAAAATTTATTATGTGGTTTGATGAAATAGGAATTGAAGATATTCCTTATGTTGGTGGAAAGAATGCGTCTCTTGGTGAAATGTGCCAATACCTAGGAAAGAAAGGAGTAAAGATTCCTTATGGTTTTGCAATCACTGCAAATTCTTATAGATACATCTTAGAAAAATCAGGAGTAAAAGATCAAATAAGAAAAATCTTAAAAGATCTAGATACAACAAACATGGATCAGTTAGCAGAGAAGGGACATAAAATTAGAGATTTAATAAGACATGCAGATGTTCCAAAAGATCTAGAGCAAGAGATATTTGAGGCTTATGATAAATTATGTAAAAGAGAAAAAATGTCAGACCTTGACGTCGCAGTAAGATCTAGTGCAACTGCTGAAGATCTTCCTGATGCTTCTTTTGCAGGTCAACAAGAAAGTTATCTTAATATTAAAGGAAAACAAAATCTTTTAGAAGCAGTAAGAAAATGTTTTGCAAGTCTTTTTACAAACAGAGCAATCTCTTACAGAGTAGATAAGAAATTTGACCACTTCAGTATAGGTCTTTCAGTTGTTGTTCAAAGAATGGTTAGAAGTGATATGGCGTCATCTGGAATTATGTTTTCAATTGATACAGAAACAGGATTTAAAGATGTAGTTGTAATCAATTCAACATATGGTTTAGGAGAAAACATTGTTCAAGGTGCAGTTAATCCTGATGAATTTATAATTTTTAAACCAACATTAAAATTAGGAAAGAAACCAATAATCTCAAAAGTTGTTGGAGAAAAAGCAATTAGAATGGTTTATGATACTCAAGGAAATAAACCTGTTAAAAATATTTCTGTAGACACTGTAGACAGAAATAAGTTTTCAATAACTGATGAACAAGCATTGCAGTTAGCAAAATGGGCTTGCGATATTGAAGAGTATTATTCAAAAAAAGCAGGACACGATAAGCCAATGGATATGGAATGGGCTCTTGATGGTAAAACAAATGAATTATTTATTGTTCAAGCAAGACCTGAAACTGTTCAATCAAGAAAAGATTTAACAAGTTACACAACTTTTTCTTTACAAACAACAACTAAACCAGTAGTTATTGGAAAAAGCGTTGGTCAGCAAATCTCAACAGGAAAAGTAAATGTTATAAAAGATTCAAAAGAAATTAATAAATTTAGAAAAGGAGAGATCTTAGTAACAGAAATGACAGATCCAGATTGGGAACCAATCATGAAGATTGCTTCAGGAATAATTACAAACAAAGGCGGAAGAACTTGTCATGCTGCAATCATTTCAAGAGAACTTGGAATTCCATGTATTGTCGGTACTCTTGAAGGAACCACAAAACTAAAAACAGGAACAGATGTAACACTTGATTGTTCAAGTGGAGATGCTGGTTTTGTTTATGCAGGAAAAATTCCATTCACAAAACAAACAGTTGACTTAAAAGAAGTTCCAAAAACAAAAACACAATTAATGATGAATGTAGGTAACCCTGAACAAGCGTTTGATTTAAGTTTCTTACCAAACGACGGAGTAGGTCTTGCGAGAGAAGAATTTATTATTAATTCTTGGATACAGATTCATCCACTTGCTTTAATCAACTACAACAAAATCACAGATGCAGAAGTTAAAGCAAAAATTGATAGTTTAACAATTGGTTATACAGATAAGAAACAATATTTTGTAGACAAGTTAGCACAAGGAATTGCAAGAATTTCAGCAGCTTTCTATCCAAAGAAAGTAATCTTAAGACTTTCAGATTTCAAATCAAACGAATATGCAAATCTGATTGGCGGAAAAGAATACGAACCAATAGAAAGCAATCCAATGATTGGTTGGAGAGGAGCTTCAAGATACTACCAAGGAAATTATGTCGCAGGTTTTGCTCTAGAATGTTTAGCAATTAAAAAAGTAAGAGAAGACTTTGGTTTAACAAACTTAGAATTAATGATTCCATTTTGTAGAACACTTGATGAAGCAAATAAAGTAATTGCTGAAATGAAAAAGAATGGTTTAGAGAAAGGAAAGAATGGATTGAAAGTAAACTGTATGTGTGAGATTCCATCTAACGTTATCCTTGCAGACAAGTTCTTAGACATCTTCGACGGTTATAGTATTGGAAGTAATGACTTAACACAATTGATCTTAGGCCTTGACAGAGACTCAGAACTTCTTGGAAACATCTACGATGAAAGAAACGAAGCAGTTAAGAAGATGTTAACTGATGTAATCAGAATTGCAAACAAGAAAGGAAAGTATATTGGAATCTGTGGTCAAGCACCATCTGATTATCCAGAGATGGCTGAGTTCTTAGTAAGAGAAGGAATAAAATCCATGAGTCTAAATCCAGACACAATTATCAAAACCAAGATGGCAATTGCAAAGCTAGAAAAAAGTTTAAAGAAGTAAACTTTTTTCATTTTTTTTTATTTTCCCCACTGGACAGCTACTTCCAAAAGGTTTTTATATATCTAAAAGATAGTATATTTATAAACAGGAAAATAATATGACTATAAATTATAATTCTGAGAAATTAAGTGAAATGGTTCATTATATTATTTTTAATTGTAGTTCTAATCCAAATTTTGGAAAAACCGTATTATATAAATTATTATATTTTTCTGATTTTAATCACTATAAAAAAAACAATAAATCAATTACAAATGAAGATTATAGAAAGATTGAGTTTGGTCCTGCCCCAGTACATATCGCAATAATAATTAATAAACTAGAAAAGGAAAATAAAATAGAAACTAAACAGTTATCACAAAACACAAAGTATAAGATTTTAGATATTCCCAAATTAAGTAAATTATCAAAAGAAGAAATCTCTACTATTGATAAAGTTATAAAAAAATTAGGAAATCTTTCTGCGACTCAAATATCAAATTTATCTCACAAAGATAATCCTTATATTGTTTCTAAAGATAAGGAAATAATAGATTATGACTTAGTATTTTACAGAGCAGAGTCCTTAGAAAAACTAGTAGAGTAGGTTATTAGCAATGGAATCAATTGATTGTGTTGCTAAAAATGCTTCTAATTTTGAACATAAGTTTGATAAGGTTTTAAAGAAACATTCTAGATGTTTAGTGAAAGATTTTGAAATAATTAAGCAAACGATTTTAACAAGAAAAGAAGAACTATTAAAAGAGTCTCCAAAAAGAAACGAGAGGGTACAACTTGGAGAGAAGTATTCTAAATTTATTGCAATCAAATCACGAATGAGAATATCTGATGATAAAGATTATAGCGCGAGAGTAATTTGGCATTTATCAAAAGAAAGAAAAGAAATTCTTTTTATAGATATTTATCTAAAGAATCATCAAGAAAATCATGATATTGAATTAATTAAAAAATCATTAGATACATATTATAAGTAGATTGTATTTCTTAGTATATATTGGGAAAAATATGAAAACAATACTCTTCGTTTGTACAGGAAATGTATTTAGGAGTATGTGTGCTGAACTTTTTCTTAAAAAACACTTAAAAGAAAAAAATATAAAAATAAAAGTTGCTTCTGCAGGAATTATTGCTAAAAAGCAAGAGATACATCCTATTGTAAGAGAAGAACTTGATAAATTTAAAATCGATTACAGTAAGCACAAACAAAGAAAAGTTACAAGAAAAATTCTAGATTCTTCAGATATAATTATTTCTATGGCAAAGGTTCATCAGAAATTTTTAAAAGAAAAATTTAATACGGATTCAATTCTCTTTAATGAGATTTGTTTTAACAAAGATGAAGATTTCTTAGATTACCCAGATATTCTAAAACAAACAAAATCTAAAAAGAAAGCAGATAACTATTTAAAAAAAGCAATAAAGAGAATAAACAAGGGCGTCTTAAATCTCATAAAATTAGAAAGCTAGTAAGTAAACAATTTATTTATAAACATAATCACCCAGTATATATCTAGAAATTAAAATAAAAAGGTGATTAATAAATGAATATAGCAATTTGGGTAATTTTAGGAATTATTGCAGTACTTGTTATAATCGCATTGACTATTTTTAATTCTCTAATTATCGCAAGAAATAAAGTTAAAAACGGCTGGAGCCAAATAGATGTTCAATTAAAAAAAAGATACGATTTAGTACCAAACTTAGTTGAAACAGTTAAAGGCTACGCTAAACACGAAGCTGGAACTTTATCAAAGATTACTGAATTAAGAAACCAAGCAATGCAAAGTAAGGACATTAAAGCAACAATGAAGACAAATGATCAAATGTCTAAAGCAATTGGAACTTTGTTAAATGTAGTTGTTGAAAACTATCCTGATTTAAAAGCAAGTCAAAATTTCTTAATGCTTCAAGAAGAACTTTCAGGTATTGAAAACAAAATCGCTTATGCAAGACAATATTATAACGATATAGTTATGGATTATAATAACAAGATCCAAACAGTACCAAACAATATGTTTGCTAACGCATTTAATTTCAAAGAAGAAACATTCTTAGAAGCAAGTCAAGAAGAAAAGAAGAATGTTAAAGTTTCTTTCTAATTTTCTTTTTCTTATTTTTCTCTTTTTCTATAAATAACTTTTGTCCAGTAAATAGTTAACCTTTATATTCTTTTTCTAAATATAAACATATATAAATATATTATTCTTTTATTTATATATACTAAAATATATTTTTAAAAATATAAAGAAAGATAAATAATGGCAAAAGAAAAAGCAAAACCAAAGAAAACAAAAAAAGAGGATTTTTCTGATTTAGAAGATCAAGAGATTTCTGATAATCAAGAAATTGAAGATTATTCTGAAGTTAATAATGATTTTTCAGATAATGAAATGGATAAACAGCAAGAGGGAAATATTTTTGGCAAAATCTATAGAGGTTTGGAAGATAGGTATTTTGCATTTTCTGATTGGTTAGGTAAGAAAGGAATAGGCTTAAACAAACTAAATGATTTTCTTGAAGATAAAGGAATTCCTTCTTTTGCTTTCG
>JBAYNB010000007.1:0-20485 GCA_041679005.1 Candidatus Pacearchaeota archaeon
ATAAAATGAAATCACAAACAAAACCGATAAAATCAAATCGTATTTATGGGGCTATTGAAGGAATGAGGGGCAGGTCTTTAGAATTTTCTATATCAGATAAACCTGTGGAGGGAGATTGGTTAAAAACTAGTGAAAGGGTGTTTTCTCAATTAGTATATAAAGTAACTGATAAAAATAAAAAGTTTACAACCATAATTAATAATCTCCAAAGACAAATAGAAATAAGACAATATAATCTTACAAAAAAGAATAAAAATGTGGCTTATCCCTTTTGTTATCTTTCTAAAGAAGACCCTAGGACAATCACTCGAGAATCAAATCCTCTTCAATATTCAAAATATAACCTTGCATTAAGAAAAGCAGGATGGATTGCAGAATGAAATCACAAACATACACAATAACAAAGAAAATTGCAAAACACGGAAGTCAGAGCATAATTGTAATTCCTAATGTTCTTTCTCATAAAATAAAACCACAGATGTTGGTGAAAGTCACAATTGATGTTCTAGACAATGGGAGGATAGAATAAAATGACAGGCGAAAATCCATTTGAAGGATTAATGGAAAGAGTTTTCCAAAATATTGGAGCAAGACCCGAACCAATAGTAGTTCCAAATGTTTTGATAGGAAAAGGAGACGAATTAAGAAATTTGTATGTATGCCCACAAAGAATTGGAGAGGTATATGGAAGTGAAGAAGCTGCAAGAAGAGAATTGGGGCAAAATCAAACTTTGTATCAAGTAAATGTTAAGAGGATAGAATAAAATGGCAGAAACAAATAGATTTGATGATTATATCTTGAGAAAGGTTGATTGCATATGTCCAACAGGGATTCATCCTGGACAAATAGATTGTAATAATAAAAGAATTAATTTGTTAAAAGTTGCTAAAAGATTATCTAACCATAAGAAATATCTTGAAAGTTTAGATTCTATTCAAAATACCCGAGTTTCTTTTTATGTTAATGAGCTTAATCATAAAAGTTATAATGAATTTTTCTCTGATTCTGTTTATGAGAAATTATCTACGATAGATAATTTGCGCTTCCCTAATGGTCCTGAAATTAAAATCCGTTATTTATTAAATCAAATTCAAGAAAGGCAAATGTCTCAGGGGGTTTATGAATTTTTAGAAAAAACTTCTGTTGAAAATATAAAATGGAGATTCTTAGCTAATCCTAATTATAACATTGAAGATGAAGTTTTTGGAGGCGAAGAAATAAAATGACCCCAACAGCAACACCTTATCTTAAAGAATGTATTAAAGAACTTGATAAGATATTAAAATGGAATTCTAGAGAACTTAAATTAAAATGTTTAACACATTATGAGCATGGTTTAAAGGTGAGTCTTCATAAAAATTATCCTGATAAATTTGATATGCCTGAAGGAGAAACCCCTATTACTGAAGAACCAACTCGTCAGGCATATGTAAGAGCAAAAGAAATTGCTTTCCTTGGACCATTAGAAATAGATAATGCAATAGAATATATCTTAGCAGAGGTTGGAAAAAGAAAAAAGAAGTTTTCTAAACCAGGAATATTAGAAACAATTTTATTTGGGATGAGATAAAATGGAAATTAAAAAACAGATACAAATATTACCAAAAGATTTAGCAGACTTAGCAGTAGGAAATGGTCTTGAAGTCCCAGGACATTCTGTTCATAGATTAAGGGAAATTGCTTATGATATCAATGATTATTTGTATGATTGTCGTTTTGTTCCAAAATGTTTTAATCAAACAATCAATGAACAAGATTTAATCTATAGGATTGAAAGAATAAAATGAAAAAACTAAAACCAATTGAAAATATAGTAAATGAAAAATTTAGATCAGGAGATATAATCTTAATTAAAGGAAATTTTGAAGGAGGAGGACCTTACAAATATGTTGGATTTTTTTGGGGTAGTGGAGAAGGAAACATGCATCATCCAGAAATATTAGCTTTAAATAACATCGATTCTGTTATTCATGATTTTGTTATTCATGATTCTCCTAATCCTGATCATTTGAATAAAGATAATTTTTTAATTTTGGAAGTTAAAGATTATAATCATAGGGATGTAAAGACTAAATTACTTGCAACACATTATCAGATATTACAAAGAGGGCCTAAACCAATTCCTCGGAAAGATACTTCTACATTTACTGGTTTTGGATAATTTCACTTTTATCACTACAATATCTTTAAAAACTTCTTTGTAGTTTGTAAGTCATCTTTAGAGGTTAAAATGTATATAGTAAAACAAAAGGTTAATGGTGGAGAATATTATTATCTTCGTAAAGCTGTGCGAAATGGAAAAAAGGTTACTAGCGAGTGTGTTGCATATCTTGGAAAAACTCTTGAAGGTGCTGAGATGAAGAAAAAAGAGATTGAAGAAAAGTTATTAAAGCAAGAAGGAAAGGGTAATGTTATGGCTGAAAATCAAAATAACAATAATAATGAAAAAACAATGGTTCATAAATCTTTGACAATAGATGAACTTGCTATTTTTTGTAAAAGAAAAGGTTTTGTTTATCCTTCAGGAGAATTATATGGTGGTTTAGGAGGATTTTGGGATTTTGGACATTTAGGAGTTGAACTGAAGAAAAATCTTAAAGAAAGCTGGTGGAAATATCATGTTTATAGGGATGATCTAGTTGGGATTGACGGAAGTATAATCACAAACCCTAAAGTTTGGGAGGCCTCTGGACATGTAGGAAGTTTTGTTGATGTTGCTGTTGTTTGTAAAAAATGTAAAAATAAAACAAAAATTGATAAACATGAAGTTGGAAAAGCAAAATGTGATAAATGTGGCGGAGAGTTTGAAAACAAAGGAGAGTTTAATCCAATGTTTGTTACTCAAGTTGGACCTGTAAAAGATGATTCTGTTAAAGCTTATCTAAGGCCTGAGACAGCACAATTAATTTTTGCTGATTTTAAATTAATTCAGGAAAATGCAAGAATGCAATTGCCTTTTGGAATTGCACAAGTTGGAAAATCTTTTAGAAATGAAATTTCTCCAAGAGAATTTTTGTTTAGAAGCAGAGAGTTTGAACAAATGGAAATTGAGTATTTTATTGAAGGTGGAACTTCATGTCCATATATGGAAGAAACAAAAGGAGTAAATATCTTAGTTTATGATGAACATATGCAGAAAGCAGGAAAAGAAGCTCAGTTTATGGATTTACATGAAGCCTGGAAAAAAGGAGTTATAAAAACAGATTGGCATGCTTATTGGATTACCCAAGAATATAATTGGTTTTTAAATTTGGGATGCAGAGCTGAAAACTTTAGAATAAGACAACATTGTTCTGATGAAAAATCTCATTATGCTATTGATACTTGGGATTTAGAATATAAATTTCCAATGGGTTGGAGAGAGTTACAAGGATTTGCAAACAGAGGAAATTTTGATTTAACCCAACATCAAAATTATTCTAAACAATCTATGGAGATTATGAACAAAGAACAAAAGAAAGTTCTTCCTCATGTTGTTTGTGAACCCTCTTTGGGTGTTGAAAGAGCATTTTTAGTTTTCTTATTTGAAGCTTATTCACAAAATGAAAAAGGCGAAGTTGTTTTAAAATTAAATCCAAAACTTGCTCCAATAAAAGCTGCTGTTTTTCCAATTGTAAAGAGTGAAGAATATGAAGCAATTGCTGAGAAAATTTTAAAAGATTTAAGAAAAGATTGGAATATTATTTATGATAAATCTGGTTCTATTGGAAGAAGATATGCAAGAAATGATGAGGCTGGAACTCCTTATTGTATAACTATTGATGATAAAAGTCCTTCTCAAAAAGATATTACAATAAGGGACAGAGATACACGAGAACAAATTAGAGTTAAGATTATTGACTTAAAAGAAACAATTAGGAAATTGATTAATGGGGAGATTGAGTTCTTACATGCTGGGAAAAGGGTTTAAATTGCAAAACAGCAACCTAATTATACTTGTTCTTATTTATTAGAATATGGACCGAAAAAACAAACAGTTTTGGATCTTGTTTTTGATGATTCTAATTACTTTTATTATTCTTGTTCTTTTAAATTTAAATCCTATTAATGAATTTATCCGAAGGAACATAGAGATTTATGGTTATCCTGCTATTTTTGTTTTTTCTTTAATTTCAAACTCTTTTGACCAGCCCATTGGACCAGATTCTATTGCTTCAATAGGATTATTTTTTGGCCTTAATCTACTTCTTGTTTTTATTTTTTCTGTTCTTGGAACTTGGACTATGGATATTATTGGGTTTAATCTTGGTAGAAGAGTTTTTTCAAAAAGAATTAGGGCTTCTTGTTCAGCAAAACAACATCTAAAGCAATGCAAACTTTTTTTTAAATATGGTAAATTTGCATTACTAATCGGGGCGCTAACTCCTGTTCCTGAAGTTTTTATGATTTGGCTTTCTGGAGCATTTGGTATGAAATTTAAGTATTTTTTTGTTTTTGGTATGCTTCCAAAAGCATTTAGGATAGGAATTGTCTTATTAGGAATTCATCTAATCTTCTTTTGATTAAAGATAAAAATTTATAAACAGAGACTCTTTTAAGAGAGTATGGATAAAAATAAGGTGAAATTGTTTAGTGATATTTTAATTGCTATTGTATTTATATTTGTAAATGTTTCTGGATTTAATAGAGGATTTAGAATGTATCATGAGCCCTTAGCAATCTTATTAATTGTTTTAGTGATTATTCATTTGTTGCTTAATTTTAATTGGATTAAATGCATGATAAAAAATATTTTTAAATAAAATGGGTTCAACGGTTCAAAGAAGTTTTTTAAAAGGGATTACTTGGGAGATTATTTCATTTATAATCACTTTTATTTTTGTTTATCTTATTTATGGTGATTTTAATATGTCTATCACTGTGTGCTTTTTTCTTAGTTTAGTTAAAATATTTTTCTTTTTTGCACATGAAAGAATCTGGAAAAAAATTATGTGGGGAAAGAACAGAAACAGAGCTAGATAACCATATAAGTATTTAAAAACCCTCAAAACTATTTTAGATTATTAATTAAATTTTGGAGGTAAGTAATCATGACTGAGGAAGAAACTCAGCAGATTCCTCAAGAAGAAACTTCTGAAGCTGGTAATGTTTCAGAATCAGATGCAAAAATTGAAGCGGGCACTGATGAAGCAAAAGAAGAAGTTTCTGAGGAAGCTGTTAAAGAAGAACCAGTAAGTCAATAACTAAACTGTAATGTTATTGATAGTTTAATTTTTTTTCAGGGAAGGCGGGAGGGTTTTTTTTAAAAGAAAAATATTAGAATTAATGTTTTTTCCTAATAATTCTATAAGCAATAACTCCAAAGATTATTAGGATTAATATTAAAGAGATAAATACAATTGTTTTATTCTGGAAATTCATTATTATGCCTTGAACAACTAAAATCCCGCCTGTTGCTAATCCTGTTAGTTGTATCATATTTTCTAATGCAAATAGTCCAATTAATAAAAGAATAAACCCTATCCCTGCAAAAATATAATATCTTATTTGATTATATGGTTTCATTGCAGATTCATATTCATTTTGACATTTTGTATAAAAATCACAATAACCTTGAGGACAAGGAGTAGTTATGCATTTAATATCTTGAGAATTCCAAGTACCATTAGTTGATTCACAAAGTTCTTGTGTTATTTCTTGATTCTGACTTAATTGAGGTGTTATTATTTTTCCACAATAATCATTATATTCGGGAGTAGGTAAAAATAAACTTGTTCCTACATTTACTAAAGAGATTATAATTGCTGTAAGGATAATACTAACAATTATAGTTAAAGCTAATCTATTTGCCATTTTTAACTTAAGGAACTTTTGTTTATAAAAGTATTGAAAAAATATAATGGCTCCACCGAGGATTGAGCTCGGGGCCTCGGCCTTATGAGAGCCGCGCTCTACCACTGAGCTATGGAGCCATAATTTATTGAATTATAGTTGCTTTAAAAAAGTATTGAAAACAATTAAAAAGCACAATTTACTTAGATTATTATAAAAAATGGGTGTTCAAGAAGCTTTAAATGCAAGCAGTGGAATTTTAAATATAAGTAAAGGAGCTCTGAATACAAGTAACAATCTTTTAACTTCTGGTAGTGACCTCTTAAACACAAGTACTGAACTAATTACTTCCTTACCTAATGAGATTTCAAATCTTGTTTCACGAGGAATTATGATTGCTCAGATTTTAGGAATTGTTATTCTTGTTTATATTTTATTTTTAATTATAAGGGGGATTTATACTTGGAAAAGAAATCAGAGAATTAATATAATCTATGAAAAAGTGTTAGAAATGGATAAAAAACTAGATGAATTATTAAAAAGAAGTTCAAAAAAAGAAAAAGTAGCGGAGAAACCTGAGAAAACTTCTGGTCTATTTTCATGGTTGTTTAGAAAAAAAGAAAACGAAAAAACTAATAAAAAATAAATTTTTTAATCTTTAGATTTTATGGTTTAACTAGCTTTATTTCAATTGTAGAAACATGAATCCTTTTTCCTTCTTTAGTTTCAAATTCTTCACTTGAAATCTTTACATCTTTAACCTGAATATTTTCATCTTTTAGAAAAGTCCTTTTTGCAACTTCAACAGCATCAATGGCCTTTGATGTAAATTTACCCCTTGCAGAAACAATAACTTCTTTTTGTCCTTTATTTTTAAATTGCATTACTATTCCAGTAACATAATTCATAAAGGGTTTTATCCCAATGTAAATTATATTGTCTTTATCTAAGACGCCTAAGGATTTCTCAGATGTATCTTCTCTTGAGTTAGTTTCTGTTTCTTCTGCCATTTTAAGTCTTTTTTATTACTATGTTTTATTACTGTTTTTGCTTTTTTAGTCTTGCTAGGTATCCAGCTATCTTGTTTCTTATTTTTTTACTGGGGGTTAATCCAGTCAGAAATTTTTTGTTTTCGTCAAAACTGCTAGTAAAATGATTTTCTTCTTTTAATAGCAAATGACTAGTTCTTTTAACGAGTTTAGATTTTATTCTTCCCATATTCTTAATATTACCTGATTTTTCTGGTTTTTAAAGATTGCTGTTTTTAGAATGATAAATTTATAGTTTACTTGCTGACACTAAGCTTTTATGTGCTTCTATGGTATCTTTTAGTTTCTTAGAAAACTCTCCTTTAAACAAAACAAGATAGTCTAAATTATGTTCAAGAGCCTTTTTATTTGCCTTTAGTAGCTCTTTATCATCAATTTTCTTTTTGTTGTATGCGAATAATAAATGTGCTTTTTCAGGTGCAAGATTAAAACGAATTTTTGCTACAATCTCTTTTTTATCATAATACTCTAAACTAACTAGTTCTATGCTCTTTTGTTCTAAATAATCCTTTACTTCTTTTAAAAAGACCTCTTCAGTTTGTTTTTTCTTGGCTTCTTTAGTTAAAACTTTTTCAGGTTCTTTTAATTCGGGTTTTTCTCTGATCTCCTCAACTTCTTCATCATTTTGTTCATTTGGCTGTTCTATTTCTATTGGTTTTGGAGGTTCTATTCTTTTAGGTGTTTCTCTTATTTTTTGGGGTTCTCTTGATTCAATGTCTTCTTGAGGTTTTATTTTTCTTGGTCCAAGCATTCTTTTTGAAGTTAGAATATTGTCTACTTCTGATTCTGGTGCAGAATGAAATCTCCAGAAGATTTCATCATTAGCCTTAAAACCAAATGAAAAATCTCTTATGCTTCTCAAAGCTACTCGTATTGCAGGTTCTTGATCTGAATCTTTTAAAACTATATTTCTTTTAAGCAATCCAAATGCTTCAACTTCCTTTGGATGCAAAAATGTATAAAATTTTTCTAATTGTTCTTCTTGTCCTTCTAGAAAATATAACGGAGAGCCACCTAATCTTAAATGACTAACTTTAATTCTTTTTTCTCCTGCTAGTTCTGATAAATATGCAGATATAAATAATGAAGAAATGCCTATTTTTTTAGCTAAGTGTATGGGCAGACTTGGACCATGTTCATTTAATATCTCGATTATTTGTTCAGGAACTCTTTTTGATTCTGTCATAATTAACTTACCTGGAGTTAGTTAATAAAATTAATTGTGATTAAAAAAGGTATACTATCTCTGTAATTATTAGAAGACCAATAAATGCACAAATAAATGCGAATAACATAAAAGTATTTGCATCTATTTTATTTGTTTCTAAGAGGGCTATTGCAACTTCATCGGGTATTGGGGTTGCAAGTATAACTGCAGCAATTAATGGAATAACCCATTTAAGGGTTTTTTTCTTAAATCCTCTTAGTTCTATTTTATTAATAGTTTTTCCTATTTGTTTTGGTAGATATCTTTTAAATAGATTATATAAGAATATTGCCCCAATCATTGCTCCTATGGCTCCGATGAATGCAACAATCAAAGGATTGATAGTCCTTGTGGATATAATTAAAAGGGCTGTAGCAGGAGCAACTGTAAAAGTATAAACAAAAAGCATTCCTGCAATCAAAACTCCTATAATTTGGAAATCTCCTAAAGAGACTATAATGCTATCTAAAATTTTAGAATTATAAAGATATACTGAGAAGATAATTGTTAATAAAAATATCACCCATTTTTTTATATTGGTTAGTTTCATTTTCTTTCTTTATATTAAAGAAGATTAATTAATAAAGTATTGGTTAGATTGGTCTAAGGCATTTTATTGTGAGTTTACTTCTAACTACACAAATATTTTTAAACCTAGAGATTCTCCATTTGTTATGTTACTAAGACAATCGATTATTAAATGCAGTAATTTTAAAGTCTTAGTTTTAGCTCTGTCTTAATTGAGCTATTTTTAACTAAATCTTTTTTCTTGAAAATGGCTCTTGATGATTCTCTAAATATTGAAAATGTTGTTGAAGTTAGTGAAAATGCTCAGACTTCATTATCTGATTCAAATATTTTTAAAATAAAATATTGTGAATATGGTGAAAATGGAAAATGTAGTGAGTTTGCTCCTGCTAAACATTGTTATTTAGAAAACTGTTCTGGATGTTATAGATTTAAAAATTTTGATACAGGAATATGGTAATCTGATAAAGGAATATTTTAAAAATAGGGGATAAATAATACTAATATGGCTGAGGATAAGATTGACTTTAAGAAGATTGAGCAAAAATGGCAAGAAAAATGGGAAAAAGAAAAAGTTTTTGTTGTTAAAGATAATTCCAAAAAGAAAAAATACTATGTTCTTGAAATGTTTCCATACCCTTCTGCTTCTGGATTACATATGGGACATGCATTAAATTATACGATTGGAGATATATTTGCAAGATTTAAGAGAATGAGCGGATTTAATGTACTTTATCCAATGGGATTTGATGCACTTGGTCTTCCTGCTGAAAATGCAGCAATAAAGGCTAATTCTCATCCAAAACCTTTTACTGAAAATGCAATTAAAAATTATACTAGACAAATGAAAGAACTTGGTTTGAGTTATGATTGGAGTAAAACTCTTGCAACTTTGAATCCTGATTATTATAAATGGAATCAGTATTTCTTTTTGAAATTTTTAGAAAACGGATTAGTTTATAGAAAAAAAGCTTCTGTTAACTGGTGTCCTGAATGTCATACTGTTCTTGCAAATGAACAGGTGCATAATGGAAAATGTTGGAGACATGAAGATACAGATGTAGAAATAAAACAATTAGAACAATGGTTTATCAAAACAACAAAATATTCTGATGAATTATTGGAAAAAGCAGAGGGTTTGAATTGGCCTGATAAAATAAAAAAGCTTCAAAAGAATTGGATTGGAAAATCCTATGGGACTGAGATTGATTTTGAAATTTCAAGATTTGGAGATATTTCTAAAAAAGAATTTGTATTCCTTCATGCTTATGGGGATTCTTCTCAAGATTCTTTTTGGAATTGGTTGAAAAGAGAGGTAGAAAATAGAGGAGGAAAAGTAGTATTTATGCCTGACTTACCAAATACAAATGCACCAAAAATAGAAGAGCAATTAAAATTTGTTAATGATAATTATGTTTTCAAGGAAAATACCATTGTTGTTGGACATTCTTTAGGAAATATTTTAATGATGAAAATTCTTGAAAAACTTAAAATTAAAATTTCTGGTTTTGTTATGGTTGGAGCACCCCTGCCAAGATTAATTGAAGAATATAAGAATGGCAAAGCTTTCAAGGATTTGAAACCTAGACCCTTTTTAGCAGGTTATTGTGATTGGAAATTTGATTATAATAAAATAAAAGAAAAAGCACACAAGATAATTGTTTTAGAAGATGAAAATGACCATATTGTTCATAGAGATGATCCGAAAAAATTAGCAGAGCTTCTGAATGCAGAATATATTTTGTCAATTGGTAATAAAACTCATTATAATGGAGAAAAAGAAGAAAAAGTTTTGGATTGTATTTTTAAAAAATGGCCAATCTTCACAACTCGTCCTGATACTATTTATGGAGTTACATTTATGGTTGTAAGTGCACAACATTCAAGACTTTTTGAATTGGTTACAGATAAACAGAAAAAAGAAGTTGAGAAATTTTTGAAAAAAATAAAATCTGTAAGTGAAAAAGAGCAAGAAGAAATGGAAAAAGAAGGAGTGTTTACAGGTAGTTATGCAATTAATCCAGTTACAAAAGAAAAAGTTCCTGTTTATGCTGGTAATTTTGTTTTAGCTGATTATGGTAGTGGGATGGTTATGGCTGTTCCGGCTCATGATGAAAGAGATTTTCAGTTTGCTAAGAAATATGGAATAGCTGTGAAACAAGTAATTGCACCAATGTTTAATAATACTTTCGAGAAAGATGCTGTAAGGCTAGACAAAAAAATAGAGGAAAGAGATTCTGTATTTATAATTGTAAAACATTGGAAAGAAGATAAATATTTTTGTTTAGATTGGAAAGAACATAAATGGAAAAGTTTTTTAATGGGCGGGATAGAAAAAGGAGAGACTCCTGAACAAGCAGCAATAAGAGAAACTAAAGAAGAAACAGGGTATTTTGATATGAAATCAGTTAAACAGATTGGTATGGAAGTTCATTCTAAGTTTTATGCAGGTCATAAGGATGTTAATAGATATGGAAAATACAAAATGTTTGTAATTGAACTAAAATCTGATAAGCATAAAAAAATAAATGAAGAAGAAACAAAAAATCATAATGGATTGTGGATTGATAAAAATAAGATTTTAAATTTCTTGAATCTTGAAAATCATAAATATGCTTGGGAAATTTATAGTAATGGAGAAAGAGCATACACTGACAAAGGAATTTTAATTAATTCTTCAGAATTTAATGGAATTAATAATGATGATGCAAAGAAAAAGATTACAGAATTCTTAGAAAAGAAAAAACTTGGAAAAGCAGTTGTTAATTACAAGTTTAGAGATTGGCTGATATCTAGACAGAGATACTGGGGAACTCCTATTCCAATTATTTATTGCGATAAATGCGGAGCAGTTCCTGTGCCTGAAAAAGATTTACCTGTTGAGCTTCCTGAGAAAGTTAAATTTGGAAAAGGAAATCCTCTTGAAACAAATTCAGAATGGGTTAGTGTTAAATGCCCTAAATGCAAAAGTGATGCAAGAAGAGAAACAGACACTATGGATACTTTTTTTGATTCTTCATGGTATTATTTAAGATATTGTGACAACAAAAATGATAAAAAACCATTTGATAGTAAAAAGATTGATTATTGGATGCCTGTTGATTTTTATATTGGTGGAGCAGAACATGCTTGTATGCATTTAATTTATGCAAGATTTTTTACAAAAGCTCTAAGAGATTTAGGATTTTTGAAATTTGATGAACCTTTCTTAAAATTATTTAACCAGGGAATGTTGCATGGTTCTGATGGAGAAAAGATGAGCAAGAGTAAAGGCAATGTTATTAATCCTGATGAAGTTTCCAAAAAATATGGTATTGACACAGCAAGATTATTTTTAGTAAGTGTTGCAAGTCCTGATAAAGATATTGATTGGAGTGAAAAAGGAATTGAAGGTAGTTTGAGATTAATTAATAAAATATTTTATTATTTTGAAAATCTTAAAACAGGAAAATCTAGTTTGAAAACTGAAAGTAAAATAAACAAAGCAATAAAAGAAATTACAGAAGATATTGAAAATTTAAGATATAATCTTGCTGTTATTAAATTGAGACAATTATTTGAGAGTTTTGAAAATGAAGAAAGTATCTCTAAAAAAGATGCAGAGAGCTTTTTGAAATTGCTTTCTGTGTTCTGTCCTCATATTTCTGAAGAAATATGGAATAAAATTGGAAATAAAGATTTTATTTCATTATCTGAATGGCCTAAATCTGATGAAAAGAAAATTAATGAAAAATTAGAGCAAGAAGAAAAACAATTGGAAAAACTTGCTGAAGATATTAATAATATTTTAAAAATTGTAGAAACAAAAGGAGAAAAAGTTTCAAAGGGTTATGTTTATTGTGTTCCTCCTGAATTAGCTAATTATAAAAGTGGGATTGAGATAATTGAAAAAAAGACAAATATTAAAATAGAGGTTTTTGCAGTTAATGATAAGAATAAGATTGACCCTGAAAATAAGTCCTCTCGTGCAAAGTTTGGAAAGCCGGCTATTTACTTAGAACAATAAATTTTTTATTAATTAATCTTTCATTTTTTTATATACTTTAGATTATAATCTTGTTTTTAAATGAAATTTTTTATAATCCTTCATGCCTGATGAAAATTCAGAAAATAATACTGAAATAATCCCTCAGAAATGTAAGGATTATGATTTTTGTTCTTTTAGAAAAAAATTAATTCCAGGACAAGAGCAAAGTTATTGCTTGAATAAAACTGAATCCTGTAAATTTGAAGGTAGGTCTACAAATTTAGGAGTTCTCCTTAGGCATACTAATTAAGGAATTGTTAAATAATGTTTTTAAAATTTTTATTCTAAAACTGCTTTTATTCTTCTTACTCCTGCAGCAACACTTTCTTCTTTGATTATTTTAAATTTTCCAAGCTCTCTTGTATTACTCACATGAGGGCCTGCACAAATCTCTTTGCTAAATGTTCCTGCTGAATAAACAGAAACTCTGTCTGAATATTTCTCATCAAATACTCCTTGTGCTCCTCTTTCTCTTGCTTGTTTTGGAGTGAGTATCTCACAGGTAATTGGTATTCTTTCATGTATTTTTTGATTTACTAAGTCTTCTACTTCTTTAACTTCTTTATCTGTAAGTTTTCTCTCAAAATTAAAATCAAATCTTAATCTTTCAGGAGTTATATTAGAACCTTTTTGATGCAAATCAGGAGAGTTAAGAACCTTTCTTAAGGCGGTATTTAATAAATGTGTTGCAGTATGAAGTTTTTTAGTTGCATCTGAATTATCAGCTAATCCTGATTTAAATTTTCCACAAGTTGCAGTTCTTGAAAGTTCTTGATGTTTACATAGCTCTCTTTCGTATTCAGATTCGTTTATTTTAATAGATTTTTCTTTTGCTATTTCTTTTGTAAGTTCTATTGGAAAACCATAAGACTGGTATAATAAGAATGCATCTTTTCCAGACATTTGCTTTCTATCTTTTATTAATTTATCAAAAACCTTCATACCATTTTCAATTGTTTCTAGAAATTTTTGTTCTTCTCTTTTTAATTCTTCAATGATTATCTCTTTATTTTTCTTTAAAATTTCATAATCATCATAAATTTCAAAGACTGGAAGAGCTATTGCACTAGTAAAATTTTTAATTCCTAATTCTTTTCCACATTTAATTGCTCTTCTTATTAGTCTTCTTAATACATATCCTTGTTCTGTGTTGCTCGGAACAATTCCATCTGCAATTATAAAAGCACTTGCTTTTATGTGATCTGCAATTATTCTCATTGCTTTTTTATTTGTCCCAATTAAATATCTTTTTCCAGACATATTCTCAATTTTTTTTATTATTGGAAGAAAACAATTTGAAAGATAATTATCTTCTAGACCTGATAAAACTGTGATAGTTCTTTCAACACCCATTCCAGTATCAATATTTTGTTGTTTTGCTATGTTGTAATTTCCTTTTTCATCTTTGTTATATTGCATTAATACATCATTCCATATTTCTATCCAATTTTTATCCTCTGGATTAAACTTTACAGGAGGTTTTGATTTTGATTTCCAATAAAACATTTCTGTATCTGGGCCACATGGGCCTGTTTTCCCAGCAGGACCCCACCAGTTATTCTCTTTTGGTAAAAAAGCAATTCTTTCTTTTGGAATTCCTAGAGACTTCCATATTTCTGCAGCTTCATTATCTTTTTCTGCATTTTTGTCTCCTGCAAAACAAGTTACAGCTAGACTTTCAATTGGTATTTTTAGAACATTTGTTAAAAAATGAAAACTATATTCTATTGCTTCTTTTTTAAAATAATCTCCTAGAGACCAATTTCCAAGCATTTCAAAAAATGTGTGATGAACTTCATCTCCTACTTCATCAATATCTCCTGTTCTTATGCATCTTTGAACATTGCAAAGTCTTTTTCCTGATGGATGAGATTGTCCTAAAAGATATGGAACAATTGGATGCATTCCTGCTGTTGTAAATAAAACTGTAGGGTCATTTTCAGGAATAAGTGATGAGTTTGGAATCTCTTTATGATTTTTTATTTTGAAAAATGTAACAAATTCTTTTATAAGTTGTTTACGATTGTTTATCATACTAGAAACAGAGAAGAGATATTTAAAAGATTTTGCTTATTGTTTGGTTTTTTCAATTTTAGGAAATCCGTGTTTTTCTCCCCAATTAAAAGGGTCTTCTCTCCATTCAGCAAGCATTTTTTCCTGAGCTGTATTTATATACCCTATTTCTTTTGCAACTTCTAATAATTTATCATAGGTTAAAAGAGATTTAACTTGACAAGGAGTTTTTAAAAATTTTGTTTTCTCTTTATCATAAGGTCTTTTTCCTTTAAACATTTCTTCTGCTTCTTTAAATCCATAATTAAAAATAGAAAAACAATGTTCACAATTACCATTTGCATCTCTTATTGCTTGAACAGCATTTACAGAACTCCCTCCAGTTGAAATTAAATCTTCTATTAAAAGAACTCTCTTACCTCCTAAGTCTTTTTCTGCATCAATTCCTTCAATTTGATTTCTTAAGCCATGGTCTTTTGGTTTGTCTCTTACATATATTAGAGGTCTCTCAATTGAGTAAGTATCTGCAAGAGTTGTTGCAGGAGAAATTCCAGCAGTAGAAGTTCCAGCAATAATAGAAAAATATATGTTTCTATTTTCAGAGTATGCAGAATCCATTAAATGGTTGAAGCCATCTGCAATTAGTCTCCTATGTTTTGCATTACCAAGAAACATTCTATTATCATTATAAATTGGCATTTGAAAACCAGAAGCCCATGTAAAAGGTTTATTAGGACTTAATTTGATTGCATTAATCTTTAATCCTGCTTTTGCAATTTCTTTTGCAGTTTCTGCTTTATAATTCATAATTCTTTAATAAAATTTTAGTTTATAATCTTTAATGTTCTAAAAACAATATAATAGGATTATTGTAATCTTGCTAGTTTTGTCTGAATATCTTGAAGCTCTTCTGAAAGATTTTTTTCCTCAATAGTCTCTTTCTTGATTATTCTTTTTACTTGTGTTGGTCTTTTAGTTACAGGGAATGTAGATGAAAGAAGGTTTAGTTTTATTTTTAACATTGCTAAAGATATTTTTAATTGGTTTTTGAGGATAAATTCTTTTTTTCTTAACTGTTTGTATTTTGATAGAGCTTTAGCTGTATAAATTAAATCTATTTCTGAAGAAAGTAACTCTTTTTTTGCTGAAAGAGTTTGCGCATAATCTAGTCTTACATGTCTTGTTTCCATTATGTATTTTAATCAAACTTATTAAAAATAGTTTTATCAATAGAATCTATTCTTGATTTTATAATATTGATTTCTTTTTCCCATAATTCTAATTCTTGTTCTTCTTTTTGTTTTATTTCCTTTGTTTTTCTTAAAATTTCTTCTACTTCTGAAATCTTCTTTTTGATTTCTTCAATAGATTGTAAACTTGTTTCAAATTTATCTAGTCTTACATAAACTGGTTCTGTACCTCTTGAGGATTTGTTTGGTCTTGAAATTGTTTCTTCTATTTCAATCGGCTTGTTCATTTGAATGGCCTCTTGTCTTTGTTTATTTTCAATTTTTTCAAACTGAGACCTTTGCATTGCTTGATTGGGATTTATTTTTTCTTGTCTTATAACTGTTGGATGAAAATTATTCTCTTTTTTTAGTTCAGGAAGTTCTGGTAACTGAGAATTATAAGATTCTGCGTTAAAACCAGGTTTTTGTAATTTTGCTAAAAAAGAGTTATTGCTTTTTGGTAACTCTGGTAAAGAGAACTCATCTGGGCTAGGCAATTCAGGAAGTTCAGGCATTTCTTCATTTTCTATTTGTTTTTCCTTTTTTTTAAACCAGCTCATATTTCACCTCTGTTATATAATTATTTATGGTTATAAGTTTATAAAGCTTATGCAGGATGATAAAAATAATATATAGAATTGAATATATGCTTTTGAGATAGTATTTACTTTTGTTTTTATTATGAAAAAAAGAGGCGAACCAAAGATATTTAAACTATTCTCTCGATTATTCTTTACTCAAAAACTTATTATTTAAAATGCAGATAAAATTTCTGAAATCTATTGTAGAACACCTGATTAATAAACAAGCAACTCCAATTGTAGATTTATTGGCTGGGAAAAAGGATATAAACGAGTTTTTAATAGCTAAAAAACTTGGATTAACTATTAATCAAACTAGAAATGTTTTATATAAACTCTCAGATTATGGACTTGTTTCTTTTATTAGAAAGAAAGATAAAAGAAAGGGATGGTATATTTATTTTTGGACATTAAATGTTTATCAGTCTCTTGTTTTACTCCAGAAAAAATTAAAAGAAGAATTAACCCAAGCAGAGGTTCAGTTGAATAATAGAAAGGAAAGGAGGTATTATATTTGTAATGTTTGTTCTCTTGAAGTAACAGAAGAAATTGCTTTATTAAATGATTTTACCTGCCCAGAGTGTGAAGAGGTTTATGTTTTGTCTAATAATCAAGAGAGTATTGATTCACTTAATAAAACAATTAGTAGATTACAAAAAGAAATAGGGTTGATTGAAGTAGAATTAAGTCTTGAAAGCGATAAGTTAGGAAAGAAAAAAGCAAAAAACATTAAATTTGCAGAAGACGAAAGAAAATCAGAGAGGGCCAAAAAGAAAAAAGATAATGCTAAGGCTAAAAAAGCTCTTTCTTCAAAACCTTCTGGTAAATCTCCTGGTAAAAAATCTGTTAAAAAGCCTGTTAAAAAGCCTGTTAAGAAAAAGGGAGTAAAAAAGAAATAATTATCAAATGGATAATCAATTAAGGATTTATACAAAGAAAAATTTAGATACTGGTTTTTTTGAAAAGCTTTCTAGAAAATACAGTATAACTGCTTGGTTAATTATCATTAATGTGCTTGTTTTTATTATTGCTAGTCTTCTTATTAGTATTTTTAATGATGATAAAATCTTTTCTTTTTTAGCAATTCAACCTACTGCTTTTTTTAATGGGATTGTATGGACATTAATTACAAGCATGTTTATGCATGCAAATTTCACACATTTATTTGTAAATATGGTCTCTTTGTTTTTTATTGGAAATTTTATCGAAAGTTTAATAGGAAGAAAAAGATTTTTTTGGTTATATCTAATTTCAGGAATCTTTGCAGGATTATTCTTTGTTTTTTTATCTTATTTTTTTGGTACAACTGAACTAGGTGCAAGAATTTTTGGTAATCCAAATATTTATGCGGTTGGAGCAAGCGGAGCTATTTTTGCTTTAGCAGGATTACTAGCAATTTTAACTCCAAAACTTAGAGTGTATGTATTCTTTATAATCCCTATGCAAATGTGGTTTGCAATGGTTGTTTTATTGGGTGGATTTTGGTTAGCCTCTTTTTATGGTAATCTTCCTATTGGGAATACTGCTCATCTTGGAGGACTATTAGTTGGAGTAGCATATGCAATTTATTTAAGAAAAAAGTATCCTGAAAAAACAAGTAGGCTCGCAAAATATTTCTCGAGTTAAATTTTTTTATTAATCTTTTATGATTTTATTTTTTTATAGTTTGGAAGGCAAAGCCTAACCAAACACCTGATTTATCAATATCTTGCAAATTCAATTAAAAGTTATTTATCATTGGGGGTGAATTAATTTATATTTAAAACTTAAAAGATTTAGATAAGTAAAATAAACTTAGATTAGTTAAGTTGTCTAATTGTTAAATCAAACAACTTTAAATATAGATATTTCTTGTTATAATCATGAAAGCTAAAAAGAGTGTGAAAACTAAAGTTAATTCTGATAATTATATTTATTCAAGTTTTAAGTTTGGATTAAGGTATATTAAAAATCTGAAAAATTATATTGGATTTGTTTCACTCTTCTTTTTATTAATAACTTTTTTTGGGTTTATTTTTCCTTATTTTTTTAGAGAGCAGATAATAAAAATAATTGCAGATTTACTTAAACAAACTGAGGGTCTTGGAACTTTAGAATTAATTAGCTTTATTATTACTAATAATATTAAAACTGCTTTTTTTGGAATGGTTCTTGGAATCTTTTTTGGGGTTGTTTCTTTAGGCATAATTATTGTTAATGGTTATGTATTGGGTTTTATAGCTAAAGAAACAGTTGGTATAGAGGGATTTTCAGTTTTATTTAGACTTGTTCCTCATGGGATTTTTGAAATTCCTGCAATAATTATTAGTCTTGCGCTAGGATTAAAACTTGGAATGTTTTTATTTACTTATAAAGGGAAAGATAAACCTTTAGAATTTTTAAAATGGTTGAGTGATTCTGTAAAGGTTTTTGTTTTTATAATTATCCCTCTTTTGGTTATCGCAGGAATAATCGAAGGAATTTTGATTATGTTTGTGGGATAAACTAAAACCATTTATTTAATCTTGTTTGAGTTTTATATTCTTTTAAGAGAACTGACTGATTTGCAAACTGACTAACTTGAAGTTTCATTCTTGTTTGCATTTGGTTTAATGCTTCTTGTGGTGTATTAAACTTTTCTGGAATTTTTGTAAATATATCTCTACCCAACTCCCTTAGGATTCCTACGCCCAGCGGGGCGTTATATTCTGGTCGTTCTTCTCTAAAGATTATTACATAGGCCTGCCTCTTTATGCGTTCAAGATATTCGCAAACTGCTAATCTTGCAGTGTAATATGCTCCTGTGACATTGTAAGCATATTCTTTTCTTCCTGAAAATCTTTCAAAATCCTGTGAAAAACGAATTCTTAAAGAAAATGGATTCCAGACACTTCCGAACATATAAGCTTCTATTACCTCGAAAGAGAATTTATCTGGTAAGAGAAGAATTTCATAATAATTTCCTATATAATCTCCGTGAAAAAGCATTATCTCATTTATTTCAGGATAGAATTTTATTTTTTTAAGAAGCTCTTTTGAAATTGTGTCATCTGTTGCAGTTATTGCCCATCTTGTTGGAACTAATTTTCTTCTTGTTGCTGTTCCTAAAAGTCCTGCACTTAGTATTTTTATTATATGGCTTGTCTGAATATTTGATTTATGAAGTTCTTTTATTGCAACTACTGACTTACAGTCTGTATCGGCTGTTAAATAATCTATTTTTGGTTTTATCTTTGGGTTTTCTTGAAGTCTTGCATGTTCTAATGGTGCTGGGTTTCCAATTGTAGCAGAATATTTATTTATTTCAAGAACCATTCTTGGTATTTTCTTAAGAAAAAATTCTGTTGAAACTGGTTTATTTGCCATACTTATTTCTTGCATTAATTTAGTAAATTTGTTCTCTGTTTTTGGAGATTTAATTGAGGTCTGAAAGTTTCCATAAATAAGCTGGCTTCTGTTTGTCAGGACTTGCGGGATTTGAAGATTTTTTTCATACCAAACCTCTGGCATTGAAAGTTCTGAGGTGTCTCCATGAATTTCTGGGGATAAAATTCCTGCTTTAATGTTTGGATAATTATATCTTCCAACAAAAATTTCAGGAGGAGAATCTCCTGAAAAGTGCTTACTTTTTTTAGGAGTAAAATCTTTAATTTTAGAATAAATTTTACATGGTCTTCCACACCACCCTTTGCCTTTGCATTTTACACATAATTCTGTTTCAAAAAATGGTTCCATATTAAATAAAAATTAAATTATTATATATTGATTATGGTTCTCAAAAATAGAATTAAAATTATAAGAAATAACTAAGAGAATAAAATAAGATGTTTATTCTTTTAGGTCGCTTATTCCTAACATTAGAAATAATAATCCTATCATAATAACAAACCAGATAATCCCCCCTTTAAGGAATTCCCATGCAGCATGCCCAAAGTCCCAAAAATCATATGGAAGGGTTAAAAATACTGCTAGCACTGCTATTATCATAAAGATAAGCCCTAGTAAAATTTCTAGCCATTTATTCATTGTAATATTGAAACTATTTATTTGTTTATAAAGATTTATATGGTAAAATGAAAATTTTTAACTGATATAATTG
>JBAYNB010000008.1:0-20414 GCA_041679005.1 Candidatus Pacearchaeota archaeon
AAATTGGAAAATATCAATAATCACAAATCATATTCAAAATAAAATTTGAAGTTCAGAGATGAACCAAAACATCGAAACATACAGAAATTAAAAATTTCTGTCTGCTAAAATTCCGTTAAGGAATTTTATCACATAATGAAGTTCAGGAATGAAACAGATCCTGAGTGGAGTGGAGAATTTATATTCAATGATACAGGTAGAGAATAATCTTAGCTTTAATTAGCATTAGAAATTAAAAAAATTTCTAATTATATATGAAATTACTCATTTATTACTGTTAGACGGATAGCTTGGTTTAAATTGTGATGAAGGACGTGGCAAGCTGCGATAAGCCTAAGGGATCTGCACGCAAGAATTGATCTTAGGATTTCCGAATGCGAGAACGCATTAAGTCTGAGAAGACAACATACGCTGGGAATTGAAACATCTTAGTACCGGCAGGAAAAGAAAACAAATACGTTATACCCTTAATAGCAGCGAGCGAAAAGGGCACAGGGCAAACTGAATCTACTTTTGAAAAGAAGTCAGAGATGTGGTGAGCTATAGTTCTAAGTCAATAAGTTTAAGTTTTCTGGAAAGAAACGCCTTAGAGAGTGAAAGCCTCGTGAATAAACTTGATATGAATATGCTTAAGAGAGTAGTATTTCCTAGATTGGAGGTATGAATACAGCAGAATTAACTGCTAACCCTAAATATAAATTTAAGTCCGATAGCGCACTAGTACCGCGAGGGAAAGCTGAAAAGTACTCTTAAAAGAGATTTAAAAGATTTGAAATCTAACAGTTACATTTGGTTACTGCTTCTTCGGAAGTTGTAACGTACGTCTTGAAAAACGGGCCAGGGAGTTTGTTTAAGTGGCAAGATTAACATTTTGGTAGTCAAAGCGAAAGCGAGTATGAAAATGCGTTAGTCACTTGGGCAAGACCTGAAGCCAGATGATCTAATCGTGAGCAAGGCGAAGTTTTCCGAAAGGAAAATGGAGGCCTGAACCATTGTTGTGTGCATGCACTAGGATGACTTGCGATTAGGGGTGAAAAGCCTATCGAATCTGGCAATGGCTGGTTCCTGTTGAAATATGCCTACGTATAGCCTCATCAGATAATTCTCTTATGGTGTAAAGTACGGATAGGTCACGCAGAGCGCTTTTGCTACGGTGAACTTTCCAACTCAGAAATTATAAGATGTTTATGATGGGAAACAGGGATGGCGCGTAAGGTGCTGTTCCGAGACCCAAACAAGGGAGACCGTGGTTAAGGTCCTAAAATTTATGTTAAGTGTATCAAAAAGAGTCTTAAACCTAAGACACTAGGGAGGTAGACATAGAAGCCGTCATCCTTTAAAGAAAGCGTAACAGCTCACCTATTGAGGTTTGAGGCCTTGAAAATGGACAGGGCTAAAACATAATACCGATACCATGGGCATACTCATTAGAGTATTGCGGTAAACAGGCGTCTTTTTTGCACAGAAGCTTTTCCGAGAGGAAGGGTGGAGCAAAAAGGAATGAGAATCCTGGCAGGAGTAAGATCAGATTCTGCTGAGAACCGCAGAATATCGCAAGAGCAAGGTTTCCTTGGCAATATCAATTAACCAAGGGTTAGTCGGCACCTAAGTTGTACCTTAATTGCGTACTACGATGGACAACAGATTAATATTTCTGTACTATATACAATCGTCTGAAAATATAAAATTGTTTCAGGATAAGCAAAGTTCCGAGAGGAAAATTGCATAAAGAAGATTGGGGAGCATAATGCTTAGATCCAATTGAATTTATGTGGTGAAAATTTCTGATTCCTGGAACCAGTGAAATAATTATATCTAGAAAGTATATAGCCGTACCCAGAATCGACACTGATGCTCTAGCTGAGAAGGCTAAGATATGAAAGTTTAATCTAGTTAAGGGAATTCGGCATTATTGGCCCTTTAGCTTCGGTATAAGGGGTGTCTATATTTGTTTTTTTAGAAATGGAAAAGCATTTGTAGATCTCAGTAACTAAGATGGTTCGACTGTTTATCAAAAACGTAGCCGATTGCTAATCTGAAAAGACTTGTATAATCGGTGAGACCTGCCCAGTGGTGGTGTCTAAAACCGTGTTTCAACGCGGCTAAGGTCCATCAAACGGCGGGCCTAATTCCTGAGGCTCAACTTAAGGGTCTCAATAAACTCGACTATATGCTGGAAATCCTAAGTAACTTTAAAATGAAAATAAAGTTATTTAAGTTATATTTTACTTATTTTCATTGAAGAGAATAAGTGAAAATGAATATAACGCAAGGACAATCAGCAGGAAAGGTTTCTTAATTTACTTTTAAAATCCTTTTGGGTTTTAAAGTCTCAAAAATTTTAATTTTTGATGTTTAAGAAAAATCCTCAGAGACTATACGTCGAGGATTGCGAAAGTAATCAAGATATAGTCCGACTCTGATAGTAATATCAGTCAGTTCGCTTAAGGTAGCGTAGTACCTTGTCGTCTGAATGGCGACTTGCATGAATGGTTTAACGAAATTGTCACTGTCCCTAACTAGAAACTTCTGAAATTATTGTCTGGTGAACAGACCAGAAACACCAAACGGGAAGCTAAGACCTTGTGGACCTTTACTGCAACTTGTTGTTGTGAATTTATGTTTAGTACATAGAATAAGTAGGAGAATACGCGTAGTTTAGGCGAGGCGGCTCACAATATGTAATACTACTTACATTATGTAGATTCACTTACTCTTATAGAGAACACCAACAGGCGGGCAGTTTGCCTGGGGCGGGACCCCTCTGAAAAGATATCGGAGGGGCCTAAAGACAAGCTCATCCAGGTCGGAAATCTGGAGTAGAGTGTAAGGGCAAAAGCTTGTCTAACTGTTTTTTAAATAGCACAAAAAGCAGAATTGAAAGATGGGCCTAGCGAACCCTTAAAGTCTTTTAATGAGACTTAAGGATGACAGAAAAGGTACCCCAAGGATAACTGGGTTGTCTCTCCCGATAGTTCATATTGACGGGGAGGCTTGCTACACCGCTGTCGGCTCTTCCTATCCTGGTCGTGCACAAGCGACCAAGGGTGCTGGAGTTCACATATTAAAAGGAATCGTTAGCTGGGTTAAGATCGTCGTGAGACAGATTGTATGATATCTATTTGGTGTGTTGTTGTTTGAGTGGAAGGATTCAGTAGTACGAGAGGAACCTGAATCCGATGCCTCTGGTGTAACAGTTGTCATAATGGCAGGCTGTGCAGCTACGCATTGTACGAATAAGCGCTGAAAGCATCTAAGCACGAAGTCGTCCGCAAAACGAAACAACTAAGGCCGCTACAAAAGATAGCGTTGATAGAGTTGAAATGTAAGTTTTAAGGCAACGAGAAATTCAGTTTGCAACTACTAAAAGCCTCAATTTAGTTTTATATAAAAATTAAATTTGCTAATATTATTCTCTACCTGTATCCTTGTTAAAAATTTTTATTTCTAAAAATTATTTTTTGGATTAGAACTTAGCGAAAGCTCTAAAGATAATTTTATATATTTCAGATATTCTATAATTGTATGGATATCTCAGATATTGGAGATAGGACAGAATTAAATTTTAAAAATTGGTTAGAAAAACATAGAATTCCTTACCTTTATATTAATCAGGAAAAAGAAACTTTCTCTTCTGTTTTCGAAGATAAATTAAAAAGACCTGATTTCATAATTTTATTAGAAAATTTTGGATTTATTTTAGTTGATGTAAAATATAAAAAAATAAACACAGATTATGGAAATTTTTGCATAGATTTTAATGAGACAAAAAAATATTCTTCGTTGCAAAGAAGATTTAATCTTCAGATATGGTATGCAATTTCTAATGAAGAAAGTGATTTTAAGACATGGTTTTGGATTCCTGTTTCAAAGGTCTTAGAATTAGATAAAAAGACTAAAACTTCAAGCAAGTCTAGAGAAGAATTTTTCCCGATTCCTGCAGAAGAATTTATACAAATATCTTCTAATGATTCTATTGATAGGCTTTTTTCTAAACGGATGTAAATAACAATTTATCTTTTTGTTAACTAAATATTTATAAAAGAAGGTCTAATTTTATTTTAATGGGATTTAGTTATGCTGGAGATGCACTTGTTTTAATTGTAGCAGATTCTAATGGGCTTACGAAAGAAGAAATTTTTGAGATAAATAAAAAAACATATCAATCTACACTTGAACACTATTTTGGTATACTTACTGATTTTGAGAGTGGTTTAAGTCAAAGAAGTTTTATAGAAAAAAGAGACGATGAAAAATATCATATTAGAAAAGATGTAGATATGCAAAAACTTCAAAATGCTTGCAGATTAGGAGCACAAATAGGATTTGGTTTATGTAAATATAGACCTAAGTTTTGGAAAGGAAAAATATTCGATGACAAAGATGTTCCAGGAGATGGATAATTTAGTTAACCTGCAAAGGTTTAAAAATCATAAAACCTCTCTATTTTTTGTAGATATATTTAATATATTTACAGTGAGTAAGACAAACTTTCTTTAAAAAGAAAGTTTGAACAAAGAATACCTTTTCCGAGAAAAGGTAAACTAAAATCTTTACTCATTAAGTGAGTAAGGTAATCAGCTTTCGGGAATTTGTTATTAAATTAACAAGTGTTGATAAAAATATAAACACTAATTCTTGAGGAAGGTCTGCCCATCAATAATACAACCATTAGATGAAAGTCTAATTGTCGCGAGGCAAAGCTCTATTACAGAAACGACACAGCCATCTTTGAGCAATGAAACTTGCGTGAAGCTTAGAGAAGATGGATTTGATGAAACGAATATCTTGGTTGATGCAAGGACAAAATGTCTGCTTAGTCAAATGCTGATAGAAATGGTTCGTCATCCTCTTGGATGAAACGACAATTCACAAAAGGTGGCCTATTCCTTACTCACTTTTTATTTTTTAATTTAATGCATAACTTTTTTGTACACAAACTTAGGTGGCTTCGCCAACCCAAGTACCAACCTTTTTCAATATCTGATAAATATTTTTAGCTTTAAAGATGAGTAACTTAAATAAATTCAATTCAACATTATTAATAAAGATGAAATTAAGGTTAAAACTTGTTTTCCTTAATTTTAATAAAATCAAAATAATTTGAGTTTTGTTTAAAGTAAAAGTTTTATTCTTACAATAATCTCTTAAAGATTAACTTTAAATAACATATTTCTCTTAATTTTTGATATGGGGGAGTAGCTCAGTGGGAGAGCACTACGCTGAAGACGTAGGTGTCGAGTGTTCGATTCACTCCTTCCCCATTTTTATTTTCTTTCAAAAACATTTATAAATCTCCTTAAGTTAGAATAATAATAAAAGATGGTAAACAAAAAGGCGGCGATGGAATTGTCTATGAGTACTATTGTTATCTTAGTTCTTGCTATGTCTATGTTAATTTTAGGGTTGGTTTTAATTAAAACTATTTTCACTGGAGCAAAATATAATGTTGACACAATGAACACAAAAGTTCAAAATGAAATTAACAAATTATTTGTTGAAGACGACCCAATGGTTGTTTATCTTGCAAATCAACAATTAAGTATAAAACCAGGTGAAGACTGGGGAGTAGCATTTGCAGTTAAAAATTTACTTGAAAACGATATGGGTCTTCATACTTTTGAATATGATGTTGCAATAAATATGGATTCTGCAGACTTAAAAAGTAACTGTGGAGGGTTGACCATCAAAGAAGCTGAATCCTATATAGAGTTAGGTAAATCAGGTTCAATTAAACTTCTTCCAGGAGCAACAGGATATGATATTATTAGAGTTAATGTTCCTACAGGAGCCCCATTATGTTCTATTAGATATTCTATTACTATAGAGGGTTATGCTTCTAGAAATTTTGATATTAAAATTACAGCTTAAGAATAATTAAGTTTATTTATACTTTGATTTTCTAAAACTTAGGCGAATAAATTCAACCTAAGTTTATTTTACTTATCTATAATGTATAAAATTAGAGGAGATAAAAATTTAGAGATTAAGTTGTATTTTATTAAACTAATTGAAATAATTAATCCAGCTCAAAAGAGATTATCTAATATATTAAAGCAAGAATAAATCCATAAAAGTTTTTGTGGGTTGCTTAAGTTATATGAAAAAGGTTATCGCAAGCTTTAAAATATCTTTCTGACTCATTAGGAGATGGTTTTGAAATTATACAACACACTTGTAAGAAAAAAACAAATTTTCAAATCAATTAATCCTAAACAAGTAAACATGTATACTTGTGGGTTAACAGTTTATAATTATGGTCATATTGGAAATTACAGAGCGTTTGTTGCTTCAGATATTTTAAGAAGATATTTAGAATATTCTGGATATAAAGTTAAAAAAATTGTTAATATCACTGATGTAGATGATAAAACTATCAAAGGGTCTATTCAAGAAAAAAAATCATTAAAAGAATACACAAAGAAGTATGAGGATGCTTTTTTTGAGGATGAATCTAATCTAAATATTAAAAAAGCAGACAAATATCCTAAAGCAACAGAGCATATTAAAGAAATGATTTCTCTTATTGATGAATTATTAAAAAAAGGGTATGCTTACAAATCTGAAGATGGGATTTATTTTGATATTAAAAAATTTAAAGATTATGGAAAATTAGCAAAATTAAATCTAGAGGATTTAAAAAAAGGTGCAAGAGTTGCTAAAGATGAATATGAAAAAGAGAATGCAAAAGATTTTGCATTATGGAAGTTTTATGATAGTGATGATGGAGAAGTCTTCTGGGAATCAAAATTTGGAAAAGGGAGACCTGGCTGGCATATTGAATGTTCTGCGATGTCTACTAAATATTTAGGACAACCATTTGATATACATACAGGAGGGATTGATTTGATTTTTCCACATCATGAAAATGAGATTGCCCAAGCAGAAGCTTCTAATGATAAAAAGTTTGTAAATTATTGGATTCATAATGAATGGATGATGGTAGATAAAAAGAAAATGAGCAAATCTTTAGGAAATGTTTACAACATAAGAGACTTAAAAAAATTAGGGTATGACTATCAAGCAATGAGATATTTTTATTTAACAGGGCAATACAGAACACAGATTAATTTTACATTGGACAATTTAAGAAATGCACAAAATTCCTATGATAGACTTAAAAATATAATTGCAGAAATCAAAGATGATAAAAAAGAAAATGAAGAATATCTAAAAGAGTTTGAAAAAGCAATGAATGATGATTTAAACACACCAGAGGCATTACAAGTTTTGTGGAAATTATTAAGAGATGAAAATGCTGATGGAAAGATTAATACAATTAAAAGAATTGATGAGGTCTTGGGGTTAGATTTATTAAAGAAAGAAGAGGTTTCTGTTCCAAAAGAGGTTCAAAAGCTTGTCAATGAAAGAGAAAATGCAAGAAAAAATAAAAATTGGAAACTTGCTGATGAATTAAGAGATAAAATTAATAAATTAGGGTATAATGTTAGTGATACAAATGAAGGAGCGAAAGTGAGTAAGATATAAAATGGAAGAAGAACACCCTATAAACCAAAAAACAATTTGTCAGAGCTGTGGTATGCCTATGAAAAAAGAAAAGGATTTTGGTAAAAATGCGAATGGAACTCAAAATTATGAATATTGTTGTTTTTGTTTTAGAAATGGAAGATTTACAGATGAAGGAATAACTCTTCAAGAAAAAATTAACAAACTCGTAAGAATAAGTGTTGAACAATTAGGACTTAAGGAAAATCTTGCAAGAACAATGGCTGAAACAAAACTGCCTCAGTTAAAGAGATGGAAAAATAATTAAGCTGATTGATAAACAGGAACATATACTCTCCTTTCATTTAAGTCTATAATAATCTTTTCTTTGTTTTGTATAAAGGTTAAAATTTTACCCAATCCTCGAATATCAGTATGTTTCATTAATTTTTGAAAAGTTACATAATGACTTTTCATATCTTTACATTTTTTAATTTCTTTATACACTCCTTCAAATGATTGTATGGTTTGATTTTTCATTTTTAGGGTTTCAAAACATATTCTTCCTTTTTAAAGGTTGTTGTTAAGTCTGCAAACATTTATTAGTAAAGAAATTTAAAAAATAATAATGAAAAAGAAAGTAATTAAGAAAAAGGAGATTCAGTTTCCAATGGAATTTAATCCTGGATTAAAAAAATTTGAACCTGTGCTTCCATTTAGAAAAAAATCATTAAATATGGAAAGAAAAAGAAACTGGTGGGCTTATGTATATATTATTACTTGGATATTATTGTTAGCAGGTAGTTTAGCTGTGTTTATATTCTCAAAATTAAAAGGAGCATAATTAAAATGAGAAAACCCTCCTTGTTTAAGATAAAATGGATTTAATCTGGCATGTTTTTTGGAGTGCAATAATTTCTAAACTACTTGGTTTTGAGGCTGGTGAAATATTATTTATTATTCTTGGAAGCGTTATCATAGACATAGACCATATTTTTTATATGGTCTTTTGTATGAAGATAAAATCTCTCAAAGAGATGATTAAATTCCATAGGACTAATTTTAAAACAATGACTCCTCATTTTTATATTTTGCATTTCTTAGAGCTTAGCATTGTTTTGTTAATATTTTCTTATATCACAAATCAAAACATAATCTTCTTAATCTCTTTTGGAATGTTATTGCATTGGATTGCCGATGCTGTTAAATATATTTGGTTTTACAAATCAGTTTTTCCATGGATAAAATATTACTCTTTAATTGTCTATATTAGGAGTAAATTTATAAATTGATTAATCTTATATAATTTGAGGTGAAAAAAATGTGCGGAAGTTGTGGATGTAAAAAAAAGAAAGCTAAGAAAAAGAAATAAAAAAGTAAGAAATTATAATTATTTTTTATGAGATATTTTTGTTAGATAAACATTATAATTTGGTATTTTGTTTTATAATCAAATTTATAAATCAGAGATTATTGTTTAAGGGATAAAAAGAAGGGGTGATGAGGTGACTCAGATAAAAAGAGGAAAATGATAGAAAGTTTACAGTCTATTTCAATTGCAATAGAGTTAATTATAGCAATATTAGGGTTATCTATCTTATTTAAAAAAAAGAAAATTTATGGGTTAGGAATTTTTATAACATTTGTGATTTATGTTTTTTATGATTATGCTAAATTAAACAGTATCAACATAAATACAAATCTCCTTTCTTTTTTATTTTTTATTGCAAGTTTGTCTATGTTCTTGGTTGTAATTAAATTGTGGAAGGAGAAAAGTAAAAAATGAAGATTTGGTTAAAATTTGGAATAGGATTAAATTTAATTATGTTTTTTTTATCTGTCTTAGTTTATTTAATTTTGTTTCTCTTTGGAGCTAATTCTTTAATTAATGGATTTATAATCTTTGGGTTACCTTCTATGTTTTTTGCATTATTATTTATGAAAGAAGGATTATTTACTTCTAACTTTGTGTTTTTTGGGGTTTCAATTTTAAGCTGGTTTGTTATCGGAGTGTTAATTGGTTTAATTATTCAAAAGATTAAAAGGAGCAAAAGAAAATGAAACAAAAAAAATTGAGAATTTTTAAGCTTCATCTTTTAAGAGGTAAAAGATGAAACCCGAAGATTTTGTAAATTTAAGATACAAACCAACAGAAGATGATTTAATTTGTTTATTTAGAGTTGAACCTGAAAAAGGAACAACAATAAAAACTGCTGCTGCAAATGTTGCACTTGAATCAAGCACAGGAACATGGGCAGAGGTTTCTACTGAAAAAGAATACATGAAAAAACTTTCTGCAAAGGTTTTTTCAATAAATGGTAAAATGATAAAAATTGCATATCCTTCTGAATTATTTGAAAAAGGAAATGCTCCAAATATCCTTTCTTCTATTGCAGGGAATATTTTTGGGATGAAAATGGTAAAGGGACTAAGATTAGAAGATGTAAAAATTCCAAAATCAATTATTAATTCATTTAAAGGACCAAAATATGGAATTGATGGGATAAGAAAAATGATGAAAGTTAAAGAAAGACCCTTTATAGGAACAATAATTAAACCAAAATTAGGACTCAAAACAATTGACCATGCAAAAGTTGCTTATGAAGCATGGCTTGGAGGATGTGATATTGTTAAGGATGATGAAAATTTATCTTCTCAAAAATTTAATAAATTTGAGGATAGAATTGCAAGGACTTTAGAATATGCAAATAAAGCAGAAGAACAAACAGGAGAGAAAAAAGCATATTTAGTTAATGTAACTGCAGAAACAAATGAGATGTTAAAAAGAGCACAATTAGCAGAAGATTTAGGAAGTAAATTTGTTATGGTTGATGTTCTCACAGAGGGTTTTGGAGCATTACAGACCTTAAGAGATGCTGATTTTAAGCTTGCTATTCATGCACATAGAGCAATGCATGCTGCATTTACAAGAAGCCCAACTCATGGAATAAGTATGATGTTTATTGCTGATTTATGCAGATTAATTGGAATGGATACTCTTCATATAGGAACTGTTGTTGGGAAAATGGAAGGAGGACTAAAAGAAGTAGATGAAATTGATGAAGAGATTGAGAAAAAAATTGTAAAAGAAACTAAAGACAGATTAAACCAAAACTGGTATAAAATAAAACCTGTTCTTGCAGTAAGCTCTGGAGGATTACACCCAGGGCATATTCCTTTTTTAGTTAAACATTTAGGAAAAGATTTAGTTCTTCAAATGGGAGGAGGCATACATGCCCATCCTGCAGGAACATTTAGAGGAGCAATAGCGGCAAGACAGTCATTAGATGCTGCATTAAGGGGAATTTCTCTTAAAAAATATTCTGAGAATCATACTGAATTAAAACAAGCACTTGAAAAATTTGAGGAAAAATAAAGTAAGAAAATGCTTTATCAAAATTATTTAAAAAAATTAAAGATATGCCCTTTTTGTCATTTAATAGGAGATGAGATTATAAAACAAAATAATTCTGCGATGTTGGTTCTTGCAAGAGCCCCTTATACAAATACTCATTTGTTAGTTGTTCCTAAAAAACATTATAGTAAACTTATTTCTATGTCTATAAAAGAAAAAGAGGACATTGAAAAATTAATTTATTATGGTATGGAAAAACTTCATAAAAAATATAAAAATGTTACTATTCTTTACAGGGAAGGAAATAAAAAAGAAGTGGGTAAATCAATTAATCATTTACACTATCATTTAATCCCAGATTTAAAAATAGGAAGCCATGATGTTCATTGGAAGGAAAGAAAGATATTTTCTGAAGAAGAATATATTAAAAAAATAAAAGAATTGAAAAAAGCTTTATTTAGCTAGTAAAGATAAGTTAGACTTCTGAAATAAAAATTTAATACTCATTCATATCTTTCAAGAAATAAGAAACATGAATTATTTCACACTTAGATTATCACTAGGTATTGCTCTCATGATTTCTTCTTTAGAAACAGGTAAATGAAATTTGTCTCTTATTTTTTTAGCAATTTTTTCTGCTGCTTCTTGTTTTGAAAGTTTTCCTCTTTTAATTTCAGCTAAAACTTTTTCTTTTATTGTATTAGGAACACACCTGAATTTTCCTTTTTGAATTATTAGAACAAGCTCAGGTTTTACTTTTAGAGTTTTTTTATCTCCTTTTACCCCAAAAGTTCCGACTTTCATTGATTTTACTTTGTAAATCTGATTTCCCTTAAAAATATCTATAGTAATATCTGAAGAACTGCTTTTCCATTGTTTTGAAAAACAAGCAGTAAAAATTGCAGTTTCATCTAAATCTTTTTTCGAAGGTTTATCAGATTGAATTATCATAAAACTACTCCCTGGAGCAGAAGTATGCATCAGAGTATATTCTGGTCTTAAAAAGTTTTTAATAACAAGTTCATTTTGCTCATCAGATTTTCCACCAATCACTAAGACATCATTAGATGTAAAAAACCATCTATAATTCTCATAATCTTTTTCAGGGTTAAGGTTTTTATTCATTAAAGTAGAAGAAAACTCTGTATTTTAAAGGTTTCTGAAAGCCTTAGAGAGATAGATAATAATATAAACTGAAGAAAATTTAAATAAAAATGACTTCACATCAAGAACTTCAGTTAGGTAAAAATGGATTAACCCATGAATTTTTAGAAGAAATCAAAAAAAGGTTTGATGTAAATAAATTCAAAAATCTCAAGGTTCATGTATTAAAAAGTGCAAGGGAAAGCAAAGAAGATGTTAAAAAATATTCAGCAGAGATTGAAAAATATCTTGGAGAGAAGTATACTTGTAGGATACTTGGGTTTAGTATATTTATTAAGAAATGGAGAAAAGCTAGAGTGAAAGACAAAGTTTAAAACATATTAAAAATTTTATTTCTTATGCACTATCATATTATCCTAACTGAATTATGCAACTCTAAATGTAAATATTGTTATGAAAAATCTATGAAGGAATTTGATAATGGGCTTGACAAAGTGTTTAAATTTGATTTTTCATCTCCATGCAAATCAGAAGTTGATGTTAAAAGGTTAAGAAAATTTTTATTAAAAGATAAAAATCCTGTTTTAGTTTTTTATGGTGGAGAACCTTTACTTGAAATTGAAAAAATAAAAGAGATAATCGATGAACTAAAATATACTAAGGTATTATTTAGAATGCAGACAAATGGAAAACTTCTTGATGAAATTCCGTTTAAGTATTTGAAGAAGATTGATAAAGTTCTTGTTTCCCTTGATGGAACAAAAGAGAGAACTGATTTTAATAGGGGGGAAGGAACTTATGATAAAGTTATAAAGAATATTAAGCAGATAACAGAAAAAGGATATGATGGGGAATTAATTGCAAGAATGGTAATATCTCAAGAATTTCCTGATATTTATGAACAAATTTTAGATTTAATTAACAATGGATTTAGCTCTATTCACTGGCAGATTGATGCAGGATTTTATAAATTTGATTTTAATGAGAAAAAGATTACAAAATTTATTGAAGAATATAATCAATCAATAAAAAAGCTTATAGATTACTGGATAAGTGAAATGAAAAAGGGCAAGGTCTTGAAGTTATATCCTTTTTTAGGAATTGTTGAGAGTATACTTAAGAATGAGCCAACAAAAATAAGATGTGGTGCAGGACATTCTGGATATGCAATAACAACAGATGGAAAAATAATGGCCTGCCCAATTATGAATTGTGTTGAAGATTTTAAAGCAGGAAATTTAAATGACAGTCCTAATAACTTAAAAAAATTTGAGGTAAATGAATGCAAAGGATGTGAGGTTGAAAATTTATGCGGAGGAAGATGCTTGTATTGGAGAAGAGCAAGATTATGGCCTAAAAAAGGAGACGACTTAATATGCGAGAGCATTAAATTTTATATAAAAGAATTAAAAAAAAGAATTCCTGAAATAAAAGAATTAATTACTAAGAAAATTATAAAAGAGTCGGATTTTGAATATGAAAAGTATTTTGGACCTGAAATAATTCCTTAGTTAAATTTATAAAGGGTTTTTGGTAGGTAATTTTAGGTTTGAGGGTCAATATGACTTATCTAATGCTGCAAAGCATGGCCTATTATAAAGATTAAAATGACAAATAAGATAGAAAATAATCCAGTATATGAAATGTCTGCTAATGAGTATAATACTAAATTAGCTGAGGCATTAAAACAAATTCCTGAATTTAAAGAGCCTGAATGGAGTTTTTTTGTTAAATCTGGAGTATCAAGAATAAAACCCCCTACTGAAAATGGTTTTTGGTTTAAGAGGGCTGCAAGTATTTTAAGACAAGCATATGTAAGAAATATTGTTGGAGTAAATAGATTAAGAACAAAATATGGAAGCAAACAAAACAGAGGTATGAGACCTGAAAGATTCAAAAAAGCTTCTGGTAAAATTATAAGAAATATTTTACAGCAAGCAGAAGCTGCTGGATTATTAGAGAAATATAATGTTCCTGGAAAAAGAGCTGGAAGAAAATTAACTATTGAAGGTAAACAGTTATTAGAGGGAATAAAATGAGTAATAAAATACCAAGCATGCAGAGGAAGAGAGTAAACAGATGTGCTTATCAAAAGAAAATCAAATTAAGTAAGGCTAATAAAAAAACTCACTGGGCTCCTGTTTGGGTAGTTTTGAAAAAATTAGGGCCTGGAAAAAGAGCTCATCCATCTTCTGTTACTTATACAAAAAGACATTGGAAACAAATAAAATTAAAAATTAAACCAAGAAGGCAGGCTAAAAAACATTTAGGATAAAATGGCAAAAAAAGAAACTGAACCAAAAGTTATGCTTGAAAGAGAATATATTGTTCCACTTAGAAAAGGCTGGTTAAAAGTTCCAAAATATAAAAGAGCAAATAAGGCTCTTAAAACATTAAAAGAATTTATGGTTAGACATATGGGAGTTTATGACAGAGATTTAAGGAAAATAAAAGTTAGCGAATTAATTAATAATGCAATAAGAGCAAGAGGAATGTATAATCCTTTAGCAAAAATTAAAGTTAAAGCAAAAAAATATGATAATGGAATTGTGAGAGTTGAATTAGTTGATATACCTACATATGTTAAATTTGCTCAATTAAGAAAAGAGAAAATATTATCAAATATAAGTAAAAAAGCAAAACCTGAGGAAAAGAAAGAAGAGGCTACACCTGCTGAAATAGAAAAGAAAGAAGAGGCTAAAGAAAAAGAAGAAGCTTCAAAAGAAGAGGGATTAGCAAAAGCAAAAATGCAGGCAAAAGAGATGAAGCATGTAGCAAAAGACAAAGGCATAAGAATTCAGAGAAAAGCTTTAGCCAAGTAAAACTAGTAAAATGACATATACATTAAAGAGGGAGTTAAAAAGACTTAGTAATAAACAATTTGCAGAGGACATTCAAAATTATATTAAATCTCCTTATGAATTCTATGGAATTAGAGTTCCTGAAATAAGAATTCTTGCAAAGCGACTTCATGAAGAACATTCTTTAAAAGAGTTTTATAATATTTTTAATAAATTATGGAAGTCAGGATATCATGAAGAAATGTCTCTTGCACTTTATACCTTACAACTTTATGAAAAAGATTTTGATTTAAACACTTGGAAATTTTTAAAAACAAAAATAAATGACATTAAAAGCTGGGATCAAATAGATGCTATTTCTACATTTATAATTGGAAAAATCCTATTAAAAGAACCAAAATTAGAAAAAGAAATGATTAGACTTTCAAAAGATAAAAATTTCTGGATGAGAAGAATTGCAATTGTTTCTACACTCCCTTTAATTAAAAATGGAGAAATTAGACTAACTATGAAATTTGCAGAAAAATATGTTTATGATAAAGAACCCTACATACAAAAAGCAACTGGCTGGATGTTGAGAGAGGCAGCAAAACAAAAACCAGAATTAGTTAAAAGATTTGTTTTAAGACATATTAATATGCCCCCTATTTGTTTTAGTTATGCAACTGAAAGGGATTTGAAAGGGCTAAGAAGAATTAGAGAGATGAGAAAGAGAAAACAATAAAACAACATAAATCTTTTTAAATAATGGTTTTCTTAAATACAAATGTTAAAAGATAAGGTAGATTCTAAATACAAGTTATTAGAAAAATTAGCAAAAAAAGAAGTTACTAAATTAAATCACCCTGATAAAAATAAAATGGTATTAAATTGTCAACAAAGTACTTGTCCTTTTATTAAAAAAGTTAATCATATAATAGAACTAGTTTCTTATGATTTCGCAAATAAACCTTATTCTGTTCCAGGAGTGAATGATGTTTTTCCTTCTCAATTAGAAGCCTATGAAAATAGTTCTAGCGGAGCACCTAAACAAGTAAGATTAGATTTATTAGCACAAGCAGAAGTTCCTATAAAATTTCACCAAAATTCCCTTCCATATGGCGTGCATGAAATAACTCCTGAAAGTGAAGAGAAAGTATTTAGCATGCTTGATTAATTTTGTTTAATAGATAGTAATTTAAATAAGCAATTCTCTTCGTAAGAAAACCTAGTTTTTCCACAGAAAACTTTTATGGTTTTCTGGGGCTTAGAAAATCTCTGAAAATTTTCTCAGCTTAACAAGTCATCTTTCCTATAACTGTATAATTTATAAACATAAATTATATTAAGATTTTATGAGAGAGTTTGTTTATTATTCTGGAAAAGCAAAAACATCTGGAAATTTTGGGGATGATTTAATGAAAGCAGGAAGAATGGATATTATTTGTAATGTTATTATCCAAACTTTTTTTATCTCTAATCAAATGAGAGAGGATATTCATTTGCATTTGATTTTTAATGGGCCACCAAATCCTCCAATGCATTTAGAACTTATCTCAAATAAAGATATGCCAATTAGTAAAAAGGATGTTGCAGGATTACTTAAAAGAATGCTATATAAGTGCAATGAAACAAAAAAAACAGAAGTTTTCCCAGGATGTTTTATTGAAAAGAAAAGTTTTGTAGGACTATTAAAAGAATTACAAAAAGAAGGCAAGAAAATTTATATTCTTGATGCTAAAGGAGAGAATCTCAGAGAAGTTAAAGAATTGAAAAATTGTATTTTTGTTATTGGAGACCACGAAGGACTTCCTGTAAAAGAACTTAAAAGATTTAAAGACAAAGTTTCTATTGGAAATAAAGTTTATTTTGCAAGTCAAATCTTTATTATTCTAAATCACGAGATGGATATAAGAGGAATATAAATCCTTTAAAAGACATTCTAGAAATAATTTTAAACTTAAACTTGAATGGCTTCGCCAATCCAAGTTCTTTTTGCTTACGGATAATTAATAAAACAGAAGAGGAGAAAGTTTAGAGATTAAGTTGTGAGATTATTTTTCTAGCTTAAAGATAAATCATTCAAAATAAGAGGGCTAACATAACTCAAAAAGATTGCACATTATGGATAAGAAAAGAAAATTTAGGTTAGACTTATCTTCCTAAATTTTGCAGACCATTAACATGTAAAAAAAGCCTATAAGAATATAATCTTTCACATCCCTAAACATTTAAATATAAATAATACAATAAATGCTTATGAAAACACTACGTGCTTATCTCTCTGGAACAGTACAAGGAGTATTTTTTAGAAAATTTTTAGAAGAAAAAGCAAGCGAGTTTGGAGTACGAGGTTTTGTTAGAAACTTAGATGATGGAAGAGTTGAAGTTTTAATTGAAGGAAGAGATGAAAATGTTAATTCTATGTTAGAAGCATGTAAAAGAGGAACTCAACATACAAAAATTACAGATGTTCAGACTCAAGAATTAAAACACCAGGGGTTTGAAGGATTTAAGGTATTTAGAATTTAATTCTTAATCAAAAATAATTTTAAGTGATTTGTTTCACAAAGCAGTAACAAAAAGAATTATATTCAAGAACACAACTTTGTTTATAAACAAAAAATTTGGATAGAATTATATTAGTTAGTGTAAAAGAGTTCTGATAATTTACAAAGATGACAGAGAAAGTTACAAAATTTCAGGCAAAAGGTATAAGAGCATCCTTAACAGATGAATATAATTCTCTAAAATCTAAATTTGATAATAATCCAGATAATGCTCTTTACAATGTTTATGCACTTTCTATGAGAAGTTGGAAAAGTCATGAAGAAAGAGTTGTTGGAATGTCTCAGGAAATAGGTAAATATAATTTAAATTCAACTCAAAAAAGTGCATTAGAGAGTTATTTAATAACTTACAAAGATAATGTTGTTAGAAATGCAAAAAGAATTAAAAATGTAAATAAGATTGTTTCTGTAACTGATTCTTTAAGTGGTTTCTTACACCAAGAAACAGAAAACCCAAATATTCAAATTCAAAATTATCAAACAGCAACTAAGAAGAAAGCAGGATTTGGATTAAAAGAAACTCTTATTAGCATTGCTGGAGTAGCAGCAATTGGGATAGGATTATGGACTACTTATAATATAGGTAATAAAAATGGTAAGGTTTCTCAACAACCTTTGATTATACAACAAAAAGCAGAAATTGACAAAGCAGTAGAAACACTTAAAGGATATGAGAAGGTAATAGATTACTCTACACAAAAAATTACAGCCCAAAGACAATTATTAGATTCTGCTGAAAAAATAATTTTAAATGGTTTTTCTGAAAAAAAAGATTTAGAAAATAAATTAAGGGTTGCAGGAAGACCTGATGCAGAAGTAAAAAAAGAAGCTGTTGAAGAAACAACTAAAACATTAACAGCACAATATGAAAAACAAATAGAAAGTGTAAGACAAGAAGTAAAAGCTCAAATACAAGAATTAGCAAAACAACAAGAAGATTCAAACAATATAATAGTTTATGAAAATAAATCTGTAGATAATATAGAAAATGTTCAAAATATTAAACCAAGAGAATGTCCAGACAAACCAAATATTTTAAGTTCAACAGGATATGCTCTTAAAGATGGTGTTAGTTATTTAGGTAATGGTGTTAAGGCTGCTGGAAATGGTATTATTGGGGTTTTCAAAAATAAAAAAGCAGGAAATTTAGATTCTAATTCTGTTGGGCCTTTAGAAAATAAAGTTGAAACTACTACTCAAGGCTCAAATACTGTTTGGGAAGATAGAATGAGTATGCTTGGACCTAGAAAAAGTACTTGGAGAGGCCCTGAATTAGACTGTCTTTGTGAAGATATTTACAAAGAAATGAATTTCCAAGAACAACAATATCTTATTGATGCTAATGCACCTGATGCTCCTTTTGCTTATGCAAACAGAGTAGGTAATAAAGCTAAAAAATTAAGTCAAGAAAAAAATCATTTAGGTTCTGCAGCAGCAAGAATTGGACAAGGATTTGCTATTGTAAATAGTGTTGTAGGAGTCCCTGTTACTTGGGCATCAGAATCTGGTGGAGCTCTTTGGGGTATAGGAAGTAATACTATTGGTAATAAATGGGATGGGGCTGATAATGGATGGAAAAATGGAAGAAAATTCGCAAAATTCTTTATGGATGGGTTACCTGGAGGAGAAACTAAAGATACAGTTGATTATTATCTTTTAAGTGGGCACTGGAAAAAAGCAATTGCAACTCCTTATTGTATGGAAAATACAAAATTAGGGGGACATGCTAAACTAGGAGAAGTTGCTGCTTCTAATTTCTTTAGTTTTAAATGGTTTTTTGATATGTTTAAAGGAGGACATGGACATGGTGGACATTCTGGAGGGCTAACAAGAGATGGTGGAGAGGTTAGTAGCGGAATAAATTCTAGTGGAGGAGTAGTAAGATGATAAATAAAAAAATTAGTTTTATTTTTGTAATGTCTGCATTATTCTTAATACTTTCATCTATGCAATTAGTTCTTGCATATAATTACCAAATAAATGTTGATTCAAACTATGCTGTTTTTAATACTGATGTTTACAAATGCAGTAATTCTGGATGCAGTAGCATAACTTTTCAACAATCTTCTACAAGTGGACAGTATTCACTTATAGGTTCTGGAGATAATTATTATGCAGAATATGATTATTTATCATGTTTTAAACCTCATATATATAGAATGCATGCATGGGGAGATTTAACTGGAACAGAAAATTATGATATAACTTTTAATAAAAAAGATAATTGTTATGGAGAAATTAATGATGGAGAGTTATCAGAAACTGAGATTAATCTTGGTGAAAGTGTAACAATAAATGCTAATGTTCATAGTGCTTTTGAATATCCTTCTGGAATTCCAGAAACAACAAAGATTCCAGATAATATAAAAAGTGAATATTCAACAGACACAAAATTAGGAATCTATGCTAATGGTATTAAAATTTATGAAACAACTGCAGAAATTTTATTAGCTTCAGATAAAGACTTTGAATTTGAATGGACTCCAGCAAGTGCAGGCACATATGAGATAAGAGCTAAGTCTGAAATTACTGATTGTGCATGTTCTTCTCAGGAAACTCAGGAATTTTTAATTGGAATCTTAATTGTTAAATCACCTAAATGTTCTATTGATTCTGATTGTGGTACAAACCATTATATTGAAGATGGTTTTTGTTCTGGAACTGATGTTTTCCAAAATTTTATTACATTTAAATGTAATAATCCTGGATTATCTACAAGTTTTTGTTCTAATTCAACAGCACAAATAATAAAACAAGATTGTGGAGAAAGTAGTTGTGGTGATTTTGGAGATAATTATTGTAAAAATAATTCTGTTTATCATTCAAGAACATGCACTGATAAAGGGTGTGCATTAGGAAGTTGTTTTAGTAACACAAGAATTGATGAACAATTAGTTAGTTTATGTGATAATGGGTGTGCTAATGGAACTTGTAATCCTTCAGGATGTTCTAAAAATACTGATTGTGGTACAGACCATGATTCTGAAATTTATTGTAGTAATGATGATGTATACAAAGACCACCATAGTTTCTTATGCTCAGTTGGACTTTGTAATGAAACTATAACTAAAATTTTAGAAGAAGATTGTGGAGAAGATGAATATGGAAATTGGAATAATTATTGTCAAGGAGATGATGTGTATAAAAGTAGATATTATG
>JBAYNB010000009.1:0-20410 GCA_041679005.1 Candidatus Pacearchaeota archaeon
AAGCTGGTCTCTTGGTAGTTGTAATAATCAAGATTGTGAAAAAGCTTGTTGTATATTAGGGAGTCAAGCAAAGTTTACAACAGAAAAAAATTGTGAAATAGAAGCAGGGTTTTTAGGAATCCCCATTGATTTTAGAACAGATGTTCAGACTGAGGTTGAGTGTATTTTTTTAACTCAAAAAGATGATGAGGGGGCTTGTGTTTATGAATCTGGAGAAGATACAACTTGTTTATACACAACAAGAGAGGATTGTTTATCAAGAACAGGAAATGCAAATGATTTTTACAAAAACACTTTTTGTTCTTCTCCTGAATTAAACACAAGTTGTGCTACTCATGATTATGAAGGGTGTGTTGATGGAAAAGACGAAGTTTATTGGTATGATTCTTGTGGTAATCAAGAAGATGTAAAACAAAATTGCAGTATTTTCCTTGGAAGTGTTTGTGGAGAATATAGAGACGGAATAGACACAAGAGAAAACCCTCAAGATAAATATGTTTGTAGAAGTTTGGATTGTAAAGCAGATAATGGAATGAATTATAAAAATGGTGAGAGCTGGTGTGAATATGAAGGAACTATTGGAGATGGAAAAGATGTTGTTGGAAGCAGGCATGTAAAACATATTTGTTACATGGGCGAGGAAACAATAGAACCTTGTGCAGATTATAGAAACCAGATTTGTGTTGGAACAGAAGTTAATATTGGAAATGGAGAAACATTTTCCGAGGCTGTTTGCAGACAAAACAACTGGCAAGATTGTTTAAATAGAAATGATGGAAATGGTGATGCTAGCTCAGGAAATAATCCGGATTGTATGACTAAAAGTGTTGATATTGGTGATGATTTTAAGTTTAGTGTAGCTGTTCCAGAATATCCTCCTGGATTTGATTTAGAAAATAATTATGAAAGTGCTCAGGGAATTTGTAGTCTTGGTTCTCAGAAATGTACTGTGGTTTATGTTAAAAGACTTTCAGGATGGAAATGTGAATATAATTGTGATTGTGAAGAAACTAAATTCACTCAGGTTATGAATGATGTGTGTATATCTTTAGGAGATTGTGGAGGTTATGTAAACACCGAAGGGAAATATACTGCAGATGGTTATACTTCTGGAGCAGGAAAAATATCTGGAACACAATACACGACATATGCAAGTCCTAAAAGAAATTTAGAAATGGCTGAACCAGGGAATATATCTGAATTTTTAGGAACTTATGGTCTGACCTCAGGAGGGGGTTATGAACCTCAAAATTCAAAATTATTAACTTATGCTGCACTTGGTGTTATGGGAGTTCAATTATTAGGACTAACTAAATCACTTGCTGCATCTAGTAGTCTTGGAGGGATTGGAAATATGTTTACTTCTGGAGCAGACCCTGCAATAGCCAAGGCAGCAGGAGCAATGGCTGGAGAAGGAATTGCACCTACTGCTGCTCAAAATCAGCTCGCAACATCTCAGGTAGGATTTGGAAATTTATTTGCATCTATAGGTGCAGGACTTGCTGTAGGTTCAATATTAAGTATGGCTTTTGGAATGCCACAAGGACAAGCAATGATGATAGGATTAGCAGTTGGAGGAGCATTACTACTTGCAACAAAAGCAGGATGGTTAAGTTCAGCAGCATTATCTTGGATTTCGACAGGATTATTTGTTGTTACAATAATATTCATGTTTATGGGCCTTGGAAAAACAAAAGAAAAAACAATTACATTTACATGTTTACCATGGCAAGCTCCTGCAGGGGGAGCTGATTGTGAAAAATGCAATCCTGAAAATGAATTTGATGTTCCTTGTTCTGAATATAAATGTAGTAGTTTAGGACAAGCTTGTGATTTTATTAATGAAGGAACAACTGATGAAAGATGTATTAACACTTGTCAGGGGAGTATTTCAAGTGCGAGAATAACTCCTATGCTTGAAAATATTTCTGAAGGTTATGTTTATGAAGATATAACTGACAGTGGATTTTCAATAAAAGCAGAAAATGGAGATTGTATTGATGAATATACCTCAGTCACATATGGAATTAAAACAAATAAATATGCTCAGTGTAAAATAGGAACAGACCCATTAGAAACTTATGATGAAATGGATGAACTTTTCTTTGGAGGTAAAAATACTTATACAATGAATCATACAGATGTTATGTTTATGCCTAGCATTGCTGCATTTAAAAATCATTATAATTTGACTCAAGAAGAAATTGCGGATTTAGGCGAACTTACATTTTATATTAAATGTAAAGAATCTTGTGATGGAATTACTAATACTGCTGCTTATACAGTAAGAACTTGTGTGAATCCTGGACCAGATATAACTGCCCCTGTAATCCAAAAAGTAATTCCTGATTCTGGTTCATTTGTTAAATATGAAGAAACCAAAAAAGATATATTGCTTTGGGTGAACGAGCCTGCTGAATGCAGATGGGACACAGTAGATATTGATTATGATAATATGATTAATAATATGACATGTCAAGCAGGGTTAAATGATTATCAGTTATATGGGTGGCCATGCAATACTACTCTTACTGGAGTAAATAATAATAGTAATTTTTATTTTAGATGTAAAGACCAGCCTCTTGAAGTTGCTGATGCAGATGTAACAAGAAATAAAATGACTCAAAGTTATGTTTATGAAGTTGGAATTTCAGAATCTCCTTTAGAAATTATAGACTTCAAACCTGAGATTGATTATGAATTCCTTGAAGGAACAGAACCTGTAGAAATTAATTTAAATGTCAGAACCTCTGGAGGAGCTGAAGATGGAAAATCAATTTGTCAATGGAGATTAGAAGGATTTTCTTTTGATCAACTTGCAGAAACAGATTCTGATTATCACTCAGGAATATGGAGCACAGGATTTAGAGGAACCCATACTGTAGATTATTATTGTGAGGATGCTGCAGGAAATAATGCAACTACTTCAACATTTTTTAAAATTAAAATTGATAGTTCAGGTCCAAAAATTATAAGAGCTTATTTTGATAATGTGTTAAAGATAGTTACTGACGAACAAGCAGAGTGTAGATATGGATTTAATAATAATTTTAAATTTGATAATGCAACTGAAATGGACGGAGATGGAATTGAACATACTGCAGACTGGCAATTAAAAACATATTATATTCAGTGCAAAGATGTGTTTAACAGAAAAGGCAGTAAAATAATAATTAAAGCTTATGATTTAATTTAAAAGAATATTTATAAACATAAATACCATTAACAAAATAGAAAAATATGATAAAAAATAAGGGGATAAATAAAAAAGGGCAAATTACAATATTTATAATTCTTGCATTAGCAATTGTTGTAATTTTAGTTTTATTATATACTGGGAAAACAAATCTAACTGCAATCTTTAGCCCAACAACCCCAATAGACCAAATTAAAGAATGTGTTCAAGAGCCTATTCAAGAAGCTGTTGATATCTTAAGATTACAAGGAGGTAGTTTAGACCCTTCTCTTTATTATATTTATCAAGGAAGCAAGATAGAATACTTATGTTATACTGAGGAATATTATAAAACCTGCATAATGCAAAAACCATTATTAAAACAATCAGTTGAACAGCAAATAAAATCTTATTCAGAACAAAGAATTAAAAATTGTATTAGTTCTGTTAAAGCAAATTTAGAAAGAAAGGGATATCAGGTTACAATGAATAATCCTCAGATTTCTGTTTCATTATTAACTGGAAATATTTTAGTAGATATTATAACAGACATAACCATCACAAAAGAGCAAACAGAATCATACAAATCTATTAAAGTAGATATGCCTTCTAATTTATATGAACAGGTTATGCTTGCAAGTTCAATCAGCAATTGGGAAGCAACTTATGGTGATGCAGAAACAATGAATTACATGATTTATTATCCTTCATTAAAACTTGAAAAAAAGAAGCAAGGAGATGGAACAAAAATTTATATTATAACAAATAGAGATTCAAAAGAAAAATTCATGTTTGCAAGCAAGAGTTTAGTTTTGCCTGTAGGGATTAGTGGGGAATAGAAGCCGTCTTTTTAGAACCCAAGAAAATCAACAAGATTTTCTGTGCCCAGAAAACCAGAGAGGTTTTCTTTGGAAAAGATGGTGACAAAAATTAACTTTTCTGAGAAAAGTTAAATCAAAAGCAAAGGAAGAAAAGATGAAAGAAAAAATAAAGAGAAAAATCATGGGAAATAAAATAATAATTTTATTAGTAATATTTAATTTAATGTTAATTATTCTTCCGATGGTAAATGCAGATGCAAGCGTCTGGCCTGCTTATAATGTTTGTTGTGAAAAAACCCTTAATGGAGCCTGGTGTCAAAACACACTTAAAGAAAATTGTAATACTAACTTTAGATTAACTCCAACCTCTTGTGAATCAACTGGATTTTGTAAACCTGGAATTTGTTATGATTCAAGCGAAGGACTATGCATGGATAATACTCCTCAAAGAGTTTGTAATGATGCAAATGGGACTTGGGTCGATGATAGTGTAGAATCTGTTCCTCAGTGTAATCTTGGATGTTGTGTATTAGGTAGTCAAGCAAGTTTTGTAACTTTAACAAGATGTAAAAAATTATCTGCAGAATTTGGATTACAAACAGATTTTAGAACAAATATTGAAGATGAAGTAAGTTGTATTTCTATTGCTGCTTCTCAAGATGTTGGTGCTTGTGTTTATGAATCTGATTATCAAAGAACATGTAAATTTACAACAAGAGCAGAATGCCTTAATGTTGAAGAGAATGATAATATAACCTCTACAGGAGAATTTTTTAAAGATTATTTATGTTCTGCAGAAGAATTAGCCACAAATTGTGGAATTACTTCAGAGACTATGTGTGTCAGTGGAAAAGATGAAGTTTATTTTATGGATAGTTGTGGTAATCCTGCAAATATTTATGATGCAAGCAGAAAAAATGATAAATCATACTGGCAACAGGTTCTAGATAAAAGTGAAGCATGTTCATCAGGAGATGCAAAAGGAAATGCAGGAAGCAAGTCTTGTGGAAATTGTGATTATTTTAAAGGAAGTATTTGCTCAGAAGGAAATGCAAATTACGGAGATTATATTTGTACTGATTTAAATTGTTATGATACAAAAAATGGAAATGATTATAAAAATGGAGAGAGCTGGTGCGAGTATCAAAGTGAAACAGGAGAAGGACAAGATACAGTCGGAAGCAGACAGTTTAGACATGTTTGCATTAATGGTGAAGAGACAATAGAACCTTGTGCAGATTATAGAAATGAAGTTTGTTATGAAGAAGAATTAGAAATTGATACTGGTACTTTTATAGAGGCTGCATGCAGAGTTAATAGATGGCAAGATTGCATTGACCAAGATACTGAAGAAAAATGTTTAAACACAGATAAAAGAGATTGTTATTGGTTAGGTGGGGCTAGATTTACTGGCTTATCAACAGAGGAAACTGCTACAGCTACAACAACTTCAAGCACTACTTTTTCAGGAGGAACAACAACTACTTTTTCAGCAACAGGAAGTGTTATTGCTGAGAATCAAAATTCAATTACAGGGTATAGTTTATTTGGAGGAGACGATAGTGAAGATGAAGAAGATACATCAGGAGTACAATTAGGTGGGGGGGCTTGTTTACCAAATATTCCTCCTGGATTAAAGTTCTGGAGTGAAGGAGATGCTTCTTCAGTTTGTTCATTAGGGTATTCAAAATGTATTGTTACATATGAGAAAAAAATACTTGGAGAGAAAAAATGTATTGATGGATGTGAGTGTTTAGAAGAAGGATATGCTCAGAAAATGAATACTATTTGTACCTCTCTTGGAGATTGCGGTGCTTATGTTAATGTTTTAGATAGATTTACAGATGATGGTGCTGAATGGAAAGTAGATGGAGCCTTACAAACAATTACTAAATCTATTATGGGAGGATAAATTAAAACCGATTATGTTTTAACTTTAAAATAGTAACAATGGGTAAAGTTTATAAATAAGGGAGACATACTAAAAACAAGAAAAATGAAAGAAAAATCACTAAAAAATAAAATAATAACTTGGGGATTAATTGGAATTAGTTCTTTAACAGGATTATTTAATGTGGGGTGTGGACCGGGGGTTAATGATAGAATGAGAAATTATAAAACATTTTACAACACTGATCTTGATAAATTAAGTTTATGTAATTGCAAATATCCTAATGGGTATTATACTGACCGTGGACCTTTGGGGTATATGTTAAATGTAGATGTAACCCAAATATATGAAAATGAAACAGATCCTGCTAATTTAGAAGTTATGAAAGAAAAATGTAAAGAAGGAATAATTGCCTATGGTGAAGTACCTAATGAAAATTTTGTTGAGCAAGGAAAAAATATGTATAGGAAGTTTAATGCACCAATATTTAATAGAGCATACTCTCCAAGTACAAATCTTCTTTTTTTTAACAAACAAGATTTTCCAGAGAGATATGCTGTCTCAATAGATACTTTAAAAGCAGCAAGATTAAATGACCAAACTAATGAATGGGAATATGATGCATTTATGACTAAATGGGCAAGAAGTAATCAAGAGGTATTTAAAGCAGTAGATGAATTAAAAGCAAGCCAAGTTGCAAGATATCAAAATAATAATCAAAACACTCAAATTTCAGAAGACCCAGCAGATTCACCTGAATTAAAAGAGATGAGAGGAAGAGTAGGTGGTAATCTTGCAACAGTAGGGTTATTAGGAGTATTAGCAAATTAATAATGGCCGTCTTTTTAGAAAAAAGATGGTGACAAAAATTAACTTTTCTGAGAAAAGTTAAATCAAAAGCAAGGAAATAAAAAAAGAAAAAAGATGATGAATAAAAAAGAGAAAAACAAAAGAGCAATGACTCAGTTAAAAGCAGTTTTCTTAATTGTAAATATGATTATTGCAATTGTTGCATTCTCATGGATGATTAGTGCAGCATTTACATTAGACGGGACTACTAATTTTATAAAATCTGCACCTAAAGGAAGTGAAACTACTGCTAGTACCTCTGCCCTAGCTGAGAAAACAACAAGTACTTTAACAAAGACTGCTGGTGGAGCTAGCGGGGTTTCAAAAATAAGTACATTTACAGACGGAGCTACATGGAGTTTAAAATCTGGAACTACTGCTCAATCTGTAGCCGGAGTAGTTCCTGTAGGAACTTCAGAAGCAGTCACATTAAATAAGATTAGTAGTGCTAAAGTTTTATCAGATGGAACTTATGAAATAACTTCTGCTTCAGGTAAAACAATTGTTTCTGCTAAAGATGGAGCAGAAATAGTTTCTCAAACAGGATTACAAGGAGCAAATACTGCTGCACAAGGCGGGGTTGGCTGGACAAATGCTGCTACAGGTTGGTTTGGTCAAAATATTATGTCAAATTTAATTAATGCCGGGATGATTGGCGGTCTTGGATATATAGTTGGAAATTTTCTCGGAGGTAATGGGGGATTATCAGGATTTCTTGCTGGATTTGGAGGAACAGTTGCTTATCAAGTAGCTACAGCTGCAGTTGGTAAGGGTGGGGCTGTGTTTGGTCAGAGCTGGCTTACTCCAGGAATTTTTGGGATTGCAGTTGGAGCAGGTATTTTCCTTTTCATGTACAAAAAAGAATCTCAAGAAGTTGTTGAATTTAATTGTCTTCCATGGCAACCACCAATTGGAGGAGAGGATTGTGAAAAATGTAATGATTTTGAAGAATGTACTGAATATTCTTGTAAAAGTTTAGGACAGGCTTGTCAATTATTAAATGCTGGAACAGGAGAAGAAAGTTGTGACTGGGTAAATCCTCATGATGTTAATTCTCCAAAGATTAATTTAACAGATGTTCTTAAAGGATATAAATGGGCTCCGGATACTACTGTTCGACCTCCTGCAACTGGAGCAACAATTAGTCAAGAAAATGGAGACTGTGTTAAAGCATTTACTGCTCTTGAATTTACAATTACTGCTGATGAACCTGCTCAGTGTAAAATAGATTATAATCTAACAACTGGATTTGATGAGATGGCTTATTACATGGGAGGAAGTAATTTATTTTCTTATAATCATACTGAAAAAATGAGTTTACCGAGCCCAGATGCAATTAATGCAGTAGACCCTGAAATTAAAAATGATGGTACATATACATTATATGTAAGATGCAGAGATGCAAATGGGAATTTTAATCAAGATGCATATTCTGTTAGATTCTGTGTTGAAAAAGGTCCTGACACAACTCCTCCTAAAATAGAAGGATTAAGCATCCCAAGTAATAGTCCTGTGAGTTATAATACTACAAATTTATCTTTAGAGGTTTATGTTAACGAACCTGCTGAATGCAAATGGTCAAGAGAAGATAGAGATTTTAAACAAATGGAAAATAATATGAGTTGTGCTACTAAGTTATGGCAGATAAATAATAATAATGTTTATACCTGCAAAACAACCCTAACTGGGATTAAAAATGAACAAGATAATGAATTTTATTTTAGATGTAAGGACCAGCCAGATGCAGAAGAATCAGAAAGAAATGTAAATGTTCAGAGTTCTTTGTATAATGTAATAGGAACAAGAGCATTAAATATTTTATCTATTAAACCAAGCAATGAAACAATCAAAGATTCAACAGACACAGTTGTAGTTAATTTAGAAGTTAAGACAGATAATGGGTATAAAGACGGAGAATCAAGTTGTTATTATACCACTACCAAAACAACAGATACAAGTGTTTCAGATAAAACATGCATTGGAGACGAGGATAGTTTCCTTGTTTTTGCTGATACAGGGAATATTAGTGTTCATAGTCAAAGACAGGATTTAGTAACTGGAGATTATACTTATTATGTTAAGTGTGTTGATTTAGGAGGAAATGCTGTTTATAACTGTACTGAATTTGATGTTGAAGTAGATGTAACTGCACCTATTGTTGTGAGAGCATATAAAGAATCTGGTCAATTAAAGGTTGTAACAAATGAAGAAGCAACATGTAGTTATTCTAATAAAGACTGTAATTTTGAAATTAAGGACGGAGTTCAGATGTCAGATTTAGGCAATAATGCTTATTCTACTGAATGGTTAATCACAAAAACATATTACATAAGATGCAGTGATAACTACAATACTTCACCAAATTCAAATACATGTTCTGTTGTTGTAAGACCTTACAAATTAGTTGATAAAACTAATGTAAATGTGTTGTAAAGTGATTTCTTATTAGATATATAACATGATAATAAACAATATAAAGAGAAATTGATTTAAATAAGAATAAAATGAAACATAAAATTGGCAGAGGACATGGGATGGTAATCTCTTTTAAAAAATGATAAAAATTTACGAGTCTTTAAGAAAAGGTTTTGAAAATATAACCTCACCAATCAGAGATTTATGGTATTCTTTAGTTGGAATTTTTTATACAATAAACCCGCTTACTAATGAAAATAAGATAAATTTTACAAAAAGTTTAGATGATTACATAACTTCAAGATTTGATGTTTCTTATACTTCAACAGGAATGACATTAACTAAGAAAACAAATGACTCAGATTTAGTTACAATTTTAAATAATTAAAAAGATAAGATTTATCTTGAGTAGCTTAATTTCTCATCTACATAACTCATTATATCTTAATAATTATTTTTAAGCAAGTTTTAAATATTCTTTAAATTTAATCTAGCTATGGAGAATAAGAGAGGAAATAAAAAAAACAAAAGAGCACAGGGTGTTTTTGGGATGAGTTTTGGAATGATATTTTCAATTATCTTAATTGTTTTTTTTGTGGCAGTTGCATTTATTGCAATTAAATCTTTTTTAGGCACACAAACCTGTGCACAAATTGGAATCTTTAAAGATAACTTACAGGCAGAAGTTACAGAAACATGGCCTAACACAGGAGATTTTGAGTTTAAAGCAAGACTTCCTACAAAAATAAAATATGTTTGTTTTATGGATTTAGACAAACCAGTGACTGCAACAGGAACTACAGGTAATATTGGTAGAGAGCTTGGAGTTTATGAAGGATATATTGCAAATATGTTTCTTTATCCAACAGAAAATACATGTAATATGCCTTATTATGAAATAGAACATTTGGATATTAATAAGACAATTTCTTCAAAAAATCCTTATTGTATTGCGGTTGATGATGGAAATATTAATATGCGAATTATAAAAAAATCTGGCGATAAACTGGTAACAATTACTGAAGAATAAAATAGACAGCTAATTAAAAGAGGTATAAGAAATGATTAACAAAAAAGCAATTGAAATTGGTTTTAATGTAATCTTTGCAATTTTTGCAGGAGTGGTTATCTTGTTGCTTGCAATTTATGGAGCGACAAAAATAGTTACAACTGGTGAAAAAGCCAGTTATACTGAAACTTCTGCTAAGATAATTTCTTTGCTTGACCCACTAGAAACAGGGCTTGCAAGTGGAAAATCAAGTGAAATAAAATTTAAAAAAGAAACAAAAATTTTTATGGAATGCAGTTCAATGGAAAATTCCCCATTCGGGAAACAAACAATTTCTTTTTCAGAACAAACCTTTGGTGAGAATTTTGGAGAGAAAGGGGGAGCAGTTCCATTTTATAATAAATATGTTTTCTCACAAGAAGTTAGTCAAGGAAAATTATTTAATATTTTTTCTAAGGAATTTTTAATGCCTTTTAAAGTTGCAGACTTAATTATAATAAACACAAATGATTATTGCTTTGTTGGAGCTCCTAATCAAATTGAAAAAGATATTACTAAAAATTTAGGAGTTGAAAATATTAAATTTGCAGACAGCTTACAAAATTGTACTGGAATTACAGTTTGTTTTGGGGCTCAGAGTTCTGAATGCGATATAAAAGTTTTTGGAAGCTGTCAGGACGGTGGTTCAAATCTTTGTGATACTCCTTATGATTATGGAAGGGTTTCAAAAGGAATAAATGATCTTTATTATGTAGATAGTTTACTTTATGCAGCTATATTTTCTTCTCCAGATATTTATGATTGTAATTTAAAAAGATTAATGAATAAATTTAATGAGTTAAGTTTAATTTATATTGATAAGATAAAAATTATTGAAAGAAAAGGATGTGGTTCAGATATAGAACCAAGTTTAAGAATTTTAATGAATTCTGCTCAAAATCTTAGTTCTTCAAAAGAGATAATAGGTTTAGCAAATTATGCAAAAAATATTAATACAATAAATAAGGCAACAGCAAGTGCATGCAGGTTGTACTAACATGATAGATAAAAAAGCTCAGTTAAAAATCCAAGTTCACAAGAATCATAGATTTTTGGTTCCTAAATCTTCAAAAGCTCAATTGAAGATTCAGGAAATGGCATTCTTTTTAGTTGCAGTTCTTTTATTCTTTATTCTTGTAGGATTATTTGCATTTTCAATTTATTTTGCCCATTTAACTAAAAGTGCAAATGCTGTTTCTGAAGAACGAACTTTATCTTCTATAACTAATCTTGCAGATGCTGCTGAATTTAATTGTGGAGAACCTAATTGCATTGATGCAGATAAAGTAATTGGTTTAATGCAAAATGTAAAATATGAAAAGTTCTGGTCTTTTTCAAGTCTAAAGATATTAAGAAGTAGTGGGTTTCCGATGAATAAAGATGAAAGTAAATGGATTACTTGCACACCAACAAATTATCCAGACTGTGATGTTTTTGAGATTTATGATAAAAATGTTAAAAATGAAAGAACAATTTCAAATTATGTTGCTCTTTGTAGAGTTGAATTAGAAAATGGAGAAAATTATAAAAGATGTGAAATTGCAAAAGTCATTGCAGGAACTGAGATAGAAATAGCAGGAGAATAATATGAAAAAGATAAATAAAAATAAAAAATCACAACAAGAAATAATTGGATTTGTTTTAATAATTGTATTAGTAAGCGTAGTCGGTGTAATCTTCCTAGGGCTTAGTCTTAGCAGAGGAGAAACAGATAGAAAAACAAGTGTTACAGTGGCAAATCTTCTTGAGGCAAGTTCATATTATACTACTGAATGTGTTGTTGGTTTTGTACCTCAATATAAAAGTGGACAAGAATTAATAAAATCCTGTTGGGAAGATGACAGATGTTTAGACGGAAGAACAGCATGTGAAGTTCTTAATACAACTTTAAAATATATTATTCAGCAGGGGCTTGAGATATGCGAGGATAAAAATGAATGTCAGAATAAAGCATACAAAGTGTATATTTATTATTCTCCTTTAAATGAAGAATTACCTAATGAAGAAATCCTAAAGTTTCAAGAAGGCATATTTGAAAAATGTTCAAATAGTTATGGAGGGAGTCATTCAATCCCATTGACTACTCTTGATTCAGGTACACTTAATATAGAGTTAGAAGTTTGTGGAAGCTAGAAGATTTAAAAATCAAAGTTTCTAACCTTATTTTTTAATACAAAGCTTACAAGCATGATATTTCTTTTTTATAAAAACATCTTTGTTATTTGAACTAAATTTAAACTTTTTCTTAATTAATTTTGAGAATCTACAATTTCTTTTATGATAAACTTTTGCTTCTGTAGAAGCCAAATAATTATATTTTGGAATATTTAATTTTTTTCTTGGTTTATTTACATAAATTATTTTTGCTGGTTTTTCTACTTCAACGACCTCGATAGTTTTATTTTCAATTGGAATCTGAATAGGAACCTGTTTTTCTATATATACTGGTCTGTCAATATAAATTGGTTTTTCTACTTCTTTGATTATTTCATTTATTTTATTTCTCGAAATAGGAAAAATTGTCGCTCCGCTAATGAAAAGAGTAAAAACAGAATAAAAAATTGTTAGTGTCCATCCCATTATAAGATTTTGAACAAGATTAAGATTTAAAGCTAGATTCATAAAAACAGCCAAAATTACAATTAATGCAGCTACAATTACTATTGCAATAGCATCTATTTTTGTATTTTCCATAATTAGTGTAGATATTGAAACTATTTAAATCTATCTATTTGTTATCACTCACCAGTTACACTATATCTTAATAATTGATGGAGAGACAAACCTAAAATCAAAAATCCTCTTTTCTAAAAAATTTAAGAATTACTCCTCTTACAGCCTCAGTAATAAATGGTTCTCTTTTATCTATCATCTTAGCTAGATATTGTGTTGCTGGGTGATTATCTTTTTTATAGTATTCGTCTACATGCTTGCATAGTTCTTTATTATTTTTAATAATTTCCTGATATATCTTAGGAAGTAAAAATTTATGGGAACAACTAGACCATTGATAATTATCATTTTCTACAATTGTTGCATAACAAAACATTTCATAATCTCCATCTTTATCTTTATGATACCCCACTTCAATACCTAGACCAATATCTGCATTGGGATATTCTTTAATAGATTGCTTGGCCCTATTAATCGAGCCGAGAATTGTTTCCTCTTCAGTTATGGGTTGTTCTGAGATTTTACTATCTGCTTTTATAGGTATAATCTCAGATTCTATACCTATCTCATTTAAAACTTTTTTTACAAAATCTATTTTCCATTTTGAAGTTGTTCCTAATGCTATTTTTATTTTATCCATAAAAGAGTTTAGAAAGAGTTATTTAAAAAATATACTAAATGCCCAAATAAGGTGAAGATTTATAAATAAAATATTACTCTATAATTTATTATGGCTAAATTAGAAAAAAAGCGGGGTGTTTGGTTAACTATTTGGTTAATAATAATGTTAATCGCCAATTTTTTTACTGCATTAATTTATCTTATATTCACCAAAGCTATGGCTTCAGTTTATCCTAATGTTGCTAATTGGGTATGGTATGTCTATGGATTACTAGCATTAGTTAATTTTATTTTTGTAATATTTTTATTTATGTGGAAGAAATGGCCATTTTTTGCTTTTTGTGGGGTCTCAATTATAGTTTTTATAATGAATCTAGCCATTGGGTTAGATATTTTTTCAGCACTATTTGGATTTTTTGGGATAATAGTTTTATATCTCTCTATGAAATCTAGATGGAATCTTTTCAAATAATATTTTCTCTTTTAATATAAATTTTTTATTTTTTGAAGTTTATATTAGATAAACTAAATGCCCCTACTCGGATTTGAACCGAGGTCCCAACCTCCGCAAGGTCGTGTTCTATCCAGGCTAAACTATAAGGGCAGAGATATAAGATAATATGATAAAAACAGTTTATATAAATTGTCTATTATTATATAATTCACCTACATATTATTTAAAAACCCTGCAGGATTTTTTGGATTATAAAAAAATGAAAAAATATGTGATAACAAGTGAGAGTGTGACTGAAGGACATCCAGATAAGATTTGTGACCAAATCTCTGATGCTATTCTTGATAATTTAATTGCACAAGATCCTGACTCAAGAGTTGCTATTGAAACAATGGTAACAACAGGAAGTGTTCATATTGCTGGAGAAGTTACAACAAGAGGATTTTTTGATGCACAAAGAATTGCAAGAAATGTTTTAAAAGAAATTGGATATACAAACCCTAAGTTTGGAATGGATTATGAAGACGCAGGAGTTTGGGTGAGTATACACGGACAGAGTCCAGATATTTCTCAAGGAGTTTCTGAAGGACAAGGAGAAGAAAAAGAACAAGGTGCAGGAGACCAGGGAATGATGTATGGTTATGCTTGTAATGAAACAGAAGAATTAATGCCTTTACCAATTATCTTAGCTCATAAATTAACACAAAGATTAGCTTTTGTTAGAAAAACAAATACAGTAAAAGGATTAGGACCTGACGGCAAATCACAGGTTTCTGTTGAATATGAGGATAATAAACCTAAAAGAATAACTGCGATTGTAATCGCACAACAACATTTAGAAGATACTCCAGAACAGATTTTAAAAAAAGAAATTTTTGAGAAAGTCATTTATCCTGTTTGTAAAGAATACATAGATGAACAAACAAAAATTTATATTAATGCAACAGGAAGATTTGTTATAGGCGGACCTGAAGGAGATACAGGGGTAACAGGAAGAAAAATTATTGTTGATAGTTACGGAGGAGTTGGAAGACATGGCGGAGGAGCTTTTTCAGGAAAAGACCCTTCAAAGGTTGATAGAAGTGGCGCATATATGGCAAGATATGTTGCTAAAAATATTGTTGGGGCAGGATTAGCAGACAAGTGCGAAGTACAATTAAGTTATGCAATAGGTATTGCAAAACCAACTTCAATAAACATAGATTGTTTTGGAACAAATAAAATTCCAGAAGAAAAAATATCTCAATTAGTTTATGATAATTTTAATCTAACCCCTCGAGGCATAATTGAAAGTTTAGATCTTAAAAGACCAATTTATAAAAAAACTGCTGCCTATGGACATTTTGGAAGAAATGACTATGATTTTAGTTGGGAAAGATTAGACAAAACAGAGATTTTAAGAACAGCAATTAATTCTTCGCACTAGGATTATTTCTATAAATGATAATTATTTGTCTAAGGAATATAATCTTGGATTATAAGAAAATTTATAAATAAGAGAAATTCATCAATATTGAAAATGGGGTTTAAAAAAAGATTTGCAATTTTAATTTTGTTATTATTAATAATTATGCCGATGGCTTTAGCACTAGACACCCCTATAAAAGTCAAAACAAAACCCGGGTATATTGTTACAATAAGAGTATTAGATATTGATGGAAAAGGAACTTTAGAAAATGGTCAATTTTTAGACCAGATGGCTGACCAAAATGGGATAATTAATATTACTTATTCTTCAGATGTTATTAATAAAATAGATATTTCAATAATGGTAAGAGCGATAGTTGGAGGAGCACCAATTCAATTTACAGGAGGACCTGTTCAATTATTTAATAATAATGGAGAACATATTAAAACAGGATGGCCTGTTGAAATAGATAGTAGTGTTAATCCTCCTCAATTAGTTAAATCAGGAAAACAAGAGGGTATTGAAGAAGCTATGATTAACAATTCTACTACTGAAGAAATTATAAATGAATCTAATACAAGTTCTAGTACAGAAGAAGGCATTGAAGTTTCAGTAGTTGTTGAAGATACTCAAGAGATAAACTCTTCTGAAACAAATGCAGAAGTTACAGGAATAACTGGAAAAGCAATAAATATTGGAGGTTCTATTTTTACTTCAAAGATAACTTATTCTATTTTAGGCATCTTGATTATCGGCACTCTAGTTTTTTTTATCTTTAGAAGTAAAATGAATACATTACAATCAACTAAACTCAATGGTGAACCTGAAGTTAAAGACCAAGTGTTTAGGGTTCTTCCAAGAGACAATACTAAAATAGATGAAGCAGAAAGAAAATTAGAAGAAGCTAAAAGAGAACTAGATGAAATAAGAAAAAGAAATGGTTCATTAGAAGAAGCAAGAAAAAGACTTGAAGCAGATAAACAAGAGATAGAAAGATTAGAGAGAGGAGAATTTTAATTTTTTTAATTTACAAATAATTAAGAAGAATGTTTTAAAGGAACATTTATAAATAACTTACTCCTATGAAATTTTGTGAAAAGAGGGGAAGATGATTAAACTAAATAAATTATTATTTATTATTGTTTTTCTAGGATTGTCTGTACAATTGATTTTAGGAGCACATGTAATTAGTACTTCTCAAGGAGCTAATTACTCAATAAATGAAAGTTCATTAAATATCTACACACTAAATATTACAGTGAATAATACAGATACTACTGCAATTGCAAACATAACTAACATAAACATTACTCTTCCAACAACCTTATCTTTTATTTCAAATACTAATGGAACAAGTGCCGGAGCTCATGTTTTTTTAAATAAGAGCAGTACACTAACCTGGAATAACACTAATCTTGTTATGAATTTAACTTGGAAATATTTTTGGTTTAATGTTAGTGTTTCTTCACCTGGTACGTATATTATAATTGTGAATACTTCAAATACCACTAAAACCTATACCACAAATATCACTTTTAAGATAAATGATACTACAGTGCCTGCAACAATTTCTTTTGCTAATCCTGGAATTAATTCTTCAGGCAATTTATCTAAATCAAGTATTGCAGTAAATGTTAGTGCAACAGATAATGGGGTTATCAGCGATATAATAATACAGTTATTTAACTCAACCCATAACCAGATTAATTATACTAATTCTACTACCTTAAAATCAACATTTATTAATTTTACAGGATTAGCTCAAGGGAATTATTATGTAAATGCAACAGTTAATGATACTTATAGGAACACTAATTATACAACTACATTAAGTATTCTTTTAGACACAGTTGGACCGCAGGTGGTATATAATTGTTCGGATAGTTCTTTTTATTCTGGAGATACAATAACTTGTTCATGCACTGCTTATGATGTTTATGATACTAGCCCAACACTGAGTGTAACAGGATTTTCAACAGTAAATGTAGGAGATAATCTTATAGCTACATGTACTGCAACAGATGATGCTGGGAATGTAAATACTAGCAGTTTTAGTTATAGTGTAACCGGTAGTGGAGATTATGCTCCTGGTAGTGGTGGTGGAAGTAGTTCTAGCACAAGTTATACTCAGACTTTTGCAGACGATAGCAAGGATTTTAGTTTAATTAAAGAGATAACAAGACAATTAGAAGTAAAAAGCAGAACAAGAATTAAGATAAATAATACTCTTCACACAGTAGGAGTCAAAGCACTTACCACAACAACTGCAACAGTGGAAGTGTCTTCAGTAACTCAAGAAAAAGTGCTTAATCTTGGAGATGAACAAAAGTTTGATGTTACCTCTGATGGTTATTATGATATTAATGTTAAGTTAGTATCTATTACAAGTAATAAAGCAAATCTTACTATTAAATCAATTTATGAGAAGGTTATTGCAACAACAGCCACTCAAAAGAATGAAAGCTCTTCTTCTGAGAGTCAAGAACAACAAGGAACAGCTTCTGAAGGAACTAAAACTAATAAAACTTGGATAGTTATAGTTATCATTGTAATAGTGGTCCTAATTGGCTGGGCAGTTTATATTCTTAATAAAAAGAGAAGATAATTCTAAAGTAAGGTTTTTAGAGAGACTAAAATGGGGAAGCTAGAACAATTATAGTTTAATAGTTATGATAACTTCATCTGCATCTACAACAGGCCTTAGTCTTTCTCTTCCTTGTTTTATAGAAGATATAAGTTCAATAAACCCAAATTGTTCTAGTAGTTTGATATCTTGCCTTACAGCTTTAAAATCTCTTCCTAAGATCTTAGCTAGTTCATAGATAGAAGAGGGGTTTTTTGTCTTACAAACATCTAATAATCGTGCTTTTTCATTGCTTAAAAGCTGTCTTAGATTAGATACATCAGATTCCTTTTTATTAGCTCCTTTAAATTTATGAAATATTGTTGAAAATGTCCCTTCTTTTTCAATTAGAGTTATTGTTCTAGTTTTAATCTCTTTTGCCATTTTTCTCTTTATTTTTATTGATAAATCCTCGAAGAAGGCATAGTATATAAATTTTTCCCCATATTAAAAAGATATATATTGATGATACTGGTTATTTTAATATATATATGTTTTAAAATATAGAGTATACTAAAATAAAGAATAGAAACCATATAGGATAACTCTATATCTATAGGCTAGTGACACCGAAAGCTTTATAAATAAACCTTTAAAAATGAGGGGTAAAATGTGATATTTTAACCCTCCAGTCGAAAGCTTTTTAAACAAAATTTGGCTGTCCTAAGTTATTGCTTAATAATTCATTAAGTAATAAAAAATTGGTTAGAATACACAGAGATTCTGATAGGGACTACAGAAAGAGGTGTCTAAAATAACAATCCCCTATATTGTTATAAAAGACATAATAGTTATGATTATTGAAAGGAGGTTAATAAAAACGAAAAATGATTAATTTTAAAAAAGTGGCTTCGATATTAGCAAGTGGAGTTATGTTAGCTAGCACAATTAGTTTTGCTGCTGCTGCAAACCTTTACCCTAAACCATTCACAGATGGTGCTGCAATAGTATATGGTACTAATGCTGCTTCAACTGATATGGCTGGAGCTATTGATATATACGACCAACTAAAAACAAGAGTTACTGGTACAACAGATGCAAGTGTTTCTGGAGAAGCAAAGGCTGTTGAGACTTCAAGTCAACCATTATATATGGGAGATTTCATGAATACTACTAAATCTACATTCTCAAAAGATCAATTACCAGCAGTTTTAGCTGATGGTAGTCTTGTTGATGATGATGGAACAGAGTTAGATTATGAACAAAAAATTGAAGTTCCAAACACTTTTACTATATACAGTGATACTTCTGATAATCTAGCAACTCCGGTAATTAATACTTACCTTGATAGTACTGCTTATGTTTACTCATTAAAACTAATCTTTCCAACTGCAGCTAATACCACAAAATTAACTGACGAATCAATAAAGATTTTTGGAAGAGATTATGTGTTTACTGGAAGTAAAGCTGATTTAACAACAACTAAGGTTGTTTTGTTTGAAAAAGCTACTCCTGTAATGGTTCAAGATGGAGAAACTGTTACAGTTGAAGGACATACAATAAGTATTGCTGTTGAAGATTCAGACACTGCTTCAATAACTATGGACGGTGTAACTGAAAGTAAGGATGAAGGATGGTCTGGAAAAATCAATGGTGTAGATGTTTATGTTAAGAATATTGTTGGGCCTAATGTTGCTGGAACAAGCAGATATGCTGAACTATATTTAAACTCTAACAAAATAATCTTACAGAATGGAGAAGACGTAACTTTAGGTTCAACAGCAATTGATGGAACTAATGTTACATTAACTACTTCTGGAGGTAAGGTGAGTGAGATAAAAATAGATGTTACTCCAAAAGATTTAGAAGACCCAGTTAAATACTTAAAATTGGGTGATTCTATGACAGATCCTGTTTTTGGAACTGTAAAAATGGATTTAGTATCTGTTAGTCCTGAACTTGAGGCAGACTCAAAGGACAATATCTTAATCAAGCCAAGCGGTGAAAAGACTGCTAGTATTAAATTTACTAATAAAGCTGGAAAAGTTTATGATATGGACTTCTTAGAAGTTTCAAATATCAAATTAAACTCTTCTTATGCTAGTAATGATAGTACTGGTCCTGGTCAAACATATGACTACAATGCTACTGCTCTTGGAGTAGGAGAAGAATATGACATTGCTGTTGCTACTACTGAAAATGTTTCTGAAAATGGTTATTTTATTACTTGTAGTAATGAATATACTCAAATTTGGAGAGTAAGTAGTATAAGAGCAACTGCATCAACTAAAGAAGTTAAAGTAAAAGACCAAGGAAGTGGTTCTGATACTGTAACTATTAGTTTAAGTCATCCTGCTATGTCAGGAAGCTTAACTCTTGCTGATGGTAGTACTGCTACAATAAAAGTAGACCCTTTACAAAACACAACATTAAATGTAAGTAAAGCATGTAATTATTTGTACACTGATAAAGGTGCAAAGATTCACTTAGCT
>JBAYNB010000010.1:0-19641 GCA_041679005.1 Candidatus Pacearchaeota archaeon
GTGACACTTAATCTAACTTAGTCTAAAACATTAGCCCTAAGACCTAAAATTTTAGTCTCTTAAGACAGAGTATAATTTTATAAATCCTTCCCATCTTATCTTTCTATGAAAATACTTTCATTACACTGTGACTATATCAAGTTTAAACCATTAAAAAAAGCACTAAAAGAGCCAGAAAAACTATCTAAAGAGAGAGAAAAAGAAATAGAAATAAAAGAACCCTTAGTAATTCTTACTGCAATAGAAAAACAAGATGAATCTAACCCAAATATTGTTAATCAACTCATAACTGAAATAAAAAATATCGTAAAACAAGTTAATGCAAAGAATATTGTGCTATATCCTTATGCTCATTTATCTTCCTCTTTATCAAATCCTTCTTTTGCACTTAAGATTTTAGAATCAGCAGAAAAAGAACTTTCAAGTGAAAAATTCAACACAACAAGAGCTCCTTTTGGTTATTATAAAGAGTTTGAACTAAAAGTTAAAGGACATCCTTTATCAGAACTTTCAAGAGAAATAAAGACTAATGAAAAGGAGATTGAAGCTTCAAAGAACCTTGGTTCTTTAAGCATAGACTATAACCAACTTCTTAAAGAAATTTCTAAATCAAAACTAGACACAAGAGAACTAAAAGATAATGACCATAGAATAATTGGAAAGCAAATGGATTTATTCTCGTTCTCAGAAGTTGCTCCAGGAATGGTCTTTTGGCATAATGATGGATTAATAATAAGAAATAAACTAATTGAATTCTGGAGAGAAGAACACAAAAAAGCAGGCTATCAGGAAATTAAAACTCCTCAAATTTTAGATAAAAAATTATGGCAAATTTCAGGACACTGGGATAAATACAAAGATAATATTTTCCTAACAGAATATGAAAAGAGAATTTTTGCAGTTAAACCAATGAATTGTCCTGGAGGAATGTTAGTCTATAAAACTACTCCAAAATCCTATAAAGACTTACCATTAAAAGTAGCAGAGCTAGGAGAGGTTCACAGACAAGAATTATCAGGAGTTTTAGGAGGATTGTTTAGAGTAATCCAATTTACACAGGACGATGCACATATTTTTTGCACAGAAAAACAAATTGAATCAGAAATAGAAAAAATAATTGAATTAATTAATAAGTTTTATAAGACTTTTAATTTAAATTTTGATCATGTGGAATTATCAACTCGCCCTGAAAAAAGAATGGGAAGTGAAAAAGTTTGGGATCTTGCTGAAAAAACTCTTGAAGATGTTTTGAAAAAGAAAAAAATGAAATATAAAATTAATCCTGGAGATGGAGTCTTTTATGGACCAAAAATTGATTTTCATGTTAAAGACTCTTTAAACAGAACATGGCAATGCTCGACAATACAATTGGATTTTCAGATGCCAGAAAGATTTGATTTAACTTATATTGATGAAAATAATAAACAACAAAGACCAATTATGCTCCACAGAGTTATTTATGGAAGCTTGGAAAGGTTTATGGGGGTTCTATTAGAAAATACAAACGGGAGATTACCTTTATGGTTAGCTCCTAAACAATTAAGAGTAATAAACTTTACAGATAAAAATAATAAAGCTTGTGAAAAATTAGTAAAAGAATTAGATGAATTAGGATTTAGAGCTGATATTGATTTAAAATCAGAGCCAATAGGTGGGAAGATTAAACAAGCTGAAATGGAAAAAATCCCTTACATCCTTGTAATAGGAGATAAAGAAGAAAAATCAGATTCGGTTGCAGTAAGACATAATGGAAAAGTTCAGACAATAAAGAGAAATGATTTTATCAAACAAATAGAAAGAGAAGTTAAAGAAATGATTTAGTATTTTTGTGCTTACTAATAATTCAAAGAACATCCTATTTTTGTGAGTGTTTCTATTCTACTTTTATCCTTGGTATTGTCTATACATAATTCTGGATAATGTCCAATTTTTATAATAGGGACATGATTTTTCTTGCCTTCTTCAATAACTCTTTCAATCTGCCTATTCTGACTTGCTATTTCTTTAAGAGTATTATGGGTCCTTATATCATTAATTACATAAGAATCTATTTTTCCTCCAAAGGATTTTACAACTTTTTGTGTATCATAAAGCATTTCATCTACCTTAGAAACCTCTGGTCCACAAACTAAAATAAATTTTGAATCTAAAATTGTCTGAACTGTCTCCATCATAATTTTGCCATTAATATCTGCATTTTTAATATAGTCCCCTTTTAAAAATCTTTGAATATCAGGATATTTGAATCCAATCATAGTCAGAATGGGCAAACCATATTTACTCATATTTTTTAATGCTCTTGCAGTTTGTTCAGAATTTTTGATTAATCTTGAAGTCCCTCTTGTTGGCTCTAAATCCAAAAATATTTTTTCTATCCCTGTATTTTTAGCATTTAAAATAATATCAGATAATATTGCAAAGTCCAAGGCCTGGTCTGGATTTGAATTAACACCAAAAAATGTTGACATCATATCATTATAAGCTCCAATACCATATATTCCCTTAAACTGTTTTATATACTCTTTAAACTGTTTATCTCTATTTATCCCTGAAGAAATTGCTTCTTTAGAATCTGCTCGAGAAAGAGATTTAAATTCATAATTTAAAATTGCTCCTCCAAATAAATTAGGAGTATTTGTTTGGAATATCTCTCCATATTTTTCTGGAATCTTAATTTTTCCTTCTGGAGAAATTGTTCTGGTTATAGCTTTCCCTTGTTTATCACAATCAACCCACAATGTCTTTTCATATTTTGTATTAACAAGAGAAAGTGCTCCACTTACAGTTGTTTTTCCAACTCCGCCTTTTCCTGAAACTGCATATACTTCCATAAAATCTACACAAATAAGTGGTTTTAAAAGATTCTGGTTATTAAAAGAATATATAATATTTTCAGGATTATCCAAATAATCTTTTAATTCAATTCAGGGTCAGCATATTGAGAAACTAAAAGAGAAAGATTAGATTTCCCATGGTCTGTTTCCAACCTAACATCAAATGCCTGACCATAAAACCCGCCAATAAGATAAGATTTTCCATTAGTAGTTATCATACCCTCATATCCTTTGCCCCTTACATTTGATTTATCTTTCTTATCTAAATACATATCAGCTATTTGTATTCTAAATCTCATTCTATCTTCTTCATTCATTCTTGAATCAGTTGATAAAAAAACAGACCCCCAAGTCTTTCCTCTGTAACTAAATTCTCCAAATGTTCCTTCAACTTCTATTGGTATCATTTTAGTTTCACATTAACACCCTTTTTAAAATTAATTGTATTAAACTTAATGATTCTAAAATAAATTATATCAAATTTAATTATACCGAAATTAATTATATCAATAAATCTTATAGAATCTTAACAAACCTTATGAACTAATGTTCTGCTTCTTTTATTTTTTTCAGTTATCCTTTCTTTTATATATTTCATTCTACTTGAACCTCTTGGAATTGACTGAAAACCTTGAGTTCCCAATAGATTTTTTCCTTTATCTGTTATTGAATAAGTATTATCTGGGTTTAAAACTAAATATTCTTCTTTGCATGCAAGACTAAAATCTCTAGGAAAAGATTTAGGATGTTCAATTCTCTCAGTATATTCATTTATCTCTTCAATACAAGGGTCTTTCTTAGTTTGAGTATAAGTATAATAAACTTTAGTTACTGCTGCCCTTATATTGTTGTTTAAAGGAATAATCTTAAGATGAAGAATCCCAGGATTAAATGGATTTATTTTTCTTGTCATATTTTTTAAATTATAACTCTATTTTTAAACCTTCGTAACAATCACCAACAAATTTATTAACACTATTATTTTAATCATAATATGACAAAAGAGGAAAGAGCAGAGAAAAATCAAGGGAATATTGATTTAGGTGCAATAGTTAATTCTGCTGTTGAAGAAGGAATAGCTGGAATTATTCAAAAACATCCAAGATTTGCAGAACAAGAAAAATTTTTATTTGATTATCTTGATAAAAAGAAAATAAATCAAGAGCTTAATAAATATCTTGAAAAATCAGATGGAACAATAGACTTAAAAGACCTTACTGAAAAATTCGGAGGATATGTTGCTGCTGGAGAGTTTTTCAATGAAAAAGGAAAAAGATTAATATTAAGAACAGGGTTACAAAAAGAGTCTAAAAATTGGTTCTCAGGAAGATTACCTAAAGAAATTCTTAAAGGAGAAGAATATTTAGACGAAACAATGGGAGCTTTCAGAGATTTATACAAACTCCTTCAATCAGGAGATTATGCTAAAAGAATGCCTGAAATAGCAAAAGCAGTTGAAGAAGTTAATGATATGGGATTTGTAGATGCTGCAATAAATGTTCTTTATGAAAATAATATGATGAATAAAGGGAAATATTCGGTTATTAAAAGAGCAATCAATGAAAAAGTAAAATATAATGCAGAATATGTACCGAGAGCTTTAGAATCTGTTGCTCTTTCACGAAGAATAGCTGCATCAATTTTAGGTATAACTGGATTGAGTTTTATTTCAGCAAATGCTACAATAACTGGAAATGTTATTGGAACAGGAGTTGCAAGTCTTCCTAGACTTACTGGAGCAATAGTATTATTAGTCTCAGGTGTTTGGTTATGGTTCAAAAATCAAAAAAACAATGGGGCACTCCACACTAAAGTGTGGAGTTTGTGACAGCCCCTTGTTTTTAGGATGCTCAGAAATTAAAACAGCAATATTGCATCCACATCATTTATGATGTGGTTTAATTTCTGACATAAATAAAGAATTATGAATAATCATAACAATTCTTAAAAACCCTAACTTCTTTTTAAAAACATGATAACATTTAAAGAAACTTACGAAATAGTAATGAACTCAGCAGTGTTTAAAAAATTTAAACAAGAACATTCAAATGCAGAGCTTGTTGCAGGGTTTTTTATAATTGATTTCTTAAGTAATGATAATAAAGAGTCTGTTGATTACAAACTTCCAGAAACAGAGTCAGATAAAATTTACACATTTGAACTAGACAAGAATAAAGAGGTTGTTATGAAACAAGACAGATTAGTAAATCCAGATATGCCTACTCAACAAAAGCTAACTAAAATAAATTCAGAAGTAAAAATAGATTTAGATATTATCTCAAACATAGCAAAAGAAAAAGCAAGAGAAAACAAAATTACTGCAGAATTTAGTAAAATAATTGCAGTTTTGCAAAATCATGAAAACCAGTTAATCTGGAACTTAACTTGTATGTTAGACCAGCTCATAATACTTCATGTGTTAATTAATTCAGAAACAGGAGAGGTTTTAAAATTTGAAAGAAAAAGTATGATGGATTTTATAAAGAAACACTAGCCTGACTTGTTAGGAAAAAGTAAGAAGTATAAAAAAATATCTGAATCAGTATATTAATTCTATTTAAAACTAAAGAATTAATTTAAAAGCTTGAAAAATTTAAAAATTATTGATAAAAATAAAAATTTTGGGTTGATGAAGACACTCAAATTTTAGGGTATCACCAATCAACAAATTTATCATAGAAGATTTTTTAAACAACTTATTCTTATTATTTTAATAAAAAGGAGAATAAAATGTCAGAAATAGACAATATTATATGTGCAATTAATCCTGATAGATATTATGACGGCACTCCAAGCCAGATTAATGAGTATAAAAGATTAATAAAAACTAAAGGATTAGATGAAGGAATTAAAAAAGCAAAGCCAAAGCCATCTGAAGAGTTTAATCTTGTTTATAATTCATCATCAGAAACACTAGAACCTATTTATTTTTGGATACTAGACCTTATGAATAAAGTTTTTGGAGGCAATGTTAAAAAAATAGTTGATAATTTTGCATCATCTCCAGGAAGCGGACATTTTTCAGAATTACAAGGTAAAGTAAGCCAGATGCAACAAGAAGCATCAAGAGTTTTAGGGACAGTAAATAATATTTTAAAAGGAGTCATAAATCTTATTTATGATTTAAAAGAATTTAAAATAAGACTTAGTTATTATGATTCTGCAAAATCAAATGACTCAGCAGAAGCAGAAGCAGGATTATTAGCATTAAAGCAAATGTGGATGGATAAAGTAGATATTCAAAGAGGCCAGGGAAGCATAAATGCTCTTTCTTCAGGAAACTTAAACTTTATAACATTAAGGGACTCTTTTTTAATAGCTAAGTCTGTTAAAGAAATTGATGATATGGATTTAAATGAAAGAGTTAAAAGAATTCTTAAGCCTCGTGTTCAGGAGTTTTTTGAATGGAAAAAAAGAAGTGAACAAGAATTAAGAAAAAGATTTGAAATTGAAAAAATTTATTTAAAGAGCCAAACAAATGCATTAAAATTAAATGCACGATGGGCAAAACCTTATCTTAAAGCAGCCCAACAATTATCACAAAATGAAAAATTAGCATCACAACCAGAGCTAGTAAATGTTTTTAATACTATTTTTTTACAGCTTATTTTAATGGCGACCAGTGTAGTTAGTGTTTCACAAGAAGTAACAGACAAAAATCTGCCTTATAATTTTAAAAACTTAAAGGGATTAAGAAAATATTCAGGTGTTGTTTTTATAGATTTTAAATTCAGAGGAATTCCAGGAAAAGCAGGTCAGCATTATGTTTTTGGAGGAAGAGCAGATGTTACTTTTAAGGCATATGCATTAAATGAACAAGAAATTAAATTATTTGAATCAAAATTAGGAGAATCAGATTTAGAAGATTCATTAAAGCTTGTTCAAGGAATGACAGATGAATCATTAAAAACCTTAAAATTAGATTTAAAAGAACTTTTAGAAGATACAAACAAGAAAGAAGATTCTGAAGAAGACACTAATCCTTTTTCAGCACTTTTTAGTTTTTTAAAATCGCAAAAAAAACCAACAGAAGAACCAAAAGAAGATTTGCTTGGAGAAAAAGAAGATAAAGAACTTAGCCTTATAAAAAGAAACGGAATAAAAAAAGATAATTATCCTGAAGAATATTTAAGGAATATAGCAGAAGCAAATGCAATAAATAATTGTTTTTTTCTCTTTGATGTTTATAAAAAAGCTCACGGAATGGCTTCATTCCCATATGCAGATGAAGCATCAGCAAAAGCTCCAAAAAGCAAGCTTGAAGAGGTTTTTGGTTTTGATAAATAAATAAAATTAAGAATAATTTTATTTAGATTTTTTAATTCAGAATTAAATTCAGGAAATAAATCTAAGTTTTAATATAATTTTAATCTTTAAGAATACCCATCTAAACTTATTAATGAATAACTTTTAATTCAGTTTAGACACTATAAATAAAAATAAAGAAATTCAGGTTAGACTTGTCCCAAAGAAAATTTTTAGAAATTTTCTGGGCCCCAAAAACCATAAAAGTTTTTGTGGGTTCCTGAATTCAATAAAAAATCATTTATGATATTTTAAACAATCTCTTCAATTATTTTTATAGCAACATTAAAAAAGTCTTCTGCTTTTTTCTGCCATGAATCAATAATTCCTCCATTAATATCCTGAATTTCTCCATGCATTACTTTTCTATGTAAATCATGCAAATCTCTAAAATCTATAACATATTTCATTTTTAGCATATTTTTATCAACAAAATTTTCTTTTAGTAAAATTGCAATATGTTCTCTACTTGGAGGTAGAACTTTGATTGACATAAGCAAAGATTGTGCAGTATCTACCATTGCCCAATAACTTCCTTCAATCGCACTGATTTCTGCTTGTTTACTGTTTGTTATATGTATAGGCACTCTGTTTAAACAAGTATAAATTGCTTCAGGTGTTGGTTTTATTTTTCCTTGCTCTAAAAGTGCTCTTAAAGGTCCAAAAAATCCTCCAAAATCTATTAAAACATCACCATATCTTATAATATTAATAACTGTTGGGTCTCCTCTTGTTAAATCATTCCACCAGGTGGTTAGTGTAACTGTATTTATATGCAAATCTTGTTTATATGGATTTTCTTGAATAATTTTCCCTAATTCTTCCCTATACCAAAAAATTAATTTTTCATCAAATTTAATTGATGCATTATCAAGAAGTATGATTATATCAATATCAGAACCAACCACATTAGTATGCTTGACAGAAGAACCAAAAAGAATTATTGCCTTAACCATCTTATCAAATTTTATATAGACCTTTTGTGCAAAATCCATTGCAATATCTCTTTCACTTTTTAACTGCAAAGTTGGCATTTGTTTTTCAGAAATCTTTTTAACATTTGTTTTTGGTTTAACTAAATGTTTAGTATTTTTTTTATTCATCTTATCTCTTTTTTGTTTAATGATCAAAAAAACAATATAGAGTTTGTGATAACTCCTTGTTTTTAGGATGCTCAGAAATTAAAACTAACTAACTTCTACATCCTTTAGGATGTAGTTTAATTTCTGACATTATAATGATGTAATATATGTTTTTAAAACTTACTTATTATCTTTTTTATTGATTAGGTGCTCCTGAAAATCTTGATGCTCCTCCAGGCATTTCTCCTCCTAACTCTGTTGGGAGTGTTGTAAACCCTGAACCATACATAGAATGATGAATTCCAGGATTTACTGGGCCCTGACCTGAATAATAATTACCCATCCCACCCATTTGATTCCAAGAAACTCCTCCTGTAGCATACATCGGACTTCCTGATGCTTCTAATTGATATGAAAAAGGACTTGTTTGAAAATGCTGAAAAAATCCCCCTCCCTCAAATATTTTTTTACCTTTAACTTTAGCTTTTTCTAATTCTTTCATAATCTCAGACATTGGAAGGTCTCCTTTTCCAGGAGGTAAGTCTGTATGAGTTGAACCAAAATTATCATTTAAATGAACATGCTTTACAAAAGGAGCAATCTTTCTTGTTTCTTCAACTATTTTTTCTTTTCCAAAACCTTGTTTTCTCATCATACTAATATGAGATGTATCCCAAGTTGCTCCAATTAATTTTTTTGCTTGGTCCTGTGCTTCTGAGCTTGAAAATCCTTCTTTAACAAGTTTCTCACTAAATTTTTTTCTTGTGTCTTGAATTAATCCTTTTAAATCTTCTGCACTTGAAATTGCAGAACCATAAGGAGGATTTTCAATACTTATTATTGGAGAACTATCCCCAAATCTTTTATAAGTATTTAATGCAACATTACTAAGAGTTTCACTTGCTTTTTCTCTTGCAAAATCTTCAACTTTTCTGTATTGTGCAGGTGGAGCATTCCCTAATTGTCTCATTAAGGCTAAACTTTTATCTATCAAATTAGATTTTATCATAGGAATCTCTGCAGGGTTTTCCCTTCTCAGCTTTTGTATAGTTTTTTCATTATCTTTCCATTCTTTTCTTATCATATCTAAAACTTGTTTGGTTTCTTTTTTATTTTCTGGGTCTGGATATTTTGCAGCTTGTTCAAATAAACTTCTAAAAGAAGTTTCAACATTATCTAAAAATAAATCTGCTCTTTGAAGTTTTTCAAAATCTCCTTGATTTTCTTCCATTTGTTCTCTTGTAAGTTTTCCATTTGGTGAAATTGCAAGAATATTAGAATAAGCTGGAACAAGAATTTCATCTGCTTCTTTTTTATAAAAAGCAAGATTTGTAATTGCCTGTATCCATTTTGTACTATTAGCCATTTCTAGTCTTTCTTCAGGAGTATGAATTATTGGACCTGCATCTCTATGACTATACATTACATCTCTTTCTAATGGAATAAACTGCCCTGACTCCTGGTCAACAGCAATCATTTTTTGCATAACCTCTCCTTTCCCTTGTTCTTCAGGTCTTATCAAAGGACCTTTAGCAGGCATCATTTCACTTCCAGGGATAACTGATGCATGTATTGTTACAGGAATATTTCCATTAGGGGAAAGATCATGACTTCTTTCAACAAAATTTGTGAATTGTTTTTCTACCTCTTCTCTATTTGAATTTGACCATCCTTGTTGTGTAAATCCAGAAGGGTCTAGAGTTGGAGCATGTATTGTAGATTCTGATCCTACTAGTTTATTTAACCTAGCAATTTCTTTAAGATGGTCTTTAGGCATCATCTCAAAAACTTCTGGGTTAATTACTGAAACTTCTGTATTCTTAATACCCTGATTTAAAAGATTATTAACTTCTTTTAATTGATTTGCTGTCTGAATACTTGTTGTTCCACCTAATTCTCTTGTAGGAATTCTATATCCCATGTAACTATATTCAGGGTCTAAAAGAAAACTTGCTCCTGAATAAATAGATTCAAAGTTAGACATTTTAAATTTATTCTATTTTCCCTCTTTTTGTTATTTTTCTTAATAATATTTAATATTTATAGGTTTGCTTGTTTAATAGTTATAGATAATTTGTTATTAGGTCTTGTAAATGAATTGAATAGCTTAAATGATGTTTTGTTTAGCTTGATTTTATTTATCTTTTATAAATTATTTACTAATTTTTTAAGGATTAAACATTAAAATCTTTTTGGTTTTTCCTGTCCCTGAAAAGGTAAATCATCTCTTTGCTTGAATTTTTCTGTTTTTCCTATTTGATATTTTTCACCCTGAGATTCAAATCTGTCCATATTTTGCTGTTGCCATGCACCAAAATTCATTCCTCTTTGCTCTCCAAACTGAGGCATTGTTTCTCTTGTTATCAATGCTCCTCCAGAAATATCCATTTCTGTATCTTGTTTTCTTGTATTTTCATAATCTCCTGAATCATAACTTCCAGAATATTTAGGAGCATTATATAATATTGGCTGTTCTGGTTCATTTGTTTTTTCTGAACCTGATTGTGAAGGTATTTCTTTTAATCCTTGTTCTAAATTTTCAATAGGTTCTTGTTCTAAAAATGGAGAAACCACCTCTCTGTTAAAACGAAAAGCAGGCCTAGATGAAACTCCTTGTAAAATATTTTCAAGAGGTTCTGAGTTTTGTTCTAAATCAGAAGAATCTAGATTTTCATCATCTTCAGAAATCTCTTCATCGTCTTCTTCAGATGTCTCCTCTTTATCTTCTTCATCCTTTTTTGTTTTAATTTTCCATTGACTCATAAAAAGTTTAAGAGAAAGAATTATATAAATTTATGTTTGTGAAATTTTTTAATTTATTAATATTTAATAAACGAGTTTAAATGAATTATTTATTTTTTAGGTGATTATTTTGGCTTAAGTTTGAATTTAATTTTTGAAAATACCTCTTTAAATTTATTGATGAATAACTTTTAATCTAGTTTATGCACTATAAATAAAAAAGAAAATTCAGGTTAGATTTATCTCCTGAATTTTAATAAACTAAATAAAAAAAGAAAAAACTTGGGAGACAAAGCCAACCCAAGCCAATAAAAAAATATAATAGTTTAAGCTAAAAACCTTTTGTTTAAGTTATTAATCCTAAATCTTCTGCAGCTTTCTTTCTTAACTCATAAGACTTATTATCTTTCATTTTTTGCTTTGGTTTTTCAACCTGTTGCACTGCAGTAGCTAAAAACATATATTGAGGTTTTAAATTATCACTCCAACGTTCTGGTCTTTCTTCTTTTGGAAGGTCATCAATAAACTCTTCAGCAATCTTGTAATTATCAATTAAAAACTTTTTAATTTGAGTTTTGTCAATAGTTTTCCCATCTGCTTTTTTGAATAATTTAGAATACTCAGTTTTAATTGCTTTTACAACAGCAATATGCATAGAAGCAACCACAGCATTTCTATTTCTCATAATAAATTCTCTTTTATTAGGTGAAGCCATTTCCATTAATTGCTGTACATCTCCACTTACTATATAAGAAGGGTCATGCCCTTCACTTTCTGCATTTTTAATTGCATAAGATTTCTCTGCTAATTCTTTTATTTTTTTGTTTTTTGGAGTGTCTTGTTTACATATCATCTTTTGTTTTACAAGAGCTTCAAAAAACCCATATAATTGCTCTTTATTTAATTTATCCAAAAGCTTTTCTCTTTTACCTTCAACAAACTTAGCCATAGCATAACTACCTTCATCATCTAAATCTTTAGCTTGAATTAATGCCTGATGAGGGTCACTTTTCCAAGTATTAATATTTGTTTCTAAATCTCCAGGAGTATATCTTCCAAGAACATTAATTAAATCATATAATGCACTAGAATCATTAACATTTTTTCTTAATTTATCAGAATATTTATTCAAATCAACTAAAGTTCCAACATTTTTAACAAAAGTTTTTCTATCATAATTTGAATTAGGGTCAATAGCAATTTCTGCTCCTAACATCTTTTTCATTGCATCTTTTCCAATTATATCTGTAAGTGCCATTTTATATTTGAATACCTCCGCCATGATAAGCTCTATCAATTACAACAGGATTTATTCCAAAATGTTGTTTTAATCCTTTAACAGGGAACCATCTATCTCCCATATTACTTGTATTATGAAACTTATTTGTTAAAGTACCTAATTGCATTTGAGCAATTTCCCTTATATTTTCAGGAAGTTTTGTGTTTCCAGCAATTATTTCTAATCCTTGTATATCATCAAATCTTGAAAAGATAGTCACAGCTTCATTTAAATCTTCACTTATTAATCTTGATTTGTTTTCTATTGAAGGACCTATAACTATCTGGTACCAACGAGATTCAACAGAAGCAACCCAATCTTTTAAGTTATTGTATTCACTATTTCTAAAATCATTCTTAGACATATAAGGAATTTTTTCTTGATTTTGTGGTGTTTTTGTTTCCATTTTTTAATAATTTATATACGTGTTTTAAGTATTTAAAGCTTTCTATTTAATGTAATTAGATAGTAGTAACAAATAGAGGTTTATTTTGCCTCTTTTGTTTCATCCAAAAACCTCCTTAATGAATGTTCAATAACATGACTTCTGTTCCTAAACTGACTGTCTTTTAATAAATTTTCAATTATTTTTACCTGTTTTTCATCAATAGTAATAGATATTTTTTGTTTCATTTTTATTCGGTTTTTTCGTGTTTCATTAAAATCTTTCTAGCATTTTGTATTAGCATTTGTTGTTGAAGAAAATCTGCATTTTCTATGCTGTATAACTCTTTATAAATTTCATGAAATTTTGTCATGGTTTCAGAATCTATGGTTAATTCCTCAAGTTCAGAATTAATTTGTTTTTTAGGCAATTCAGATAAAATAAGGGTCTTGTTTTTATCTCCATATCCTTGATTAATTAAATTAAAATAATCTCTAGTTCTATCTGCTCCTACTCTAAAAAACATATCTAAATCTTCTCTCATCTGACTGTCATAATTTGCATTTCCCATAAAATACTATATTATCCTACCTTTTTAAATCTTACTATATGTAACTACTTAAAAAGGACACTAAGAAAGATTTAAAAGCAACTTTGCTCTTTAACAAACATGAAATCAAAAATTTTATATGATAGTACTATAAGAACAATCTCAGAATGGGAAGATTCTTTAAATATTCTAAGAAAAGGGTATTGTTTAAAATTTCCAGATGAAGAAGAGTTTAGGAATTTAGACTCAATTCAGTCACATTATTTTGCAATACATCATAATAATCCTGAAGAGATAATCACAAGAATAAGAGACCAGACAAAAAACAAACTAGGGGCATGGTATCCAATTGTTTGGAATTCAGTCATATTAAATAAAGAAAATTCAAGTTTTTACAGAATTGACACACCAAGAAAAGTTGAGATTTTTAGATTAAAAGTCTTAGACAAACCTTTTGCATGGAAAGAAGATAGAACTCTTCATAATAAAGGTCCAAAAGCAATAGAAAATTTAATTGATAGGATGGAAGAATTAAAATAACTGTATCTCTCTTAAAAATCTAATCCTAAACTAATCTTAATAGCCATATCAACTTTTCCCATAAGGTTATAATTTAAAGAAGATATTTTTTTAGTAATTTTTCTCTTATCAATTGTTCTTATTTGATTAAACATAATAGTAGAATCTTTATCTAAATTTGAATCTTGTTTTGAAATAAATACATTTGTTGCAAATTCTCTTGAAAATAGTTTAGAAGTTAATGGTGCGATTATTGTTAAGGGACTATGTCTATTTCCTTCATCATTTTGGATAATTAAACACGGTCTAACTCCTCCTTGTTCATGTCCTCTAATTGGTTCTAAATTTACTAAAAATATATCCCCCCTTTCTACATCAAAAAGTTTCATTTTAAAATTTTAGTTTGATTACCACTCCCAATCAAAATCTTCTTCAATTGCTTCGAATTCTTTATTTATTTTTAAGCTTTCCTCAGCCATTTCTTTATAACCTTCTATTAGAAAATCTTTTTGTTTTCTTTTCTGTTCTTCAGCTAATTTCATTAGATTAACTATTATTTGTTCATAAGTTTCTTTATTTGTCCTTAATTTATCTAAAGAATTCTTTACACTTTCATTAAGTTGTATTGTTGTGACCATAACACTATAGAAAGACTATAGTTTATAAATTTTTCTAAAAACTCAAGGACTATCCTTCTTTATCCTCATCATCTAACACTTTTTCTTCATCTTCTTCATCTTTCTTATCCTTATCTAAATCTCTTTGTTTATATGTTTCATACTCAGAATTAGACATATAACTTGAATCAGGCATTTTAAGAGTTTATATAAAATTATTTATCAAATATTTATAAAATACTAAGCCCTCTTAAATATATAAGTGTTTCTTTTAATCCATATTACGACCCAAAACATAAATTTATAAGATTAAATGTATATTTTAGAGTGCCATATAGAAAAGAGAGGTTAAAATGAAATACAAAAGATTTTTAAACATCATTCCACATCAAACTATATCGGTGCATATTCAAACAATTAACCCATTAATTTTTAGGGAACAAAGTTTGATGTCTTTCTTAGAGATTTATATATCATTAATTAAAACTATTTAATCTCTAAGCTTGCTCTATGCAAAAACAAACTAAGATGGAAATCAAAAAACAAAAATACAAAATTGACTTCAAATATAATATAAGTATCTTTTGGAGTTTTTTAAGAAATTATAAGCTAATGTTAGCTTTGCTTATCTTAATTGTTATTCTTCAGCAAGGAAAAACCATTTTAGATAAATTTTTATTTAAAATTTTAATCGATAAAGGTGCAAATTTTGTTTCTGGAATAATCTCTCAATCTGTAATCCTTAATATAGTACTAATTGTTTTCTCGGTTTTCCTAATTACAAGTTTATTAAATGTGGTTTCTAACTGGTTTTTAATTCACTTAAACAATAAACTTGATTCATCACTTATTTTTGACTTAAAAAATAGATTTTTTGACCATATTGTTGGTTTGGACCATGAATTTCATGTTACTCATAAAACAGGGAGTTTAATTTCAAGATTAACAAGAGGAGCAAGCGCAATAGAAAGAATGACTGATAATTTTATCTTTAACTTATTCCCATTAGTATTTCAAATACTTATAGCAGCAGGTTCTATTATTTATTTTAGTATTGCTCCTGCAATTGCTATATTACTTACAGCAGTAAGTTTTATTGTTCTAAGTATTTATGTACAAAGAAAACAAGAACCATCAAATGTATTAGCAAATAAAACTGAAGATCTAGAAAAAGGGATTACCGCAGACTTATTCACAAACATAGATCCTATAAAATACTTTGGGAAAGAAGAATTCATAAAACAAAAGCACACCAATCTTACTGAAAATACAAGAAAAAACTTCATTAAATATTGGGATTATTTTAGATGGTTAAGTGCAGGACAAAGCTTAATTCTAGGAATTGGAACACTAGCAATTATTTATTTTCCAATAAAAGAGTTTTTAGCAGGAACAATGACTCTAGGAACTTTAACTTTTATTTATACTGTTTATATTGGAATGATTGGATATATGTTTGGTTTTGTTCATGGAATAAGAGATTATTATAGGGCAATGGCAGATTTCCAAGAGTTATTTGACTATGGAAAAATTAAAAAACAAATCCTAGATAAACCAAATGCAAAAGATTTAGAAATTAAACAAGGAACAGTTGAATTTAAGAATATGGATTTCTCCTATGGAAAAAGAAAAATCTTTAAAAATTTTAGTTTAAAGGTTCCTGCAAATAAAAAAATAGCTCTGGTAGGACATTCTGGTTGTGGAAAAACAACTCTAGTAAAATTATTATACAGAATGTATGATGTTAATTCAGGTGCAATTCTAATAGATGGAAAAGATATTAGAAATATAAAACAAGAATCTCTAAGAGAAGAAATGTCTATGGTTCCTCAAGAAGCTGTTTTATTTGATGATACTATTTACAATAATGTTAAATTTTCAAATCCAAAAGCTACCAGACAAGAAGTTCTTAGGGCAATAAAATTTGCACAGTTAGATAAGATAATTAAAGATTTTCCAAATAAAGAAAATACAATCGTAGGAGAAAGAGGAGTTAGATTATCTGGTGGAGAAAAGCAAAGAGTAAGTATAGCAAGAGCAATACTCTCAAATAAAAAAATATTAGTATTAGATGAAGCAACCTCATCTCTTGACAGCGAAACAGAACATGAAATCCAAAAAGATTTAGTAAATCTTATGCAAGGAAGAACCTCAATAGTTATTGCTCATAGATTATCAACAATAATGACTGCAGATATGATTGTAGTTATGAAAAAAGGAGAAATCGTACAAATTGGGACACATAATCAATTAATCTCTCAACCAGGAGAATATAAAAAATTGTGGGAATTACAAAAAGGAGGGTATATAAAATGAAACTTCAAACCCCAAGATTAATCCTAAGAGATATAAAGAAAACAGATGCTGAGAGTATTAGAAAAAATATCAATAATTTAAAGATATCAAAATGGCTTTTAGTTGTTCCATATCCCTATAAAAAATCTGATGCAAATTGGTGGACAAATCATTGTGAAGAACAACAAAAGAAAAAACCAAGAACAGACTATAGTTTTGGAATTGCTATTAAACCAAATAATAATATTGTTGGAGGTATTGGATTATCAAAAGTAGACAAGTATCAAGGAAGAGCAACCTTAGGTTATTGGATTGGAGAAGAATATTGGGGAAATAAGTATATGTATGAAGCAACAAAACAAATGATTAATTTTGGTTTTAATAAATTAAATCTAAGAAGAATAGATGTGGAAGCATTTACAGAAAATGAACCTTCAAATAATCTTATTAAAAAATTAGGGTTTACTTATGAGGGAACAATGAGAAAAGCACTAAGATGCAAAGCAACAGGAAAAATTCTTGATGGACATTATTATGGCATGTTAAAAAAAGATTGGGTTAAAATAAGGAAAAAATTAAAATGAAAGAACAAGCAATAGTCATCTTTATTCCCAATAATAAAGAGATAAATAAAATAAGGAAAAAGTATGATAAATATTATAAAAAATTCAAAAATCATATTACCTTATCATATCCTTTCAAAATTGGAAATCAAAAAATTCTTAATGAGCATATAGAAAATTCAATTAAGAGTATAAAATCTTTCAAAATTGTTTTAAAGGAATTAAAAAAATCAAAAAAGGATTATTATTTATACCTTTTAATTAAAAAAGGAAATAAAAATATATTAAAATTATATAAAAATCTTCATTCAAAACTTCTTACTAAATTTAAAAACAAGGATATGCCCAAATATATCCCTCATCTAACTCTTGGCTCTTTTAAAACTAATTTAGATATCAATAATGCTATAAAACAAATAAAATATCAAAATTTATCTATTAAAACAAAAATTAATGAAATTTGTTTGTTAACTTTTAAAAAAGGACCAGAAATAGAAAATATAAAGAGGTTTAATTTAAAATGATTCATTCAACTCACAATCATTCAACAGGTTCTGATGGAAAATTGACTCCAGAACAAGTTATCCTAAAGGCGATTGATTTAGGATGGGATTATGTTTATTTTACAGACCATTATTTTATGCCTGAAGAAACAAAAATAGATGCAGGAGGGAAATTTTCATTCTTTAATGAGAACTATATTAAAGAAATAAAACCACTTCAAAAAAAATATTCTAATAAAATAAAGATATATTTTGGGGTTGAAATGGGATGGCTTGAAGAATATCCTGGATGGATAAAAAATGAAATAAATAAACATGAATTTGATTATGTTATTGGTTCTGTTCATGATTTAAAAATTGAAGAGAAATATACTTACATAGATTCAGGTGTAGAAAACTTTAGAGATAATGCAAAAAAATTTGGTGGAGTAAAGTTTTTTGTTAAAGAATATTTTAATCAAATGAAACTTATGATTCAATCAGGTCTTTATGATTGTGTTGGGCATTTAGATGCAATAAAAGGGAGTAATAAAAACAATGAATTCTTTTCTGAAACAGAAGATTGGTACAAAAAAGAAGTTTTAAAGGTTTTAGACCTAATTAAAAAACACAATATAGTTATGGAAATAAATGCAAGCGGAATAAGAAAATGTAATGAACAATTTCCAAGTCTTTGGATAATTAAAGAAGCAAGAAAAAGAGACATCCCAATAACCTTAGGATTAGATGCTCATTGGGAAAAACATTATACTAATAATGATATGGATAAGATTACTGAAATTGCAAAACAAGCAGGCTATAATGAAGCTGTGAGATTTGAAAAAAGGAAAAAGATTAAGGAACAATTATAATTTTTTATAAATTATAACCCTAATTTAGGTTATAGTAACCTTTATAAAGGTTATTTTATTATCTTATAACATGACAGACTTAATACGCTTCCTTAATGAAAATCCTAATTCAAGAAAGATATTTGGAAAAAAGGAATTAAAAATAATTGAAAAACAATCTTGGGGGGTTAATTTAACCCAGTCTGAAAAAAATAGGTTGTCTAGAGACATTAGAAAAAAGTTTGAGTTTATAAAAGAAATTTCTAAATTTTCTGATGATTTTGATTTAAAAAAAGCAAGCACAACCAAAGCTATGATTAATAATGCTTTAGAAGTGATTAAAGAACATGAATGGTTTTGGAAAATAAAAGAGATTATACTTTTTGGTTCATTTGTTGAGAATAAATTTCATCTTTTTTCAGATATTGATATTGCAGTAAAATTTAAAGAGATTAACATTAAAGATGCAACAAAATTCAGAATACATATTCTAGGGAGAGTTAACAACAAAATAGATATTCAGGTTTATAATATACTTCCTGATAAAATAAAAAAAGAAATTGATAAAAATGGAAAAACAATCTATCAAAAAAAGAATTAATGATAAAACTTTAGAAATAGAAAGCTTCAGAGAACAATTATCTGAAATAATCCCAGAAAGTATAGAATTAGAAGATTATAAAAAAGATTTTAAAACAAAAGCAATATTTGAAAGATATGCAGAAAAAATAATTGAGGCAATTGAAGACTTAGCTTTTTTAGTAGTTAATTACAAAGGACTAAGATATCCTGAATTTGAAAAAGAAATTTTTGATATACTTTATGAAAATAAGATTATCTCAGAAATTCTTGCTAAAAAATTAAAAGGTGCAAAAGGCATGAGAAATATAATTGCCCATCAATATGGAAGTATAGATGATGAAATTGTGTTTGTAGCAATTACAGAACAACTAGGAAAAGATGTATCTGAATTTATTGATTTGATTGAGAAGGCGATAAAATGAAACCATTATTTAATTATAGAATCCTCATTTGATTCTTCGTCAACAGGCCCACCAGTTACTTTAATACTATTTTCAACTCCCTCATCTTCTTCTATTATTCTCTTCATATTCTCTTCTTCAACACCCTGATGAA
>JBAYNB010000011.1:0-19039 GCA_041679005.1 Candidatus Pacearchaeota archaeon
AGCAAGATATTATTGCAGAGAAGCAGCAGCAGCAACAGCTTATTTTGCAAAACAAAACATAAAAAAAGCAATTGATGACTTTGAAAAAGCAGGATTTAAAGTAAACTATTCAGATACAGATTCTATCTCAATAGTTCTTGGAAACAAAACAGAAAAACAATCTCTAGAAACACTAAAAGAAATAAACAAAAACCTTCCAGGAATAATGGAACTAGACTATGAAGGGTTATTTAAAAGAGGAATTTGGGTTACAAAAAGAACAGGAGAATTTGGAGCAAAAAAGAAATATGCCCTAATAGATGAAAAAAATAAAATAAAAATAAGAGGATTTGAAACAGTAAGAAGAGACTGGTGTGATTTAGCAAGAGAGGTTCAAAATCACATTCTAGAATTAATTCTTAGAGAAGGAAATGAAAAAAACGCACTAGAGTATACTAAACAAATAATAAAACAAATAAAAAATAGAAAAATTGAATTAAAACAACTTATGATAAGAACCCAATTAAAAAAACCAATTGAAGAATATAAATCAATCAATCCTCATGTAACAATTGCAAAAAGAATGAAAGAACTAGAAATGCCAGTAGATATTGGCATGTTAATTGAATATTATATTTCAGAATCAGATGAAAATAAAAAAGGCAAATCTGGAAAATCAAAAGAATTAGTAAGAGAAAGAGCAAAACTACCAAGTGAAAAAGGAGAGTATGATATAGAATATTACCTGAATAATCAAATTCTTCCAGCAGTTGAAAACATCTTTGAAGTTTTCAAGATAAATATTAAAGAGATTACCGAAGGAAAAAAGCAGATGAAACTTGGAGAATTTTAAATTTTCCTACATTTTTCATAAAGAAAAAAACCACCACTCAAAAGAGCAGAGGGTAAGACAAAAACCCCTGCAAGAAAAGCAACACCCTCTAAAGATTCTTTTAGATTACTATACTCAATAAAATTATCTATGCCTGCATACAATGCAAATCCTCCAGTTAAAAGTGTTAATATTCCATAATTTTTTGAGTCAGAATGCTTACTGGATGAGATAATTTTTGAATTAGTTAACTTCTGTTCTAACATAAAAAAGAATAATTTGCTTTTCTTTTAAATCTAAGTTGTTATGTTTAATAACAACAATAACAAACATTTATAAATTATAAAAAATAAAGAAAAATTATGGATATTTATGAAAAATTACAGCAAGCAGGATTAACAGGTAATGAAGCAAAAGCATATTTAGAATTATTAAAACAAGGGGAACTTTCTGCAAATCAAATAGCTAAGAATATTAGTATGGACAGAACTCTAACTTACACAGTTTTAAATCATCTTATTGAAAAAGGACAGATTAGTTATATAATAAAACAAAATAAAAAGATTTTTTCTTGTTCAAATCCTGAAAATTTACTAAATCCAATAAAAACAAAAGAAACATTAATTTTAGGTTTAATAAAAGAACTAAAGACAATCAAACCAGAACAATCAGAAAAAACAGAGATTAATGTTTATGAAGGCAAAGAAGGAATGAGAGCCCTTATGAATGAGATAATAAAATGTAAAGAATTTTTTGCATTTGGAGGAACAGGAAGAGCCTATGATTTATTATATGAAATGTCTGCAATGGCAAAGCAATTAGAAAAAACAAAGGCTTCTGCAAAAGTAATCATGGGAAAAGAATATCAAGGGCATGAATTCACAAAGTACAAAGCTATAGAAGTTAAATTTGCAGATATAAAAAGTGAAGCAACAACAACAATTTTTGAAGATAAAATATCCATACATCTAATTAAAGATAAACCTATCATAATTATAATAAAAAATAAAGACATTGCTCAGTCCTATAGAAATTATTTTAATTATATGTGGAAAAAAGAAAACTAAATTCCCTTTCTTTCCTCAACCTTCCTCAATATCTCTTCAATAACTTCTTCAATCGGTTTGTTTGTTGTATCAATTACTAAATCAAAATCAGAAAGATTTGGAAAATCAATATTATAATATTGTTTATACCTGATTTTTTCAGAATTAGCTCTTGTTTTTATATATTCTTCACACTCCTCCAGATTACTATAAGGTTCGTCTCCTCGTTTAGCATCCAAAATTCTTCTAGCTGCTTCATCTAAACTAACAATCAAAAATATTTTATAAGAAGAAGGTAAAAAATAAAATCCCAATCTTGAATCCATAACAAGATTATCCTTATTATTCAAATTTTTTTGCATATTATCAAGTTCTTCATCAAGCTCAATAGTTTTTTCAGCAAGTTTAGAAAGCTCGTGGATGCTTATTCCTCTTTTTAGTGCAATTTCCCTCATAAATCCTCCAACAGAATAATAATTATATTTTAATTTTTCAGCAAGTATTTTTGCAACACTGCTTTTCCCAGAACCAATAATACCTGAAACACTTATCTTCATTTTCTCTTAAATTACTCACCTCGTAGTTCAATTTTATATCATTTAATTTACTTAATTTAACTACTCTCCTTCAAACTCAACAATAGAATAAACTTTCCATTTATTTAATTTTTCTTTGCCATGAAGTGCAGGTAAATCAACAACAAATCCACACTCAACAATCTCTCCTCCTAATTTTTCAATTAAATTACAAGCAGCACAAGCAGTCCCTCCTGTTGCAATCAAATCATCAATTAATAAGACTCTTTCTCCAGACTTTATTGCATCGCTATGCATCTCGATTTTGTCCTTACTATACTCTGTATCATATTCATAACTTATTTTTTCATAAGGAAGTTTTCCAGGTTTTCTTATTGGAACAAAACCAACCCCAAGTCTATGTGCAAGCACACTCCCAAAAATAAACCCTCTTGACTCAATTCCTGCAATAACATCAATATTTTTATCTTTATATCTCTCATAAAAAATATTAATTGTTTTTTCAAAACCTTCTTTATCTTTAATAAGAGTTGTAATATCTCTAAACATTATTCCAAGTTTTGGAAAATTAGGAATTGTTCTTATTTTAGATTTAATAAATTCAGAATCTTTATTCCCTATTCTAAGAATTACTTTAATTAATAATTCCTTAACTTTATCTGCATTTTCTTTCATTCTCTCTAAAACCATCTCAAAAGTAACGGGCTCTTCATTATTTTTCCAGCAATCATAATCAGTAGACATTGCTATACTAGCATAAGGAATTTTTACTTCATTCGCAAGATTACACTCAGGAACACCAGTCATACCAATAATATCTGCAAAATTTTTAAACATAAAACTCTCTGCTTTTGTAGAAAATCTTGGACCCTCAATAATAACCATAGTAGCATGATTATGTTTTGAAAAACCTAATTCTTCTGAAGTTTTAATTAAAAGATTTCTTAGTTCTCTTGAATAAGGCTCTGACATTGATGGATGAACAACATTTCCAGGTTCATCAAAAAAACTAGATTTTCTTTGTTTAGTAAAATCAATAAACTGGTCTGGAAAAACTAAATCTCCTGGTTTAATCTCTTGTCTTAAAGAACCAACAGCAGAAGTAGCAAGTATATAATCACAGCCCAATAATTTTAATGCAGTAATATTTGCTCTATAATTAATCTGACTAGGTGGAATTGAATGATCTTTTCCATGTCTTGCAAGAATACAAACATCTACTCCATTCATCTTACCACAAATAATTTTAGAACTAGGTTTTCCATATTTTGTGTCAATATCTTTTTCCTCGTAATTAGAAAGCAATTTTGGGTCATCTAACCCACTTCCCCCAATAATACCTATCCTTACCATAAATTAGATTTATTTCATGAATTTAAAAGCATTTATGAGGAATAAAGCAACTTTAATTACCATAATATTTATAAAAGAAGTTTTTTTAAAAGTCTAATGGAAACACAAACAAAGGACAGAACAACCTATCAAAGAGTTTATGGTATTGCAGAAAATTTAAAAAACAAAACAACAAAAATATCTATTCAAGGGGTAGCTTCCATATTAGGAATAAGAGACCATAAAGAAATTAAACAAAGTTTAGAAGAACTTTCAGATCAAGGAATATTGTTAAGACAAAATAATTTCTATATCCCTAATCCTAAGTACCAATGGTCTACAGAACATAATTAATAATCTTTTTTATTAAGCATTCTTACAATTTATTATTCAATAACATTATAAAGACAAAATAATTTACTAAATCATGAGAATAAATTATGAACCAAAACTAAAGTTTGTGGAAAGAATAAGTGCTCTTTTAAATAATAATAAAGAGGATATTGACAAATTTTTTGAATCAGCTAAAACCAGCCCTAAAAGGTCAATTAGATGTAATACCCTAAAAATTTCTCCTGAAGAATTAATAATTAGATTAAAAAAATATAACTGGGATGTTTCTCAGCCTATTCCAAACCATCCAGAAATTATAATTATTAATAATATCTTACAACCAGGAGAATTAGGAAAAACAAAAGAACACATATTAGGATATTATTATGTTCAAGAAATAACCAGCATGATGCCTATTATCGCCCTTTCTCCAAAAGAGAATGAGATCATTCTAGATTGCTGTGCATCTCCAGGAAGCAAAACAACTCAAGCAGCAGCACTAATGAATAATAAAGGAGCAATAATTGCAAATGATGTTTCAATAAGCAGAACAGCAATACTTTCTGCAAATCTTGAAAGACAAGGGGTTACAAACACAATAATGACAAGAGATGATGCAATTTCTCTTTCACAAAGATTAAAAAAAGTAAATATAAGTTTTAAAAAAATTCTTGTTGATGCTCCTTGCTCAGGTGAAGGAAATATTCGAGTAAGCCCAAGAACACTTTTAGAGTGGAGTGAAGGACTTTTAAAATCAATGTCAAAAAAACAGAAGAAGATTGCATCTTCAATGATTGAATTATTAGAAGAAGGTGGAGAAATGGTTTATAGCACCTGCACTCATGCTCCAGAAGAAAATGAAGAAACAGTTCAATATTTGCTAGACAATTATGATATAGAAATAATTGAAACAAAACTCCCAATAAAATCTAGACCAGGAATAACAAGCTGGAAAAATAAAGAATTTGACAAATCTATGACAAAATGTCATAGAATATACCATCATGATAATGATATGGAAGGATTTTTTGTTTGTAAAATAAGAAAATTATCTGATAAAAAGAAAGGAGAAGAAGATATATGATTAAAATAAGAAAATATAAAGAAGAAGATAATAAACAAGTAAAAAGGTTAGTTACAGAAGTCATAATGGAGCTATATCACCAAAAACCAAAACATATTCAAGACTTAAACAACATAAAAAAGAATTATATTTCTTATATTGTAGCAGAAAATAATAAAAAGATTATTGGCATAGTAAGTCTTCAGAAAAAAGACAATAAAACTGCTAAATTAAGAAGATTATATATAAACAAAAAATTTAGAAGGAAAGGATTAGGACAAAAATTATTAAAAGAGATAGAGAGCATAGCTAAAAAATTAAAATTTAAATATATAGTTCTTAATACAAAACATAAAAATGAAATCGCTCTTAATCTTTATCAAAAAAATAATTATAAGGATTATAAAAAAATTAAATCAAGAGTTTATCTAAAAAAAGATATATGAAAATCCTATTATCAACTCAAAAAAAGAAAATACTCGCTAGACTTAACGAGCAGTTTGGAATAAAAGAAATCCCATATCTGCTTCTTCAGTTTGGTGAAGAAAAACTCAGAGCATATTCTGGGAATTTTTCAATAGAAGAACTAAATATTCTTGATGCAAATCTAAGAATTGAAATTTTAGGATTGTACTTTGCTAAATTAGAAAAAGATGGGATAAGATTAACCTTTGATGGTGTTCAGCTCTTCAAAAATCAGATAACAAAAAATATTATTATTCTTAATGATAAACAAGCAGAAGAATGGATGAAAGGACAAGATTTATTTATGCAATCAGAAAATTGTTTTAAAGTTCTAAAGCATAATAATGAATTCATAGGCTGTGGAAAGTCCACAGGTGAAAGAATAACCAACTTTGTTCCAAAGGAAAGGAGAATAAAATAAGTTACTTCCTCTTCTTATGAAGTTTATTTAAAATCTTTGCTTGCTCTTGTAAGTATCCAAAACCAAGTTCTTCTTCTTTTTTAATTATTTCATCAGTTTTCCATCCATAAGAAGTTAAGTCATAAAAAACTTTTTTATGTGTACCCATTTGTTTCTCAAGATTTTTACCAATTCCAACAAAATTTCTTATGCTACTTATAGGATAAACTAAAACAGGAATAAATGCAATAGGATTTATGATTTTGTTCCTACCAACAACACTTAAATCAATGTCTTTTAGCAATACAGGTTTTTCTTTGAGAATTCGCAAGTTTATAATCTCATTCTTCATATCTTTAAAAGTAGTATTAAACTCTCTTGTATGATAAGTATTAAAGAACTTTTGAAGTTCACGACTATCTTGCATATTAGGATATCTTTCTCTTAATAATTCATAAGAACTTTTCCCATTCAAGTTATAATTAATACGCAGTTTTTTCTTTAATGCTTCTGTAGAAGCAATTATTATACCATGTGAATTAACAAATAAAAGCGGTTGTTTAGAAAAATAACTGTCCTCTTGTAGAAATTCTGTAAGAGCTTCAGGAGTTTTATCAATTACTTGATTCATCAAATTAACCAGCCCTTTTTTATCTGCTTTTAAAAAATCAATTAATCTGCCCCTATCATTTGATTGTTTTTCATAAAAATCTCTTTGTTTCAAAGCTTCTAAATAAACTAGATTTTCTTCAAATTTTTTTGTTAAATCAATACCAAGCTGACCTACTCTCTTACAAAGAAAATCTCTAGCAGATTTTTCTTCATTTAAATCAGAAACAGCAGAAATATAATCAGTTTCTAAATTTTTATAAGTCTTAGAATTCTTAACAAATGATTCAAACGGATGTTGTAAAATCGAATAAAAGTTACTTATAAATTTAATTCCCTTTTCTTTAATTCCCATATAAACTCAAATTTGAGTCAACTTTTAAACATTTATATGCTCTAATAAAACTACTAAAAATTATTCTATTTTAAAATAACTACTTAAAAATCACTTGCTAAATCCCTCTATAATCTTTCTAATAGCATAATAACTTCCTCCAAATAAAACAACTCCTGGAAGTAAGGCAATACCGAGGGCTGGTGCAATTGCTGCTACCCCAATTGTACCTATAAATCCAGCGCCAACTGTTTCAAGCATTGTTGCAATGCCTCCTGTTTGTTTTTCAATGCCTTTTTCTAAAGCATCAATCTGCATAAGATATTTACCATCTTTAAAGATTTTAACTTTCTTTTCTTCTTCAGAGCACATAATTGAGGTATTTCCATTTTGAGAAGCAGTTATTGCAGCAGAATGCCTTGTACCATAACCTCTAAACACTTTTGTACCTTTAATCATAGCACCATAATCTTTCACATTCCCTTTTTTATCAAGTATAACTGCTCCATCAATTGTAGCTAATCCAACTAAAACTTTTCTCGCTCCCTTATCAAACATATTAAAAGGTTTAAACTTTTGTTTTAACAATCTTCCATACTTAATCTTATCACCAATTACAAATAAAGCTCCCTCTCCTTTTTTAGCAAGTTCTAAAGCTACTTTTAACATTTCTTCTTCAATTTTCTTAGTAGTAACTTCTTTTTTCATAATGTTTGTTAGTCTACATCGTCAACAAATATCAAAGGTTAATAATAGACAAGATTTTTAAGCACACAAGATATTTAAATTTAACTTTGTAAGAATTTATTATAAGAAAACAAAAATAAACTATGAACCAACAAGAACTAGCAGATTATAAGAAAGCAGGAGAAATTGCAATTAAAGTTGTAGCTTATGCTAAAGAAATTATAAAAGCCAACACATCTTTATTAGAAATAGCTCAAAAAATACATAAAAAAATAGAAGATTTAAATGCTATTGCTGCTTTTCCTGTAAATCTTTCTATAGATGATGTTGCTGCACACTATCACCCAGTAACAGGAGATGAAACAAAAGCAACAGGACTCTTAAAAGTGGACATTGGAGTTCATGTAAATGGATTTGTTGCAGACACTGCTTTTTCAATAGACCTCACCCCGGATAATAAATACAAAGAACTTATTCAATCATCGGAAAAAGCATTAGAAAACTCCTTAAGATTATTAGAAAAAAATCCTGATTCAACATTAAATGAAATTGGGAAAATAATTCAAGAAACAATTGAAGATAATGGATTTAGTCCAGTAGTAAATCTCTCAGGCCATGGACTAGAACAATATGAAATACATGCTGAACCATCAATCCCAAATTATGCAAATGAAGATAATCAAACATTTAAATCAGGAGCTTATGCAATTGAACCATTTGCAACAACAGGTCAGGGAAAAATTTATGAAGGACCAAGTTCAAATATCTTTGCAATAATTTCTGAAAAAAATACAAGAAATCCATCTGCAAGAAAAATTTTAGAATATGTTATAAAAAAATATAAAACTCTCCCATTTTCATTAAGAGAAATACAGGAAAAATTCGGAGCAATGTCAAGATTAGCAATAAAACAAATGGTTCAGGAAGGAATCTTACATGATTTTCCACAGTTAATTGAAAAATCCCATAAACCAGTTTCACAAACAGAACATACATTTATAAAAGAAAAAAATAAAATTATTATAACAACAAGACAACAATAAAATGGCAGAACTAAATCAAGAAATACTACGAACAAGATTGATTGAGACATACGGAGAATACACTAAATCTAAAGCTAACTCTGCGACCATACTTAAAATAAAAGCGATTGTTAAAGAATATGATGATTTAAGAGAGTTATTAGATGAAACCCTTAATGTTGCAATTGGAATTCTAGAAGCAATATCTAAAAAAGAAATCAAAGACAAAAAAGAAGAAGAAATGTTAATCAAATCAATAACTAAAGAATTAGAAGAAAAAAGTTATTTGTAAAAATTAAGATAAATTATTAATTCTTAAAACTTAGATGAATAAATTCAACCTAAGTTTATTTTCTTTATCCATAGCGTATAAAACTAGAAAAGAAGAAGAGCTTATTGATGAAGCGAGTTTTTAGAAATTAAGTTAGGAAGAACATATCCCAAGCTAAACAATACTTTTGCATAACTAATACATTTATAATGCTATCAACAAAAGTAAAGATTAATTTATAAACCAAAAAACCTCTTTTAATTTATGAGTATACTTGCTTCATTTGCAAATTGGCTTGTTTCAACTATTGGAACAATGGGATATTTTGGAATTTTTGTTTTAATGACCATTGAATCCTCTTTTATTCCGTTTCCAAGCGAGGTAGTTCTAATTCCTGCAGGATATTTAATTTTTCAAGGAAAAATGAATTTTTATTTTGTCTTTTTTGTTTCCTTATTAGGAAGTCTAGCAGGAGCTTTTATTAATTATTATCTCGCATTACACTTAGGGAGAAGGACTGCTGAAAAACTTGCAGACAAATATGGGAAATTCTTATTTATCACTAAAGAAAGTATAGAAAAAACAGAAAAATATTTTGAAAATCATGGTCCAATTACAACATTTATGGGAAGATTAATCCCGGGCATAAGGCAATTAATTTCACTTCCAGCTGGATTTGCAAAAATGAATCTAAAAAAGTTTACAGCTTACACTGCATTAGGCTCTGGAATATGGACCATTTTCTTAATTTATCTAGGCTATACATTCGGAGAGAATCAAGCATTAATACAACAAAATGAAAAAATATTTACAATTTTAGCAATATTGCTCTGCGGGGTCATAATAGTAAGCTATATAATACTAAAAAAACTAAATAAAAAGAGATAAATCAAAAAAAGAAGTATAAAATGAGTTTAGCAAATAAAATAAAAACCTTAGAAAAAAAGAAAATAGTTTCAAAATCTCCTAATCCGATAATTCCATTTACCCTAACATTTATTGCACTTATACTAACAGGAATTGCTCCATCAAACCTTAAAGTAACAATCTATGTTTTTACAATATTTAGTATGATATTTTCAGTTGCACATCTTATTATTGTAAAAGTTCTTGAAAGAAAATTAAAGTTTAAGCCGATAGGATTATCTTATTAAAAGTTATCTAATCTCTCTAAATTAAAACAGACTCACATCTACATCCTAAGGAAGATAATTTAATTTCTGAGATTATAATAAGCTTACTCAAAACCTTTATTAATCCCAGTTATATTAATTATTTAAGATGGTGACCAACTTTTTTGATTATCTGTATTACTTCATCCATCTTTCATTTAGACCTGAAACACTTTGGATACTTGCTCCCCTAATAATAGCCACCTTGTTAATTATAATTTATTTTAGCATTTATGGGGAAGAAAAAAATGCTTGGAGTAATTATCTTTCAAATTCCCTAGTATTATTATTTGTTTCCATGTCTTTGTTTAAATATGTTTTTTCGATAAATTCCGGAGGGTATTTTAATTTAGTTGAATACCCTGCAAAAACTATCGCGATAATAATCTTATTATTTTCAGGAGTTAGTTTAACCAAATGGAATTTTGAGCACATTCTTCCTGAAAGATTTTCAAGACATTTAAGTTCACCATTAACAATAAATACTTTTGCCTATGGAATAATTCTTTTTGTTTATTCAGCAATTGATTACAATATTTATACAACCATATCCTTAGCAGGATTTATGATACTGATAGCAGTTATTCTTAATCTATTGAAAATACCTATAAAAAAATTAAAAAAATCAATTGAAAAAGAGAAGAAACAAGAAAGATTTAGAGATTTAAAAGAAGCTATTTTTGAAATAGATGAATTAAAAAGAGAGCTAAAAGCAAGAAATAAAGAACTCAGCCAGATAAGATTAAAACAAGCCTATGAAAAAGAAAAAGAAGCTATAAAAATTGAGAAAAAAATTGAAAAAGAGAAAAAGAGAAAATTACATTTAAATTAGAGAATAACAAAGAAATCTATCCTAAGTATTCAACATTCTTTTCCAAAGCTGCCTTAGCACTTCTTAAATATTCAGTTTCAATTCTTCTATATTTATCCATATCTCCTTTAGTTACACTTGCAGACACTTTTTTCAAAGCCTCTTCAAAATGTTTCATAGACACTTCTTTACTTTCAATATTTTCACGAAGAGCAAGCATTGCACCTTCCCTCACTAAACTTTCTATATCTGCACCAACAAAACCATCTGTTTCATTAATTAACTTTTTAATAACTTCTTCTTTGTTTACAATAGGCATATTTTTTGTATGAATCTTAAAGATTTGTTCTCTTCCTTCTTTATCAGGAGCACCTGTTAGTAAAATTCTATCAAATCTTCCTGGCCTTAACAAAGCACTGTCCAACATATCAGGACGATTAGTTGCACCAATGACAATTACACTAGACAAATCTTCAATACCGTCCATTTCAGCAAGCATTTGATTCAAAACTCTTTCAGTTACTTTTGTTCCTTGTTCCATTCCCCTTTTTCCAGCTAAACTGTCTATCTCATCAAAAAAGATAATACAAGGACTTACTTGTCTAGCTCTTTCAAATATTTTTCTTACTCCTTCTTCTGATTTTCCAACCCACATAGATAATAATGAAGGTCCTTTAACCTGAATAAAATTTGCTTCTGATTCTTTAGCAATTGCTTTTGCTAATAAAGTTTTTCCACATCCAGGAGGTCCGTATAATAAAATTCCTTTTGGAGGTCTAATTCCCAATCTTTTAAATGATTCAGGGTATTTTAAAGGCCATTCAACAGCTTCTTTTAAGTCTTGTTTAATTCTGTCTAATCCTCCAACATCACTCCAATTTACATTTGGAGTTTCAACTAAAACCTCTCTCATAGCACTAGGTCTTACTACCTTCAAAGCATCATCAAAGTCTTTCTTTTCAATTCTTAATTTCTTTAAAGTCTCTTCAGGAATTTCTTCATCTTCTTTAAGTTCTAATTCAGGTAAAATCTTTCTTAAAACAATCATTGCAGCTTCTTTAGTTAATGAACTAAGATCTGCACCAACAAAACCATGAGTTTTAGAAGCTAAGTCTTTTAAATCAACATCTTTAGTAAGAGGCATTCCTCTTGTATGAATTTTTAAAATTTGTAATCTTCCTTCTTTATCAGGAGCTCTTATTTCTACCTCTCTATCAAATCTTCCTGGTCTTCTTAAGGCCGCATCAATAGCATTAGGTCTATTAGTCGCACCGATAACTACAACTTTTCCTCTTGCTTGCAAACCATCCATCATTGTTAATAACTGAGAAACAACTCTTCTTTCAACTTCTCCCTGAACATCTTCTCGTTTAGGAGCAATTGCATCTAATTCATCAATAAAAATAATTGAAGGAGCATTTTTTTCAGCCTCTTCAAAAATATCTCTTATTTTTTTTTCTGATTCTCCATAAAACTTAGACATTATTTCAGGTCCATTTAACAAAATAAAATTTGCTTCTGATTCATTTGCAACAGCTTTTGCTAATAAAGTTTTACCTGTTCCAGGAGAACCATATAATAAAACTCCTTTTGGAGGTTCTACTCCTAATCTTTCAAAAACCTCTGGATGTTTTAAAGGAATCTCTACCATTTCCCTTACTTTCTTAACTTCATTTGTTAATCCTCCAATATCTTCATAAGTAATATTTGTTGTTGGTTTTTCTGATTCTTCTACAGGTTTATTACTTAAAACAACTTCAGTATTCTCAGTAATAACACAAGGACCATTAGGGCTTGAATTAGTAACTAAAAATCTAATTTGCTGTAATCCTCCCCCTAGATTTCCACTCATTCCCATACCTCCAAGCATCTCACTTAAATTTCCAAAAATATCATCCATATTTCCAAAATCATCTCCCATTAAATCTTTTCTTCTCTGAACTCCACCTAAAACAACAATGTCTCCTTTAAGAACACATCTTCCTAATAATCCTGGTTTTAAATCTCCCTGTACTCTAATATTTCTTTGAGTAGGAGCAACAACAACTTTCTTAGCCTCTTTTATATTTGCTTTTTGAACAATAACATTCTCACTCACTCCAGTTCTTGCATTTTTCCTAATAATCCCATCAATTCTTATAATTCCCTCTCCAACATCAGCAGGATAAGCTTTATCTGCAATAGCAACAGTCTCTTTACCACCTTTAATTATAACAACATCTCCTCTCTTAATATCTAAACTCTTCATAACCTCATGGTCAATTCTAGCTATCCCTTTATATGCATCATCTTGCAGTGCTTCTGCAACACGCAATTTAATTCCACTTGTTTTTTCGTTTATCATTTTATTGAATTTATTTTTTAAATTTAATTTACTTGAATATGAATATTTTTAATATTTTGAACTTTGATTGCTTTTAAATCTTTTCCGCACTCCATACAAAAATTATCTCTTTCTTCATATTGTGCATTACATTTTGGACATATAGCTATCATTTTATTGTCAGTTGTATTTATTTTCTTTTTTTATTTTTTCTAATTCTTTTTCTTTATTTACTTCATTTGAATTTTGATTTCCAAAACATAAATTAATTCTTCCAAACTCCTCAAAACTGAGTTTTACCATTTCATCTATAATTTTTTCCTGATTATGCATAAAATCAACAATTTCTTTTGGAATTGAAACAGCATAAGAGTTTCCAACAAACCTCATCTTAACATGAAATTGTTTGTTTTTTAAACCCATAAACTCTTTATATTCTTGTTCATCTTTTGGATGAATAATTCTTGAACCACATTTTGGACATATAACACTCCTTAGAACAAACCCATTTTTATTGGTTTGAACTCTATTCATCTTTACATTGCAATTAGCACATAAAATTGTGTTCTGAAATATGTCCATAGTTTGTATCTTGTCTTTTTGTTAAGGATTTTGTTATTATCATTGTTGTTTATCTATTGATTATAAACCCTGGCGAAACGCCAGGGATGAAAGGGGTTTAAGAGCATGTATATTGTGTATACACCTCAGTGTATACTTAAGATAGATACTTTATAAACATTATGGTTTTTAAGTATATATCAAAAATCTTTGTTAAAAAAATTATTTTATTCAAATCGTAAAATTAATTACATATAATAATTTAAAAACTAATTTTATCTATTTATATTATGTCTATAGAAACAGAAAAACTAAAAAAAAGATTAATAAACAAATCAAAAAGAAATAATGTCCCTTATTATCATGAATTAATGAAGTTTAAAATTCAAATTGAAAAAGGGTTTGAACAACTAAAGAAAAAATATAAAAAACTCGAACAAGAAGACGAATCTTATGAAATTCTTTTAGAGGAATATAGAAAAATAAATAATTCTAATAAATTATAGTATCTAAATATTTAAAAATAACTTGTTCTAAATTAATTAATGCCTCCAGATACATATGAATGTAAGCACATAGACACTTGCAAAAGTTATGACCCTTTTGACCCTAAATGTATAGAAAATTCAAAAAAATTTCCATTATTCTCAAAACCTGCTTGTTATGTTCCTTGGCAAAAACAAAAACAAGGATTTATAGAAAAATTATGTGAAAAAATAGGGATTGGACTTCAAGAAGCAAAAGGAATTGAAGAAGATTAACCAACACTCTTAAAAACCCAAACAGCTATTATTTAATATGTGTTTTGAAAAAATAAAAAAAAGCTGGAACTGGATTTGGAACTCTGATTCTATTTGGAGCTGGCTTGTAGCACTTATTATAATATTTGTAATAATAAAATTCGTATTCTTTCCAGCACTCTCTTTTATTTTTGGAACCTCATTACCTCTAGCGGGAGTTGAATCCTCATCAATGGACCATCAGATTGTTAAAGATGATTCTAATATTCTTAATCTTTGCGGACATATTTATTCAAAAGACCAGAAAGGCGAGCTAGGACATATTAATTTTGATGAATACTGGGAGCTTTGCGGAGACTGGTATATAGATAATAAGCACATAACAAAACCAGTATTTGAAAAATTTACACTAAAAGATGGATTTAGAAAAGGAGACATTATTATTGTTTGGGGAAGGGTTACTCCTAAAGTAGGAGATATAATTATTTTCACACCAAGTTCTGGTTCAGCACCAAGACCAATAATTCACAGAATCGTAGAGATTAATGAAGAAGGAATAATTCAAACAAAAGGAGATCATAACTCAGAACAACTCACTCCTCTGAATAACATTTACAAAACAGATGAGACAAATATAAAAGAAGAACAGATTATTGGAAAAGCAATTTTTAAAATACCTTATCTTGGTTGGGTAAAAATCTGGGCAATTGAAATAATAAACTTTTTCAGATAATTTTATAGATTTTTTAAAATTAGATAAGTGTTCAGAAAATATATTCTAGAATTAATAACATAGTATCTTTTAGTATCATAATATTTATAAAAAGAAATAAATATTTAATGATATGAACAAAAAAATTTCAAAAAATCCAAGGGTAAAACCCACTAATCCTAACCTTGCAGAGAGGGTTAGAAAAATGTGTAATACTTTAGGTGTTCTTGCAGTAGATGGAGTTCCAATTACAGAAATAGATTTTAGAAAACTACCTTATCAAAAAGTAGAAAAAACCTATAAAACAATGCAGCACATTATGAGTCAAGTGGGGCTAGTTGAAGAAAAAATCTATTATAAATAAGGATTCTAAAATTTTTAAGATTCTCTTCTCAGAAACCTTTTTAAACATTGAAAAAGTTAAAGAACAATGGAATTTTGTCCTAAATGCGGATGTGTAATTGTAGAAAAAAAGAAAAATTTTGGTTGCCCAAGATGCAATTATAAAGCAAAAGGAAAAATCAAAATAGAATCTTCTGAAAAAATCAATGTTAAACCTGAAATAGGAATAATTAGTGATAAAGACACTGATGTTTTCCCAATAATTAATGCAATCTGCCCTAAATGTAATAACAAAGAAGCATATTTCTGGACATCTCAGACAAGAGCAGGAGACGAAGGAGAAACAAAGTTCCATAGATGCACTAAGTGTAAACACACTTGGAGAGATTATAGGTAAAAGCCAATTTCAATTCAACCCACATAATTCTTATAATCTCATATAATAATCTTTAAATAGTTGCTCTCTGATTTTTAAATACAAAAAGATGGAAGAAAAAATAAGGATGATTTCTGCAGCAGCAAGAGTTATCGAATTTAGAAAAAGAAATCCTCTTGCAATAGATGAAGAAATATTTCAAGATGTTTCAGATTATATCTCTCAAAGAAAAGACATAAAAGACGAGAAAATTAAAGTGGGCATGGTAGCTGCTGCTGCAAAAGCTTTTAAAATTTCAAAAGAAAATCCAAAGCTAAATGAAAAACAAATTTTAAGAAAAGTTATGGAAGAAATACCTGCTCTTTTCTTAGAGATAAGTCAAGAAGAAATAAAATAATTCTAAGGTTTTAATATTAAATGGTCGCGAGGGGATTTGAAAACTCCAATTCGATATAAACAAAAGAATTGGATGTTCCCAAGAATTTTAAAAAAATTGTTGAGGACCTACAAAAATTATATTTTTGTATGGGTGAAAATTCTCGATTATTAAATGGTCGCGGGGGGATTTGAACCCCCGACACCTACATTAAGAGTGTAGTGCTCTAACCAGGCTGAGCTACGCAACCATAAATACTAAAATATCAAGAAAAAACAAGTTTAAAAATTTAAGCAACAACAGGCTGATTTTGGGTTTTTTGTTCTAATCCAAACTTTGCTAGATGTTCTGAAAAACTGATTTCTGTCCAATCTTTATCTAAAATAACCTTTAAATTAGGTGTACTTTGAAACATCAATTTTCTGTAGCATTGACTAGTATCTCTTTGTTTATTTTCACACATTGCATCAGGTGACATCTGAGAACCACAATGATTATCTCCATTATATATTAATAAATCTCCCAATAAATGAAATCCATAAAAAGGACAATTACATTTCTTAACCATAAACCTATCTTAAAATACAGGTTTATAAAGATTATGCAGTTAAAATTAAAGAATAAACAATCTAAAATGAACCAAAAAAATAACATAAACCAAATAATGCAGGTCTTAGAAAAACATTTCAATTTTCAAGAAAGAACCACTCTGAATAAAATGAGACAAGAAAAAAATCCAAATGCTTTCAAAATTCTTATCTCCTGTCTTTTATCATTAAGAGCAAAAGATGAAACAACAGAAAAAATATCAAAAGAACTTTTCCAAATTGCAGACACCCCTCAAGCAATTTTAAATCTTCCAATAAAAAAGCTTGAAAAAATAATATTTTCAACAGGTCATTATCATAAAAAAGCAAATGCTCTAAAAAGTGTTTCAAAGGAATTAATAGATAGGTTCAACTCAAAAGTTCCAAATACAAAAGAAGAACTCTTATCAATAAAACACATTGGTCCTAAAACAGCAAACATTGTTCTTAATTTTGCATTTAATCAAGCAGTTCTGCCGATAGATACGCACTGCCATAGGGTTCCTAATCGATTAGGATGGGTAAAAACAAAAATACCAGAACAAACAGAAAAAGAATTAGAAAAAATACTTCCTAAACAATACTGGATGGAATTTAATGGTATTTTTGTTTTGTTTGGAAGAACAATATGTGTTCCAGTTTCACCCAAGTGTTCAATATGTCCTATAAAAAAATATTGTAAGAGAGTTGGAGTAATAACAAGTAGATAAAATAAAAATATCTATTAAAGTTCTTATATCTTTAAAAACTTAAATTTCTTAGATAAATTATGGATTATTCTAAACAAAGAGGAAATGTAGATCAGATTGATTCTAAAGTAAGGGGGCTAAATAATCAACGAGAAAAGGCATTAGAAAGAATAACTGAAGAATTAACAAAACATCAAAAAAGAAAATGTTCTGTTGAAGATTTTACAACTGTTTGTTTTAAAAGATGGGATAAAGAAATAACTCAACCTTACAAAGATTTGCAAGAACTAGTAAATGAGAACAAGGGAGAGTATATTATGGTTTTAACACAAACAACAGAACCTGTAGAACTTATAAAACACGGTTTTAATTCAAGTGAGTTTATGCCTGAAGAAGGATTAATTGATGAACCAAACTTTACTAAAACAAAATCTAAAATTAAAATAGGAAGATTAACAGGAAACTTAAGATTTGACTTAATAAATAAAAACATTATCTTCCCAACCAGAAAACATATTATTTCAGAGATAGAGAGCGATAACAAGGATATTTTTTATAACGAATTGACTCAGGACTCTATTGCAAAAGGCAATATTTCTTATAAGTGTTTTGATTTGATTCATTTATATCAAAAAGCTTGTGCTCATCAGTTTAATATGTATTCTTTTTCATTTTCAGGGAATATTAAAAATGAATCAATGATTATGATTAGTGAAGGTCATATAAAACAGTTTTTTCAACAGAATATGGACAATGTAGGAAATTATGAGAAGATAATGAATAATTTATCAAAAAAGAAATAAAAACAACACAATTACAATTAAATAATCACCTCTGATAATATCTAAAGCATTTACATTAATTGTCTTCTTATAGCATCAATGTTTTCGGCAATATCATGCCCTTTCTTAGTAAGTTTGATTAGTTTTATTCTTCCTTTCTTCTCAAAACCAACTAATCCTAAAACTTCAAGTGTTTGTAAAATCTTGACTGCATGACTATATGTACAATCAACTTCTTTAGCTAACACAGAACCATATCTTGCCTTAGAAACTTTTTTTAAAGCAACCAACATTAAAGCTGGTTTTCTTCTAAAAAATATATCAAAGTTATCTTTCATTTTTTAAATTTTTTTATTTGATGTTATGAAAAACACATCTTTATATGTGCTATTCAAAACTATATATCTAAAGCTATATTTTTGCTTATAAAGCTTTCTGTCAAAAAAATTAACCAGACAGTAACAAAATTTTATAGTATTGAAAAAAGAGTAACACACTGTCACTCGACGGATTTAACAGATACTTATTAGATTTATTCTTCAAGATTAATCTTTTCACCTGTCAGTTGATTATACATTTCTAAATATCCTTTACTGAATAATTCTACTTTTCCAGCAATTAATTCAATACTAATATTACCATTAGTTACAGAATCTTTC
>JBAYNB010000012.1:0-18657 GCA_041679005.1 Candidatus Pacearchaeota archaeon
TTATTTTTTTATAATTTTTAATTACCCCGAAATGTTTTTATAGACAGGGGGTTTGTTTATTCTTAGATAAAGATTAAAAATAAACAATGGTAAACTGGATAATTATTATTTTATTGATTGTAATCGGATTATATGTAGTTAAATTTGATCATTTTAAACATAAAATATGGATGGTCTTTCTTATTTTTCTTGCAGTTTTTTTAGTCTTAAGCTTTAGTCTTGTTGGTTCTAAATATGAACTTAGATTTAATAATTTTAATGAAATTTCCAATTCTGGTAAGATTTATCTTGGGTGGTTAGCTAATGGATTTCAAAATTTAAAATCTATTGCTGGAAATGCTATTAAACTTGACTGGACCTCAACAAACAACTCTTTATTGAATGTTAGTCAGGTGGTTTCTGCAAAAAAATGAAAATATGAAAGTTCTTTTATTCCTTCTTATGTTTTTATGTGTTGGTGGTTTTTTTATAATTTCAAATGAAAATATTAAATTAAATAACTCTGAGAATGTTGGTTTATTTTTTGAAAAATATAGTTGTTGGATGGATAAATTATTTAGTAATGGGGGAGTTGTTGTAGGTTATGTTAGTAAGATGGAGTGGTTGCCTGAAAATAATTTAACTGGATAACCTAAAGATTAACACTAAAAAGCCCAGACTGAGGATTGAACTCAGGACCTCAACATTATTGGTAAATAATAAGTCTCGGGTGAGAATTGAACTCACACTCTCATCCTTACCAAGGATGTGCTTTAACCGGGTTAAGCTACCGAGACAATTTTGTTTAAATGCCTTTTATTTGAAAAACCTATTTTAGACATCCAAATATTTAATTGATTATGCCCATAAATATCTAGACAATAAATTTTTCTATTTATTAATTCTTTGGTGTAAAGTTTAAAATATTTAGATAAATAATCTTTTAATTGAAGATGCAAAGGGTAGCTTGCTATTTGAATTGAAACTCTGGGGTAGGGGTTTTTATAATTTTTTCTTTTGTCTAGAAAAACATAACCATCAGTATCAAAAATACCTCTAATTGTTGAATTGATGAACTCTTCATTAGAATTCATTATTATTTCAGGAATCTTTATAGTGTATGTTTTTACTCCTGGGGTAAAACTGAACCCCTCTTTTAAAAAATAAAATAATTCTTTAGAATAAAAAACCACCCTAATAGAATTTTTATTTTTAACATAATATATGTGGGGTTTTATACTAGGTACAAATAATTTTATAGTAGGGATTATTGTTTGGGTATAATAATCTAGGTCTTTTCTGCTATCTCCTGCAAATTCTATTTGATATAATTTATTCTTATAACAATTAAAGAACCCATCTCCTATAAATGCACCAATTACTTCACATAATTCTTTTGATAAATCAAAATTTATTTTTATTTCTTTATTTTTCTTTCTTTCTTTTATAGTTTTCATCCCCTTATCTCTACCTTCTTTAAACTTATTGAAATTTATTTGATAAGCTTTTTTTCCTCCCTTACTCAACCATAAATTAGATGATAATTTTTGAATACTATTTAATATTTCTTTTTGATATTCTAATGGTATATAATCGATTAACTTTTTGAATCTATTTTCCGGGATATTAAAACCTCTTTTATATCCTTCTAATGAAGTTTTAGAAATCTTAGTTTGATTATTAATTTCTTTCCACTTTAATTTAGAAAATCTTTTTATATCCTCAAAAAAATTATCTCTTCTTTCTTTAGTTTTAAAATAGAAATACTCTTCCATAATAATTTAATAATCTCGAATATTTAAGTCTTGTGCAAGCTGAGCTATCTGAGCATAATTCATCCTGTATAATTAAACTTATAAAGGTTTATTTTGTGCTGATAGTGTCATAAAATGGAAGAAGAATTTGATTTGAACAAACTAAAGCAAGAGTATGATAAACTCAAAGAGAGGTATAATCTACCTGAATTTTCTGATGTAAATAGGGTTTTTGATATAGAAGAGATTGATATTGATACAGACTTTTTATTGAGAAGAATCAGGAGAACTGTTTCTGAAAGGATTTCAGGATACTTAAGATTTTTAGAGGTTATTTTAAATCCAAGTAATGCTCCTATGTTTATTTTTAAGTTAATTAAAAAAATAAGTGAAGAAGATAAAAAACAACTTAGTGATATTTATGAGGTTTTAGGTGGATTTGAATTAGAAGCAGTTAAATTAGATTTAAATTATAATGAATTAAAAGAAGCTGATTTTATCAGAAAAACATATACTCTCTTAAGTAATGATGTTAGTAAAAGATTGTTAATTATTATTGAAAAAATGAGTAATAATGATGAAGAAAAGAAAGAGAGAAGCAGTTATTTTGGATAAATAAATAAAACTTTTGGGTGTGATTAGGTCTCATGAAAAAACAACCCATACTTGAAGAGAACAAACGAAGAAAAATATTAATTGAATTAGAAGCAGGTTCTAAGAAATTTGTTGAGCTTAAGAGAATATTAAAGTTAGAGTCTAATCTACTTTCTTACAATCTTAATATTTTAATTAAAGAAGGTCTTGTAGAAAAAACAGGGGTATATTATTTATTGAATGATAGTTGTAAGCATTTAATGCCTTACATTCGTTCGGATAATAATTTAATTCCTCTTACATGTGTTGCAACAATTGTTATGAGTAAAGGCAAAATATTAATAAGGAAAAAAGATTTAGAACCAGAAAAAGGGAAAAGCATTTTTATTGGTGGGAAGGTGGGTTTTGGAGAGGATATTTTTGATGCAGTTAGAAGGCATGTTAGAGAAAAAGTAAACATTGAGATAAAAAATCTTAGAACTATTTGTATTAATAACTATGTTTCAAAGAATAATCTTACTAATTCTCATTTTATTGTATTTTTTGTAATAGCAGAACCAATTGGAAACCCAAAAAATGCAGAATGGAAATATTCTAATAAAATAAAAGGAAAAATGTTCCCAGATAATAAATTTATAATTAAAAAAATGTTAAATAATAAAAGTATTAAGATAATTAATAGTATCTATGATGAAAAAAAAGATTTCTTTAAAGTAGTCAACATTTCTTGACTTCTTGTTTTATATAGTTTACAAAGATGATATTTCTATGAAGTTTGATTTAACTAAATAGGGAAAATTAAAACATGGCTATAAAAAATTCAGACAAATTTAAATTGAAAAGATTAATTATAAATTTTGCAGATTCTAGAAGTTTAGAATTAGCCTGTTTAAAACCTACAGATTTCCTTAGTTCTTCTTATGGGTCTGAAATGTTTTCAAGTAAAGTTAAAAAAGATAGAGATTTTATAAATGAGGTACATTGTTGTAAGATTTTTGCAGATTCTTATCATAAAAAAGGAATTATTTTGTCCACTTTAAATAATAAATTCTTGAATATCTGTTATCTTGGAGAATTTTACGGAAGAAGTGAGATTTATGGGCCTGTAACAAATCAAAAAAGTAAGATTGTTTATAATCCTTCAGAGAGATTAATTATTGAAGATACTAATAAAAGAATAGATGTAGACATGAAGCTGGACTATGTTCAGTATTCTTTAAGGGACAAATCTCTTGAAAGATTAATTTCAAAGATAAAAGGATCTCATTCTGAAATCAAAGTTTATGAAGATGGATTAAGTGATGATGACTCTATTAATCATTTAAAAGAATTAATTTTTGAGTTATTTTAAACTAATTCTTCTATATCTATTTCCATGCTAGCTACAGGCATCTTAATTTTATTGTTCTTTAGAACTACTGGGTGAATCTCTCCTAAAACTCCTATTTCTTTATTATTTACTATTATACTCCCTGTTCTTCCTTCAATAAATTTGCTATCCTCTGTTTCTTTTATTTCGTATTTTAGATTTAACATTCTCATTAGATAATCTAAAATTTGTTTTATTTCTGTAAAATTTGCTTTTTCAGAACATAATGAGACACATAATTTTTCTGTTTCTTTTATTCCTGTTTCTGATTTTTCAGCATTTTCAAATACTTTTCCTAATTCAAATATTTGCTGAGGATAGGTTGCCTCACTATTTTGAGACAAAATATTTATTGAATTTGCTAATAAAGAATTTCTTAAAATATTGTTTTCTGTTTTTGATGTTTCAACTTCAATTAAATCATTTTTAAATTCTTTTATATTCATATTTTTAAATTGTTTTTCTTTTGTTGATAAATGATAACTTGAGGTTTCAAGGATATTTAATCCAATTAATATCTCAGCAATTTTGTTTTTTAGTACAGAGATGTTATTTTCTTCTCCTATTGTACAAATCTTAGGGAGTTCAGGGATAAAATTATCATATCCATATGCAATTGCTATTTCTTCTACTAAATCAATTGTATGAAGAATGTCTGTTCTATAAGCAGGAATTAAGGCAATGCCTAAGACACCTTCTGGTTTCTTGAGAGTATCTTCCCCTGAATTTTTTTCATATCCTAGCCCCATTTTTTCTAAAAGATTTTTAATTTCTTTTTCAGATAATTCTAATCCTAAATTTTTGTTTATGTCTTCTATTTTAAACTGCATTTTTTCTGGTTCTAAATCAGGAGAGATTGTTTTTTTAGAATCTTTAATTTCCATCTGGTAAATCTCCCCGCCCATATTTGCAAATGCACAAACAATCATGTTGAGAGTTTTTTTCAGGAATTCTGGATGAAATCCAGAGCATTCAATAAATACTTCTTTTGTTGTTTCTGTTATCTTACCTGTTTTATGTGAATTAATTATTGGAGGCATTGATAGTATTTGTTTATCTGCATCTTGAAAAATTGGATATTCTTCATAATTTTTTAGTAAGTTTCCATATTCTCTTCCTGCTGGATGTTGTGAGAGTATTTGTCTTCCTGTTATCTCTTTTGGGAATTCTAATGGTTGGAATTTAATTTCCTCTGGTTTTTTTGCTAAAAAAGTTATTGGAAGTTTAATTGTTTCTAATGGATAAATACCTATTGCAAGCTTTTTTCTGTCTCTTCCATAACTTCCATGAAGTTTTTCTTGGATGTCAATTATTTCTTTTATTTTTTCATCGTCTAATTTTAAATTTTTGACAATTGCACATGCAGTAAATGGACGAACTTTTTTTACTGATTTATCTATTATGACCTGATAGTTTTTTTCAGGTTTGTTTAATTTATACTTTTGAACTTCTGGCTTTTTTAGAAAACATTTTATTGCTCTTGTAAATCCTTGGAAGGATAATAGGTCTGGCCTATTTGGGAAAATTTCAATTGAAAATTCATTTTCAGTTATATCTTCAACAGGAGTTCCAAACATGCTTATTTTATTTTCTATTTCTTCTGTTATTTTCCCTATTTCTTTTTCAAGTTGTTTTCTGTTTAAGGTTAGGATGGTCATTTTAAATTAAATGTTTGATTTTATTTATTTTAATTAATATTGCTCCTTTGCAGGGTTCTTCTTTATTTATTGGAATTTTCTTTATGAAGTCTGCCCATTTACCACTTGTAAAATATTGTGCAGTTCCTTTTAATTCATATCCCACACAATTTTCTTCCCAATCTCTTTGCCAAACAACTAATGAAACATTGTTATTTTTGGAAATATTATTGATAGTTTCATTTAGATAATTATTAGTTATTATAATTTCATCTTTTGAGATAACTTTAGCAAATCCTACTGCAATGTTATGCGGGTTTCCATTTTTATCTGTTGTTGCAAAGCCCATAGCATTACTTTCAATTATATTTTTTATTCCTTGATTTATTTCCATTTTATTTTCTCCAGATTTTCATGCTTCTTAATTTATTTATATCATTACTATATGTTTCTCTTAGGTCTGTGATATTAAAGAATTCCATAATCATTCTGTCAAATCCAGGACCCCAAGCTAATACTGGGATATGCTTTCCGAACATAGGGATTGTAACTTCTGGACGAAACATTCCTGCTCCCCCTAATTCAACCCATCTTTTATGAACAGGATGGAACACATCAATTTCTAATGAAGGTTCTGTATATGGGAAATAACCTGGGCGAATTCTTAATTTTTCATAACCCATTTTTGAGAAGAATTCTTTTAAATATCCTAAAAGCTGACGGAAATTAGCATTTTCATCTATTACAATCCCTTCTGATTGATTAAATTCAAAACCATGACTCCAATCTACTGTTTCATTTCTAAAACATCTGCCTAGTGCAAAATATTTTGCAGGAAATTCTTTATTTTCTGCAATTTTTTTAAGTGTTTGAGCAGATAGACAAGTTGTATGGGTTCTTAGTACAACTTTTTTTGCATCATCTTCTTTCCATTCATATTGCCACCCTTTGCTTCCTTTTATTTTTCCTTCATGAGCTTCTTTTACTTGTTCAACTATTTTTTTATTTGGAAGTATTGCTGTTTTATTCTTTATAAAAAAAGTATCCTGCATTTCTCTTACTGGATGGTCTTGTGCTGTAAATAATACATCAAAATTCCAGAAACCCGATTGAACCATATCTCCAGTCATTTCTTTAAACCCCATTTCTAACCATATTTTTTTAGCATAATCGCTTGCTTGATTTACAAAATGTCTTTTCCCTCCTGTAATTTTCGGTGTTGGAGAGGTAATATCGTATCTTCTGAATTTTTTCCCTTTCCACTGACCTGATTTTATTAAAGAGGTGGTCAGTGATTCAAGCATGTTTTCAGATGCTTTTAAGTCAGTTTGAATTAATTTTTGTCCTAGTTCTGTTAATATAAATGTTATATATTTTTTTTCCTGTACATCTATAATATCTTTTCTTGATTTTAGTTTTTCAAATGCAAATTTTTCTTCTGGTTTTAGGTCATTTAGATTTTTAGGTAAGGACTCTAGAAATTTTTCTTCAAGGGTCTTATCAGTTATATCTTGTTTTTTTCCTTGTAAAATAATATTCCCATTTACAAGAGTAATTAAGGCTTTATTTTTTAAAACACCTAATGCTGCTTTGAATTCATTATCATTTAGAGCTGATTCTTGTTTTGCTTGTTTTAAAGATACTGAACTTTTTTCAATTACTGAGTTAGCTAGTCTTCTTTCTGGAAGTCCGTTCTTAAGATAATTAAGTCCATTTATTCCTAATTCGATTATTTTTTCTTGTTCTTGATTGATTTCTACTAGTTTTTTATTAGAAAGAAACTCAAGAGCTCTGAGAATTGCAGTTTTACCTAAATTTACTTTTTTGTCTATGTTTAAAAGAGTTTTTTCATTAAGAAAAGGTATTATTGCTCTTTCGTTTGGTGAAAGGGACTCTATAATTTTGTTCAAATCATTCTGCTTTTCAGGTATATTCTCTTTTGATTTAGGTTCTTTTTCCTTTATCATTCACATTAAAAGAGCAGATGTTTTAAAAAGGTTATGTAACCATTATAAAGTTAATATTATGTTTAGGTATTAAAAAGATTTATAAATCTTAATTCTATAATAAAATAACTCAAAAGAAAAAGAGTTCTGATAAATACTGAAAATGACAAAATCAATTAAAGATAGAGTAGAAGATATTATTCTTTCTACTGCTCAGTTTAGAGTGCTTGTTGAAGTTCCTGGGTATGAATTAAGAAAAGGAATAGAGGTAGCATTATTCAAACATGAAAAAGAGTATACCGCAGTACATTATGTACCCTCTTTTATTGGAAAGGCAAAGGGAACAAGACTTCAAGGGAGTGGAAAAACCGAAGAGAGTGCTGCTAAATCTCTTGCTAGAATAATTGGTTATCGTGCTAATAGTTTAGAGAAACTTTCTACTATAAATAAATTAAATGCTGAATTAAAAAACGAATTACAATATTTCAATAGTATTATGGTTAAAAATAATCTTTAATTATTTTTAGAATATGCTGATTTTGCTTGTTCAGTATTTGCACCTAAGCATAACATAAAACTCATTATTTCCTGAGAAGAATAATTATTAATAATTATAATCTGAGTATTGGTTCTTTTGCATAATTCTATGTTTTGTTTTATTCTTGCAAGAATAATGGCTTTTTGTTTTGGAGATTGTTTTTTAATCTCGCTTAAGTCAATACCTATTTTGATATTATTATTTTTTGCTAGTTTAGCAAGAATCTCGTTTAGCCCAGAATCTCTTTGTTTTAAATAATCCTTCCTATTATGATTTTCTAAGCCGATTACAATATTTACATCTTTATTTTCAAATATCTTTCTGTTAAACTCGTGGTCTTGAGCTCTAATAATAGTCTGTTGTAAGGGATTTTCTTTTTTAAGTTTAATAATCTGCTTTCTTGCTTCATTTAAATTTGCTGTGTTGATTATGTGCATAAAGATAATTAAGAAACTATGTTTAATAATTTAACTTATTCTCGTCCCAACAAAATGTTTGTTGTTTAGAACATTATCTAAATTTTTCATATCTTCTCCAAGAATGTAGGTGGTGATATTATGCTTTTTAATGAGATTTGCTGCAGACTGGTCTAAGACAAAATGTTGTCCTGGTTTGTATTTTAATTTTTTAGCCATTTTATAAAATTCTTTATGGGAGATTTCTGGGATAAACTTTGCATTTCTGAATTTTTTTGGGTTTTTATCATATAATCCTTTTACATTGGTCAAGTTTATGAAGTCTGCATTAAAATAATTAGCTAGTTTTGCAGTTGTTCCATCACTTGTTTCTTCTTTTGCATATCTTAATGCTCCACAAAAAACAAAATCATTGAATCTTAACATACCTTCAACTTCTTTCATATTATGAGGGATTCCTTCATTTGCATCTTCACCGAAAAAATAAGTCATAAATCTGGCATTTAATCTTGTTGAAGCAATTCCTAGGAGGCTTTGAAAGTATTCTTTGTCTTTTGGTTTTATATTTTCTGGTTCTAACCCTGTTATGTAATTTCTTGCTGTTTTGCCTCCTCCACAAACAATTACAAATTTATATTTTTTTCTATTTTTTTCAAGAACTTTTTTAAATTCTTTTAAAAATGAATAATTTATCTGATTTGGGATAATTAGACTCCCTCCTAAACTTAATATTACAACTCTTTTTATCATATTATTTCTTTAAGCTAATTAGTTTATTTAAGGCTTTTGATATATAGTTTAGAAGATAACAATGATTTTTAATATAAAATTAATTATTTTATTATGAAATCTAATCGAGATTCTTTGCCTAAGCATGTTTCTCCTCATAATTATAATAGTCCCCAATACTATGCAGAGACTTTTACTAATTTTTTAAGAGATTCAAAAGCACCAAAAAATAAAAATTATGTCGGATATAGGGCAATTCAAAGAGGAGAAAGGGTTGAACTTGAGCTCGAGGAATATATTGTAGATTTTACTTTTAAGGTTAAGTCTAATTCTAAGGCTGTTTCTAGGTTAGAGATTAAAACAGTTAACTCTTTGCCTAATGAAACTTTATTAATTGTAGAAGAGATTTCTGTTCCTCTTATAAAAGCCAAAACAGGAAAAGTTTCAGGAGCTCATTTTGAAGGGTATACAACTTTTTTTAATGAGGCTTTGAAATATATTAAATCAGTAAAACTCAAACAGTAAAAAGTCTGTTGTCAGTTACATTAAACACTTTTAACCTTGCTCCAGCATCTAACCATCCGTGAGCATAATTTAGACAACCATAAGAATTAACATAATGTCTTTGTTTTTCAAAATGTTTTGAATCACTTAAATAACATTCTACCATAGTTATTATCTCTTTGGCTTCATTCTCTTTGTTTTCTGCAATTGATTTTTTCGCAATTTTTAAAGCTTCTTCAGTTATTCTTCTATATTTACTTATCCTTGTTGTGCATACTAAATTTATTTTTTTATCTTGTTTTTTCATAATTCTATTATATAGGCTTGGTTTAAATATATTTTCTAATTGTGATTTTACAAACAGGACTTGGAGAAATAAAGATTAACAAAGCAGGTTTATTAAAATAGGTTTCTTGATATTGTTTTTCTTATGACTGTATCAAACCACCTAAATCATTTAAAAAAGCAGATTTTTAATATGATTATAAAAAGGGGAATGGGGGAGGCAAAACTCCTCCTTTCTTATTGATTTTCTAACAAAGAATATGGAGTAAGTTTATTTATTATAAATCTTGAACCAACAAATTCTGAAATTACTGCTGAAATTACTAAATCCCCTACTGCTGCTTTTAAAATTCCTCCAACTACGGGGATACTTGCTTGTTTTGCAAAACTGTAAAGAATGTCTGTTATTTCTTCCTGACTTAAAATAATTTTGGTGATATTAATTTTATCATATTTTTTAACAAGAAGATTTTTTTCAGGTCCTGGACATTCGATTGATTGTATTTCTTTAGAGTTTAATAAAGAATCTATTTTTCCTAATGCAAATCCTTCTGGTCTCGGTTTTGCTTCTGGTTTAATTTCTCTTAATGCTTTTATTTGTGGGGAGATTTTTTGAGAAGGCTGTTTAGGTGAAAAAGATTCTTGAGTTATTTGTCTAGATGGTTGAAATTCAGATGGTTGAAAAGAAGGCTGACTAGATGTTTTAGTCCGAGAAAAAGATTGTTGTGATAAGGGTATTCTTTGTTTTTCTATTTCTGTCGTTGTAAGAATGGGATTTCTTGCCCTATGAAAAATAGGTTTTCTTAATTCGCCTATGTCTATAACTCTTTTAACTGCTGGTCTTTCTGCTATATTAATTTTTTGATAAGACTCAATTTCCATTGAAGTATCTTCTTTTTGAGTGGATTGCTTCATTAATTTACTTGGGCTAAAAAGCTCTGGATGAAAAGAGTATCTTTGTTCTTGAATAGGGGAAAGAATCTTTTGTTTTATTTTTTCTTTTTCAATGTTTTGTTTTGTATTTATCTCTTTGATTAAACTTAGAAGAATCTCTGATGTAAAATTTTTAATGAAAAGAATTCTTTTTTCTGGAGATAACTGGTTTAAAGAAGCCATTAGTATTTTGGAAGAGGATTTGATTTATTCATCCCTCCAAATCTTGATTCAGTTTCTTCATTAAAAGATTGAGGGGTATCTCTGGTTCTTATTTTATTTTCCATTAGCATGATTCCTTTAGCAATTGTTTTATTTTGGTCTAGTAAAGAATCTAATTTTTTAAGATATTCTTTATCTATTTGTTGCGATTTATCAATTACTTCTTCTGGTTTTTTGTCTGAATATTTTTCTGCAAAGCTTTTTGCAGAGATTTCAAAAAGTTGTAATAATTTAGACATGTTTGTTGATAGCTCATCAAATTTTATTGAAAGATTAGTAAGAACTCTTTGCAAATTAGTAAAATTATCAATTAAAATTTGTTCTGTTTCTTGCTTAGTTAACCCTTTTCTTTTGCCAGAAACCTCTGTTTTTTCTATCATATTTTAACCAGGCAAGAGGAATTTATAAAGATTGTTATAAGAATTTAAAATGGGCTCGGGGGGAGTTGAACCCCCGTCAATCGCTCTGGAGGCGACTATTCTAAAGCCGTTGAACTACGAACCCTTAAAATTATTAAAAGAACTAGTTTTAAAAAGATATTGTTTTAGCTTAAAGATTTTTCATCTCTTCTATCTCTGTTTCTGATATAGAACATCCATTGTATTTTAAGCCGTATAATGTTGCTTCTAATACTCTTGGGTCTTTTATTTCAAAAAGATTTTTTTTATGAGCTATATATGCAAGTTCTGTTGAACGTATAACTTTATAACCTTTAAAGTAAGAATAATTTTCTTTTCTTGCTCGAATTTGAGTATGTAATTTTTTCTCTAAAAGCTTTCTTAGGTTTTCTGGATTTTCACACAACATTCTTGCTGTTCTTTCATCAATTACAACGTGGGGGGAGTTGAGTATTTTTGAAAGTGCAAGAACTGCAGCTTCTCCTTTACCAATTAAAAAAATAGGTTTCTTCTTTTTGTTAAACATATAATTTGCTGTGGCTGTAATCTCTTCTCTTTTAATCTTTAGTTCATCTACTTGTTGAGGAGTAAGGTCTGCTAATTTTATTACCCCTCTATCATATAATGATTTTAATTGAAGTGCTTCTAGTTCAAAACGTTTTATTGTTATTGGTGTTTCTATTATTTCTTCTATTACTTCTTTTGTAATAAGAAATTCTCCATTAAACTCTTTTTTTAATTTCTCTAAAATATCAAGACAACCATTCATTGCAAAATTAATTAGGGGTCCTGAATCAAAAATTAAATATTTTTTAGGATTCATTTTTTAAATATCTCCTCTGCAAGTTTTATTCTACTTTTTACTGGAAGGGTTATTCCTAAATTAACATCTCCTATCCCTGTTTTTCCTGCATATTCTGCTAGTTCCCAAACACTGATTCCTAAAATGCTTGCTGTTTTTTCCATAGAAATCCCATGTTCATAAATTCTTGAAGCTTTATTTATCTCAGCTCTTCTAAATACCTCTTGCATATGTTGTTTTAAGTTTCCTGAAAGTTTTTGAATTAATCTTCTTAAAAATTCTATTTCTTGTCTAAACTCTTCTATTTTATTGTTTTTTAGATATTCAATTAATTTGTCTATGCTAAAAATATAATTTTTATAAAACTTATTCCAATTTTTATAATCATGATAACTTCTTCTTTCAGTTATTTTGCTTAAAGAATAAAGAATAACTGCAATAGCAATGGAGTCTGGGTCTTGGTTGATTAAACATTCATGAATAATATTGTCGCTTAAGTTTTTAATTTCAGCAGAGTCATTATTTTTTATTGCAGTTTTAACTTTACTTAAAACTTCAAGAACATGCTCTTTTTCTTCCATCGCCTAAAGAACCAAGGTTCTTTGAGATCTCAGAAACTTTGGGTTTCTGATGACTGTCAAAGTCAGAAGACTTTGAAGCCTCAATCTCCTTTTTAATACCTCAACCATTTTATTTTAAGAAGTAGACGAGTTATTTAAACATTGCCTTAGTAAATTTAATATATTCTTATATACTTTAGGTTAATTATATAAAGAAGCTTTCTTTTCTTAGAAAGAAAATAAACTTTGGAAAGAAAAGAACTAATTTACTCATGAAAATAATACTTGATACAAACTTTTTAATTTATTGTGCAAAAAATAAATTAGATTATGTAAATGCAATTGAGAATTTGATAAATGAAGGGTTTGAATTAGTTGTTCCCTTGCAGGTTATTAATGAATTAAAACAATTAAAAAACGATAAATGGAAAAAGGTTTCTGGAAAAGATAAACTGGCAATTGATTTGGCTTTGCAATTATTAGAAGTTAATAATGTTAAGATAATGGAAATTAAAGGGAGAAGTGTTGATGAAGGGATTATTAATCTTGCTAGTGAAGATAAAAAAAATATTGTTGCAACCCTTGACAGAGAGATGAGACATATCCTGGGGAGGGTCATTTTGATAAACAGGGGCAGAAAGTTAATGCTAACCAAGTAGGGGTAAGCTTTATAAATGTATTTTTTCTCATATTTTTACCATGTTCTATATAGTTGAAGTTGAGGATTATGTAAGGGTAGAACCTAAATTATTTGGATTTAGAACTAGCGATGCTGTTGCAAAACAACTTCAAGAGACATATTCTAATTATCATGATAAAGAGATTGGAGAGGTTATTGGAGTAATAGAAGTTTTAGAAGTTGGTGATGGAATAATCATCCCAGGAGACGGAGCTGCTTATTATAATTCAAGATTTAAATTAATTGTGTGGAAACCCGAACTACAAGAATTAGTTTTTGGGACTGTTGAAGAAATAACTAACTTTGGTGCTTTTATTAATTTAGGAGTTATGAAAGGAATGATTCATATAAGCCAGACAATGGATGACTATGTAACTTTTTCTACATCTGGATGCTTGTTAGGTAAAGATTCAAAAAAGACCTTAAAAAAAGGAGATCTTTGTTTAGCAAGGATTGTTGCATTATCTTATAAAGGAGAACAACCAAAGATAGGATTAACAATGAGACAACCAGGATTAGGAAAATTAGAATGGATTAAAGAAGAAAGACAAAAAGTAAAAAAAATAATAAAATCTGAAGATAAAGAAGAAAAATCTAAGAAAGGTAAGAAATAATTTTAAAATGTCAAAAGAAAAAGCATGTAAACATTGCAAGAGAATTTATGAAGGAGATACTTGTCCTAATTGTGAAAGAAAAGAGACTACTGAAACTTTTAAGGGAAAAGTTGAGATTATTAGTCCTGATAAATCAGAGATTGCTAAAGAGCTAAAAGTAAATAAACCAGGGCTTTATGCTGTAAAAATCTAAGGAGCCCTTTTGAAACAAAAGTCCTCGGGTAAAAATTAACTTTTCCGAGAAAAGTTAAATCAAAATCAAGTCCTCGAGAAAAGGTTCTCGGGTAAAAATAAACAAACATCAAACACAACATGAAAACAAATTCAAATACAAGAAATGAACTCTTAAAACGAGACGAATTTATCTTTGGATTAAATGCTGAAAAAACACCTAGTTTTGAAGAAATGAGAAAGAAAATTGCAGAGCAATTAAAAAAATCTGAAGAAAACATTAATGTTTATAATGTTAAAGGTAATTTTGGACTTAAACAATTTAATATTCATGCTCATGTTTATGATTCTGTTGAAGGTTTGAAAAAAGCAGAACATAAAACTAATAAACAAAGAATTGCTGCAAAAGAAGAAGCAAAAAAGTTTTATGCAGAGGCTAAAAAAGCTAAATCAGAAGCTAGTGTAGCTCCGAAACAAGAATAGTTCTAGATTTTTTAATTATGAAAAATTATTTTGAGATAAAAGAAAGTAAAGCATACTAAATCTTTATAAAATATGATTTCTTATTATTGTTATGGATGTTAAAAAAGAGTTAAAGCAGGTTAAAAGAGCAGTAGGTCTTGCTGAGAGGAATTTTGACAAAGAAATTGAGAATGCTGAAAGAGAACTCAAAACAGATATTAGATATGCTGAAAAATGGATGTATCAGAGAAAAAGATTTTTTATTAAATTAATCTGGGTTATTGGTCTTGTTGCGGTTTTATTGATTTTTTCTCATCTTTATTTAAGAATGTCTGGAGTAGGAATTTAGGATTTTCGTGGCTTAAATCTTCTTAAGGGAAGTTTTAAATACCTCTATTTTTATTTAATTAGATGGGAAAAGAATCACAGGGCAAAAAAAAGCATAAAAATAAACCTACTTCAAAGAAATATAAATTTTATAAGATTGAAGGAGATAAAGTTACTAGAGGAAGAAGCTGTCCTAGATGCGGATTAGGAGTTTTTTTAATGAAAGCAAGTGACAGAGTTTATTGTGGAAGATGTCATTACACTGAATTTGTAAGTAAGAAGTAATTAGATAATTTTAAGATAAATTTATAAATTATTATTCTTTTTTTATGTAATGGGCCAAAAAGGGGTTATTAATTATTTTAATAAATGGAAAAAAGATTTTAAAGGCAATAGTTTTTATATTTTTCTTTCATTGTTGTTTTTTATTTTTGTTGGAATAATGAATTATTTTGCAGGAAACTTTGCAGACCGAGTTGGAGGAGTTAAAATTCCTGATATAATCTTAGATAATATCCCTGTTTTTAACATATCTCATTTATATGTTTGGGGTATATTCTTAACTATTGGGTTATTATTATTTTACCCATTTATTTTTAGAATAAAAGATTTTGCATATACATTCTCACAATTTAGTCTTTTAGTTTTAATAAGAAACTTTTTTATTATTTTGAATCATTTTAGTTCTCCAGAGGGGGCTATAAACATTGTTTTTCCATGGCCAATATCTGCATGGGCTTTTAATAATGATTTATTTTTTTCAGGTCATGTCGGAATTCCTTTGCTGGGTTTTTTTATATTTAAAGATAGTAAGATGAGATGGGTTTTTTTAATTTCTGCTATATTTATGGGTGCAACTACCTTATTGGCTCATAGACACTATAGTGTGGATGTCTTTGCTGCACTTTTTATTGCATATGGTTCTTATTCTCTTGGAAAATTTATTTTTAGAAAAAAGAGTAAGTTTTAAACTTAAAGAATGATTAATTTTATTCTTAATAAATATCTTAGCTTAATATTTAATGGGAAGAAATAGGGTTTATTATGATAAAATAAGGGGGTTAAAAATAAATAAATAATTCTTGTAAGTTTTTAATCGTGCTGGATTTTAGACCAGATATTAATTCTATTCAAGAATTATGAAATCAAAAAAGATTAATTTTGTAGTGCCTGATTTTAGACAGGATTATTCTTTATTAATCTCTTTTTTGATTAGTTATTACATATATGTAAAGCATGAATTGTGATGGTGAAAGTAAAGTGAATACAAACCCTAGAAAAGTCGGTGTCACACAAAAGTGTATGTCCTGACTCTTCTGGGGAAAAAGAGGTGATAATAAATCTATGTAGAAGTAGTATTTAAATCTTTCGGTTTTGTTGTAACTCACTAATGACACTATAACCCCTTGATATGGTCTTAGTTATATTTATGGATAAGAAAAGCATTTATAAGTTTTGCTAATTTGCAGTATGCATGGACTGGAATAAAGAGTTGATAGAAAAAGAAGGAGTTCTTAATGAGGTTGAAGATATTAACCCGATTAAGGATAAAAGCGATAAAATAGGACAAAATCAGTTTTATGATATAATTACTAGTAGAAAACCAGATTGGCAGGCAATTATCTATGATTTAATACATACAGAACAATTAGACCCGTGGGATATTGACCTTGTTGTTTTAACTGAAAAGTATTTTGAAAAGGTTTTGGAACTTGAAAAAGAAATGTCTTCTAGTGATCAAGATATTACTGATTTTTATGCTTCTTCAAAAGTTTTGTTGGCTGCAGCTTTACTACTAAGAATTAAGTCAGAATTTTTACTTAATAAACATATTAAGAGTATTGATGAACTTTTATTTGGTAAAAAAGAAGATAAAAAATATGCTATAGAAAGAATTGAGATAGAAGAAGATGAACTTCCTATTTTAATTCCTAAGACCCCTTTACCAAGAGCAAGAAGAATTACTCTAGCTGAGTTAATGGGTGCATTAAACAAAGCAATTAATACAGAGTCTAGAAGAATTAAAAGAGAGGTCTCTATAAAAAGAGCTCAGAAACTTTCAGAAGTTGATTTTCCTAGTTTTAGTAAAATTGATTTAAAAGACAGAATTAAACATTTTTATGCAAGAGTTCTTACTAGTCTTAAGAAAAAAGCAGTAACCTCTGAAAAACATCTAAATAAAGTTGGATATTCTGATTTAATAGGGAAAGAAAGAGATGAAAAACTTGCTAGTTTTTTGCCTCTCTTGCATTTAAGTAATACTCAAAAATTATGGTTAGAACAACAAAAGCATTTAGATGAGATTTGGGTTTATTTGCATACTTATTTTATTAAGAATAAAGATAATTTTGTAGAAGAATTAGAAAAAGATATTGAAGAAATGAAAGAAGAATTGGCTGCAGAGTCTGTTGAAGAAACAATTGTAGAATTTATTGGAGAGGAAGATGATGGGATTAAACTAAAAGGAAAGGAGATTGATACAGCAATTCAAAAAAATGCAGAAAATATAATTGACAGTATTGAAAAAGAAGTCAGAGGTTCTGATGAGCTAGATAAACTTATTGACGAAAAAATTAAATCTCTTCAAAGACCAGACCTTTTAGAGTCTTTTGATATGGAGATTGAAAAACTTAATAAAGATAAAAAAATTGAGGAGATTAGTGGGTTTGAGGATGAACAGGAATAATTACATGATAACTGAAAAAATAATACAAACTTTACTTAAAAAAGAAAGTTTGAACAAAGAATACCTTTTCCGAGAAAAGGTAAACCAAAATCAAAATTATTTTTAATAATCATATGATAACTGAAAAAATAATCACTGCTTATGCATTAAAAAATGCAGTAGAACATGGAGGAAAAGCTGTAGCTGGAAGTATTATCTCTGCTTTATTTAATTATGGACTTGAGAAAGATAAGATAAAAGATGTTATGCCTAATGTAAATAAGGTTTTGAAAGAAATTAATTCTATGGAATTAGAAGAACAAAAAGTTTTATTTAAAAAATATGAAAGTATGATTGGGCATAGACCTGAAAGAGATGGGTTACCTGAACTACCAGATGTCCCAAAAACAGGGGTTGTGATGAGATTTAGGCCTGCACCCTCTGGTCCAATGCATGTCGGGCATATAATCTCTAATTTACCAAATTCATTATATGCAGAAAAATATAAAGGTAAGTTTTATGTTATAATAGATGATACAAATCCTGAAGAAACTTTAAAAGATGCTTATGAAAATTTAAGAAAAGATTGTGACTGGATTTTTGGTAATGTCTACAAATATCTTAATGCTTCTGATAGAATAGATTTATATTATAAATATGCAAAGGAATTAATTGAAAAAGGTTTTGCTTATGTTTGTGAATGTGATAATGAAAAGTTTAAAGAATTAATTTTAAAGAAAAAATCGTGTTCTTGTAGAGAGTTGAGTATAAAAAAACAATTAGAAAGATGGGACAAGATGTTAGATAAAAAAGGTTACAAACAAGGAGAGGTTGTTCTGAGATTTAAATCTGATATAAACAATCCTAATCCTGCATTAAGAGATTTTCCTTTAGCTAGAATAAATGAACATAAACATCCTTTACAAGGAAAAAAATATCGGGTCTGGCCATTAATGAATCTAAGTGTTTCTGTTGATGACCTGGAATTGGGTATGACTCATATAATTAGAGGAAAAGACCATAAAGATAATGCAAAAAGACAGGAAATGATTTTTAATGTATTTAATAAAAAA
>JBAYNB010000013.1:0-18097 GCA_041679005.1 Candidatus Pacearchaeota archaeon
AGTTGTTTATTAGCTAGGTCAATAGCTTTTTCAACTGAAATTCTTGAATATCCTTGATTCATTAGAGAGACTTTTAAAGATTCTTGAGTATACCCTTTTTTAATATTTAATTTGATATGATTTGCTAGCTGTTGAATATAATCTTCTTGTTTATTCATAAAAATTAGAGGAGGAGTGTGTTTAAAAATATATTTGAATTTGGCTGATAGAGTTTATTTAAATAATTTTTTAAAAATTTTAATTTTTACTTTACCGCAAGATATATAAAAAAGAAAAAATAAAAACAATGATGGTACAAGGGGTGTTATTCTGTATTAGTCTGCTCATTGCATTAGCAGCAGTTTCCACAATAATTGCGAGATTAATAAAACAGCCACCAATAATTGCCTACCTTATATCGGGAGTCTTAGCAGGCCCATTATTCCTTAATATTATTGGAGGAGATTCTTCTGAGTTAATACAAATATTTGCACATATAGGAGTTGCTTTTCTCTTATTTATTGTAGGGTTAAATCTAGATTTAAGAGTTTTAAAAGAGGTTGGAATAGTTTCTACTTTTGCAGGAATTTTTGAAATTTCATTAACAGGAGGAATTGGTTTTTTAGTTATGTTGGGACTTGGATTTTCAAAACTAACTGCCTTATATATGGGGGCGGCATTAGCTTTTTCATCAACTGTTGTTGTTGTAAAAATACTCTCAGATAAAAAAGAAATAGATACTCTACACGGAAGAATAGCTTTAGGAATTTTAATTGTTGAAGATTTTGTTGCTGCAATTGCCCTTATGGCAGTCCCATTATTTAATGAAGGAGGGAATATTCTTTCTATTTTAATGTGGTTAGGATTAGCACTAGCTCTTGTTTTGGGGATATTTTTGTTTGCACATTTTGTTCTTAATAAATTTTTAAATTATTTAGCAAGAAGTCAAGAAACTTTATTTTTATTTGGAATAGCCTGGGCCTTGGTTTTAGCAACTCTCTTTGATAGATTTGGTTTTTCTTTGGAAATTGGAGCCCTTATTGCAGGAATGTCCTTAGCATCAAGTAAATATACACTTGAACTTGGAGGAAAAATTAAACCTTTAAGAGATTTTTTTGTTGTATTATTTTTTATCTTTTTTGGAAGTCAGTTAGCAACCACACTAAGCTTGAGTTTAATAAAAACTGCTTTAATTTTATCTGTTTTTATTCTTATAGGGAAGTCACTCATTGTCATGACAATACTAAGGGTATTTGGATATAAGAAAAGAACTAATTTTCTTGCAGGGGTAAGTATCGCTCAAATAAGTGAGTTTTCTTTGATATTAATTCTTCTTGGTTTTACATTAGGACATCTAAGCCAGGATATAATGAGTTTAGGAGTCTTAGTTGCAATAATAACTATTGGAGTAAGCAGTTATAGTATCTATTATTCGCATACTTTGTTTAATAAGTTATCAAGATTTTTGGGTATTTTTGAGGGTAAAAGAAAAGAAGAAGAAAATAAACCAAAAGAATCTTATCAAATACTTTTATTTGGATACCATAGAATAGGATATAAAATTTTAGAGACCTTGAAAAAACTAAAGATTCCTTTTGCTGTTGTGGATTACAATCCCAAAGTCATTCTTTCTCTTGGAAAACAGAGGATAAATTGTATTTATGGGGATGCTAGTGATAAAGATTTCCTAGATGAGATTGAGTTAAGTAATGTTAAAGTAATAATCTCAACTATTCCCGATGAATATTCTAATTTAGTACTTAAAGAAAGACTTGAAACATTAAAATCAGATGCGGCTTTTATTGCAACGGCCGAACAACCAAGAAGTGCAATTGATTTATATAAACAGGGGGTTGATTATGTAATAATTCCCCATCATTTAGGAGGAGATTATGCAGCACACATGATAAAAGAATTCCACACTAATAAGAATAAATATAAAGAAGCTGGAAAAAAACATATAAAAGAATTAAATATTGCTAAGAAAAAATCTTTTTTTAAATTAGAACTTTAAGAAATAATTAATTTTCTTTTATTTTTTCTATAGAAAGCTTTAGCATTCTTTAACTTTTCTTCAGAAGTTGCATAGATAGTTAATATCTTTTCTCCTTTTTTTACTACTTCTTTTGCTTTTTTATAAAGATAAATTCCTGCAGCCTTATCTTCAGGACAGCCTGCTTCTCTTGCAAGAGAATTAATAAGTTTATTATCAAAATGTTTAAGATTTATACTTCTTTCTGAATGAACATTATAGGAATATTTTCCTGGAATTAATTCTTTTATTTCTCCACACTGAGCTTTTATTATTTCTTCAAATTTAATAAAAGCATCTCCAGAATTCAAAATTTGTCTGGCTAATTCCTCCCCCTTATTTTTCTTTGATTTTTTTACCATTTCAAAAATCTTTCCTGCAAGCATTACTGCCTTGTCCTCTAAATCTTTTGGTCCATTTTCTCTTTTTAATACTTTAATTACATCAGTCATTTCTAAAACTGGGCCAATTCCATTTCCGATTGGTTCTCTACCATCTGTTAAAACAAATTCTAATTTTAAATTAAAAAGTTTACTTAAACTTGAAAACTGATTCCCTAACTTTCTTGCTCCGATTAATCCTAGTTTGGCAGACTTCCCGTAAGGAATATCAATTAAAACATAATCTGCACCAACTGAAATCTTTTTAGAGAGAATACTTGCAAGCAATTGAGCAACTGAGTCTATGTTTGCTATCTTCTCTATCTTTATTATTTTATCGTCTACAGGAGCAAGTTTTAATGCTCCGCCCCATACAAAGCAAGCGTTTGTTTTTTTAACTATTTCTTTAATTTCTTTTATTGAAAAGTCTACTCTTGCAATTGTTTCAATAACATCTGAAGTTCCTGCAGCACTTGTTATTGCTCTTGAAGAAGTCTTTGGCATTATTAATCCTGCTGCTGCACATATTGAAACAACTATTGGAGTGGTTCTATTTCCTGCAATTCCTCCAATAGAATGTTTATCTACGACCTCACCTTTTAAATTTAAGGTCTCTCCATTTTGCACCATTGCCTTAGTTAAATCTTTTATCTCTCTTAAATTCATACTCTTACTATAAACTGCAGATACAAAAAAAGCTATTTCTACTTCAGTTAAAGCATTTCCTGCAATATTTTTAACAATCTCATTTATTTGTTCGGTGGTTAAAATGCCTCCAGTAAGTTTATGTTTTATAAAAGTGATACTTTTTGGAGGAGGTACAATGTGCACATCAACATTTTCATTATTCTTTAAATCAAAATACTTAACTATCTCATCTGAAACAGCAATTTCACTGTGTCCAACCATTCCTTTTTTTATAGTATCTACTACAGAGATTAAAGAAAGATTTCTTTTTTTTATTAAAACTCTTTCATTAACATGCAAACTCATTCTTTCTGCAGTTTCTTCAGGAATCATGCATACTGGTCTGCCTGCTAAAAATTTTAAAATTTTAACCTTAAGTTTCATTATACCTCTTTTTTAACTAGCTTCTTTAAAAACAACCTCGCTACTTTTAAAACCTCTTTTTCTGTAAATCTCAATGACTAAAAGAATATAAGCCAAAACTAAAGGTCCGATAATAAGCCCCAATACACCAAATGCAAAAAGCCCTCCAATCATCCCAACTATAACTATTGCTGAATTTATTTTTGTCTTTTTTGATACTATAATTGTACGGAGAACATTATCAATTAAAGAAACAACAAGCAAACCGTAAATAAGGAGACCTAACCCTGCTTCTGTTCTTCCGATAGCAAATAAATAAATAACTACAGGAACCCAGCCTATCCAAGCACCGATAAAGGGGATTATAGCAACAAACATAGTGAACAAGGTTAAGAGTAAGGCATTAGGAACTCTAAAAACAAAATAACCTGCTCCTGCAACCATCCCTTGAATAATCCCTACAACAACTTGACCGACTAAAACTGAGTAAGTAACATTTTTAAATTGTATGAAAAATTTTTCTTGATTTTCTTTTTCTAAAATATCTAAAGATTTTATATATTCTATTGCCTTTTTTCCGTCTTTTAATACAAAAAAGAAAACAAATGCTGCAACAAAAATTTTCAAAGCAATTGTAGGGATATTTAAAATAAAGCTATTAAAAGAACTAAGTGCATATGCAAGAGAATTTGAAATAAATGTGTTTACTGAACCCACAAGTGTTGAAGAGATTTCAGTTGATAGTATAGTGGGTAATGTTTTGAGTAATATTGCTGATAAATCCAATCCTTGCAAAGACAAGTAAAGGGCAATTGCTTGATCTAACAAAGTACTTATAATAATCCCAGCCAATCCAACAAATAGCAATAATAATGCTAAACAAACCAAAAGTGCAGAAGAAAACTCATTTTTTACTTTTTTCAAAACCCATTCATAAAATGGGAAAAGAACATAAGCAAGCAAAAGTCCTGAAATTATTGCAATTGTCAGAGGTTTTATTATTAACCAGGTTAAGATAATTAAACATAGAATTAAAACAATTGCAGTGAGGTCTTTAAAATCAGTTTTGTCGAACATTAAATTATATGGGGGGAATTCTTTATAAATGTTATTAGAAGAGAAAGTTTATTGTAAATATTTTCAACTTAGAAAGCTTTGCTAACATAAATTTTTCACTTATTTATAAATCTAAAATTTTTGGGATTACTAGTCACCCTTTAGAATAATCAAATTATCTAAAAGTTATTATATTATCGAAGAATAAAATGGTAAGATAAGATTTATAAATCAAAATTAACAAAATTAATCATGGATTCATTTATAAAAAAAATTTTTGAAAAAAAAAGTGATGAATTAGTTCATTCTCAGTTTATAAAATTTAGCAAGGGAGAATTTAAAGACAGGGCAATGATAAGAGCAAAAAATATTTCTGGTAAATTTAGTATAGCAACAACTTATGAATATGCTAGGGAGCTTGTAATGCATCTCGCAGAAAAATTAGGGGAGAACAAAACTCATGTTACTGGAGCTTTAATGTCTACTCTTGATTTAGACTTTGATTATGAAGAAAGAAAAATGGCTATGGGGGTCAGAAAATATATGTTAGATAGGGAAATGACAGGTAAACAAATTTTAGATTTATGCAAGAGAATAGACAAAGCATTTTTTGGATTATCTTTTAATGTAGGTGAAACAGAAATGATAATTTCTCCTAAATCTCCAAAATCTGCAAAAGGAGCAGGTAGTGCAAAAAAAGAAGATGCAAAAGCAAAAATTGATTTTATTAAAATTAAAACAACAGATAAGGATTTAGTAAACAGTTTAATTTTTGATGATGAAGCAAAGACATTTAAAAATATTGAGATTAAACATGATTTTATTATTGAAGATATTGTAATGCCTAAGACAAATGAGAAAGATTTCGCAAAAATAAGAGAAATGGCTAAGAGAAAGGGCAAGATAATCAGATATCTAGATATTGATGGGAATAAGTCTAAGAAAGAGATGGGGTTTGAGGCGTAAATCTCGTTTGGTAAGCTTTAAAAACCCCAGTTATCTCTAAATTTTATCATATACCATATTAATTCGCATCTGATTTGGTATGGCAGTATGGGGTTAAGATTATGAAATCTTAATTATTTACTGATAACAGCTGGTGTTTACCAACAGGTTCAGAATCTCATTTAGAGCTAGTTCTGGATTAATTAACAATGCTGAAAAATAAAAAAACATCGGTAAACTACAAAAATATTAACATAAACAATAAATAAAAAATGTCAGACAAAACAGTAAGACACGGAAGCTTGCAATTTTATCCAAGAGTAAGAGCAAGAAAAATGCTACCTAGAGTTAACTGGGATTTTATTTCTAGAGAAGGAACTGGATTAATGGGAGTTATCGGATATAAAGTCGGGATGAAATCTGCTTATGTCAGAGATAATACTCCTAACTCTTTAACAAAAGGACAAAGAATTATTATTCCTGTTACAGTTATTGAATGCCCTTTTATGAGGATTTTTTCAGTTAGATTTTATAAAAATAAAAAAGTTATTGGAGAGGTTTTAAATTCAAATCTTGACAAAGAACTAAAAAGAAAAGTTAAACTACCAAAAGAAATTAAGAAAAAAATTGAAGACATAAAGGCTAATTCCTATGATAATATAAAAATCATTGCTTATTCTGAAGTTAAAAAAACAGGGGTTAAAAAAAGTCCAGACCTTGCTGAAATTGGTTTAGCAGGAAGTCTTGATGAAAAATTAGAATTTGTTAAAAATCATATGGCAAAAGAAATTTCAGTTAAAGATATTTTTAAGAGTGAAGTTGTAGATATTCGAGGAGTTACAAAAGGAAAAGGAACACAAGGAACAGTAAAAAGATTTGGATTAACACTAAAAGCACACAAATCAGAAAAAGGGGTAAGAAGTTTAGGAAGTGGAGGTCCTTGGCATCCTTCAAGAGTGGATTTTACTCAACCAAGAATGGGACAAATGGGAGACTTTTCAAGGGTTGTTTACAACAACAAGATTGTGAAAATTGGAAGCATTAATGAAAAAAATATTAATCCTGAAGGAGGATTCAAGCATTTTGGAGTTGTAAAAAATGATTATATTATTATCAGAGGAAGTATTCAGGGGCCTGCTAAAAGACAATTATTAATTACCTCTCCTTTAAGGGGAACTAAAAAACAAATTAAAAAAACATATGAGTTTATTGAACTAAGATGACAAAAGCACAAGTATTAGACATTAGTGGAAAAAAAATCAAAGAAATTACAACAACCTTATTTGAAGAACCAATAAGAGAAGATATGATTTACAAAATAGTAGAAGCTGAAAAAATAAAACATCCTTCTGCTCCTAAACTTTATGCTGGAATGATGAGGTCTGCTTCTGGAAGAATCAGACACAAAAGACATGCATGGAAAGTAAGTTATGGTCATGGTATGTCAAGAATTCCAAGAAAAATAATGTGGAGAAGAGGAACTCAATTCTCATGGGTTGGTGCAATTGTCCCTTCAGTAAGGGGTGGTAGAAGAGCTCACCCTCCAAAAGCAATTACAAGTATTAAAAAAATAAATAAAAAGGAAATGAACAAAGCACTATTATCTGCTCTAACTTACTCAAATACAATTGCAGAACTACAAAAGAAATACACTTCTTTACAAAATAAAGAGATTAAAGATGTAAAATTTCCAATAATTGTTGAAGATAAGATATTAAAATTAAATACAAAAGAATTTTTTAAGGCTTTAAATAATATCTTAAAAGAGTTTTATCCTATTGCTTTCCAAAAAAAATCAAAAAGAGCTGGAATCGGCAAATTAAGAGGAAGAAAATATAGAAAGAATGCAGGAGCATTATTTATCATCTCTAAAAATGAAAATATGAAAATAAGAGGGATTGATACTATAAGAACTAAAGATTTAACTGTAAGTGATTTAGCAGATAATGGAGCAAGATTAGTAATTTTCAGCGAAAATGCCATTAAAGAATTAGAAAATATTGGAAAGAAAAAATCAGATAAAAAAGAAAAACTTACTAAAGAAAATAAAACTAAGGAGAGCAAAAAATGAAACCAATGACTACTGAAAAGGCAGTAAGACTAATCGAAGCTGAAAATACTTTAATTTTTCAAGTAGACAGAAGATTATCTAAAGATGAAATCAAAAAAGAAATTGAAGAAATGTTTAATGTTAAAGTAGATTCAATAAATACCTTAATTAAACTAAATAAAAAATATGCTTATACTAAATTAAACTCTAAGAATCCTGCAATTGATGTTGCAACTAAATTAGGTATGATCTAAAATGGGAAAAAGAATAACAAGTCGAGCTCGAGGACATGGAAGTTTAACTTTCAGAGTTAGACCTAGAGCATATATTTATAGAGTAACTTATCCAAGTGTAATGGCTTCTGGAAAAGCAAAGATATTAAAATTAATTAATTCCTCTGCTCATTATGCTCCTCTTGCTAAAATTCAAATTGAAAAGGAATTTTTTATCTGTCCTGCAGCATCAGGAATCTATGAAGGTCAAGAGATATTAATAAATCAATTAAGAGAGGACAAAAAACCTGCAAACGGAGATATTTTAAGATTAAAAGATATTCCTGTGGGAACAAAAATCTTTGATATTGAAACAGTGCCTGGAAATGGAGGGAAGATATTAAGAAGTTCAGGGATTTCTGCAATAGTTTTAGATAGCTCTAATGGAAAAGTTGAAATCCAAATAAAAAGAAGAAGAATAAGTTTAAATGAAGATTGTAGAGCTACAATTGGAGTAGCAGCAGGTGAAGGAAGATTAATGAAACCAATTGTTAAAGCAGGTAAAAAACATCATATGATGAAATCAAAAGGAAGAAAATGGCACAGAACATCTGCAATTAAAACTAATGCTCTTGACCACCCCTTCGGTAGCGGTAGAGGAAAAAGAATTAAAAGTAAAATTGCTAAAAGAAATGCGCCTCCTGGAGCAAAGGTAGGACATCTTAGACCTAAACAAACAGGAAGGAAAAAATAAAAATGGAAACTGAAGAAAATATAACTGATGAAGAAACAATGAATGAAGAAAATATAACTGAAGAAGTAAGTTTCAAGAAAAAAGAATTCACTTACCGCGGGAAATCTGTAGAAGATTTGAAGAAGATGGAAATTCGTGAATTTGCAAATCTTCTTAAATCAAATGAAAAAAGGACCATATTAAGACAAACAAATGAATTACAAAAATTTATTTCAAGATGCAATAAAAAAATCTCAGAGAAAAAACAGATTAAAACTCATTCAAGATATTTAATAATTGTTCCTCAATTAATTGGGATGAGGATATTAATTCATAAAGGAAACACTTTTGTCCCATTAGAAGTTACTGCAGAAATGTTAGGACACAGATTAGGAGAATTTGCAACTACAAGAATGAAAGTTAAACATGGAGCAGCAGGAGTTGGTGCAACAAGAGGAAGTGCATCAATGAGTGTTAAATAAAAATGGAAGAAAAACAAAACATAACTAAAGAAGAAACAATTAGTGAAGAAACTAAAATAGAAAAAAAATCTAAGAAAACAGAAGCAGTTGTTAATGCAAATAATCTGCCTATTTCAACAAAACATAGCATTGCAATTTGCAATATGATAAGAAATAAAGAAATTGACAAAGCTCTTTCATTATTAGAACAAGCAGAACAAATGAGAATTGCAGTACCAATGAGAGGAGAAATACCTCATAGAAGAGGAATGATGTCTGGAAGATACCCAGTAACTGCATTAGGACATTTTATTAAGGCAGTAAAGAGTTTAAAATCAAATGCTCTAGTTAATGAATTAGAATTAGAAAAATATGTAATATTCTGCAAGGCAAATGTTGCTTCAAGACCTTACAGAAGATTTGGAAAAGGAAAATTTAAAAGAACTCATCTTACACTCAAATTAATACAACCAGTAAAAAAGATAAAGAAAAAAAATTTAGTAACTAAATAAAATGGAAGAAACAAAAACAAACAATATGAAAGAAAAAATAACTTGCACTGATAAGTTTTGTCCAAAACATGGGATCCTTAGTGTAAGAGGAAGAAGTTTTAAAGGAAAAGTTATAAGAAAATTCCCAAAGAGAGTTTGTATTGAATTTGAAAGGACAATCTATATTGCAAAATATGAAAGATATTCAAAAAGAAAAACAAAACTTCATGCAAGACTTCCAGATTGTATGGCTCAAGATATTAACATTGGAGATTATATTGAAATAAGAGAATGTAGACCAATTAGTAAAATAATTCATTTTGTTGTTATATCTAAAATTCATGATGAACAAGGGAAGGAAATAAAATGAAAGCAGTAAGTGCAAAACTAACACGAGCATTAAATATTGGAACTAATCTTTTAGCTAGTGATAATAGTGGAGCAAGAATTGTAAGAATCGTTGGTGTTAAACACGGTAAAACAAAACATGGAAGACAACAATATGCTAAACTCGGAGACTGGGTAAAAGTTTCTGTAAGAGCTGGAAATCCAGAAATGAGAGGGCAAGTTTTTGATGCAGTAGTAATCAGACAAAAAAAACCTTATAGAAGAAATACAGGAGAAAGGGTTTCATTCACAGACAATGCAGTCGTATTATTAAAAGATGAAAAAGGAAATCCAAAAGGAACTCAGATTAAAGGGCCAATAGCAAAAGAAGTTGCAGACAGATGGCCATTTTTAGCTAAAATTAGTAAATTTATAATGTAAAATGAAACAAACTAAAAACCTCATGAAACAGATAGGAATTGTGAATGAATTCACAGAGGCAGTTGAAAATATAACGGTGGGTGCTTTTCATCCTCATCTTAACCCCCTTATGTTTAGTGAAGCACATCTAATAACTTATCAAATATTAAGAAAAGAAATTAAGAATGAAAAAATTTCCCTCAACCTTTCGCACTATGATGCTCTTGTTGCAAAAGCTACTTCAAAATTAAATTACACTCCGTTGTATATCTCAGAAATAAATCAACCGCCGAGAGTCATAACTTCAGCAGCTTAAAATGAAAAAAGAATTTTCAAACAAATGGGCAGGCAGTAAACAGCCAAGAAAACAAAGGAAATACTTAGCTAATGCTCCGATGCATATAAGACACAAATTTATGTCAGCAAATTTAAGCAAAGATTTAAGAAAAAAATATGGAAAAAGAAGTTTTCCTATAAGAAAACAAGATAGTGTTAAGATTATAAGAGGAGAATTTAAAGGAAAAAAAGGAAAAATAGATTCTGTTAATTTAAAAAAATTAAGAGTTATGATTGAAGGAATATTTAGAAGTAAGAAAGACGGAACAAAGGTTGGAGTTTATTTTAATCCTTCAAATTTACAAATTCAAGAATTATATTTAGAAGACAAAAAAAGAAAAGAAGCAATAGAAAAAAAGAACAATAAAGTTGAGATAAAAAAACAAACAGAGGTAAAAAAATAAAATGGCATACTTAAACAGACAAAATATTGGAGTATTTTGGCCAATACCAAAAAAAGGAACAAAATATCTAGCAGTTGCTAGTTACAACAAAGATGAATCAATCCCTTTAATAGTTGTTTTAAGAGATATACTAAAGATCGTAACAAACAAAAAAGAATTAAAAGGACTAATTAATGAAAAAAAGATTCAGATTAATCATAAAGAGATAAAGGACACAAATTTCCCTGTTTGTTTGTTTGATGTAATTAATCTAGTTGAGATAAAAAAGAATTATCTAGCGGTGTTTTCAGAAAAGAAAAAAATGATTTTTAAAGAAGTCTCTGAGAAAGATTCTGAAACAAAAGTATTTAAGGTTCTTAATAAAAAAATACTGCCTGAGAAAAAAATACAATTTAATTTAATGCATGGTAAAAATATAATCTCTAAAGAAAAGGTAAATACAGGAGACTCTATTTTGTTAAATCTTAAAAATAACAGCATAATTAAAATAATCCCTATGGAAAAAGGTAAAAATGCTTTTATAATGAAAGGAAAACATATGGGAAAAAGCGGAAAAATAGAAAACACAATGCAAAGAGGGGGAAAGACTATTGCAAAGATTATATCTAAAGAAGGAAAAATAAATGTATGGGTTAAAAACATAATTATTACAGAATAAAATGGAAAAGAAAAAAATAAATCCAATGAGAGAAATTGAAATAGAAAAATTGGTTCTTAACTGCGGAGGAACTGAAGAGAAGCTTGAAAAGTCAGTAAAATTATTAAAAATGATAACTACAGACAGAAAGGTTTATCAGATAAAATCATCAAAAAGAATACCTACTTTTGGAATTAGTCCTGGAAAGAAAAGTGGATGCAAGGTTACTCTAAGAGATAAGAAAAAAATAATGGAGTTATTAAAAAGATTCTTCGCAGCCCTAGATAATGAAATTAATCAAAGACAAATTACAGAGAATCACCTTTCGTTTGGAATTAAAGAATATATTGAAATTCCTGGATTAGAATATAATAGAGAAATAGGGATATTGGGACTTGAAGCAAGTCTTGTTTTCAAAAGAAATGGAAAAAGAGTTAAACTAAGAAAAATAAAAAGAGGAAAATACCCTCAAAGACAAAGTGTTACAAAAGAAGAGATAACTAAGTTTTTACTTAAACATTTTAAATTGGAGATTAAAGAAAATGACAGCAAGTGATTGGAGAAAAGCATTGAAGCAGTTTAAAAGAAAACCGGCAATTAAAGCTAAATTTATTAAACATAACAGACCAAAAACCAGAACCACTGGAGTTGCAAAACAAAAATGCGAGAAATGTGGAAGATTTGGTGCGATGATAAACAGGTATGGACTTAATTTGTGCAGACACTGTTTTAGAGAAATCGCTCTGGATATTGGATTTAAAAAATATAGTTAGGAGTTAAAATGTCACAAGATATAGTTGCAGATACACTAAACCAAATAATGAATGCTAAAAAAGCAAGAAAAACAGAAGTAGTGGTAAATAAAAATTCAAAACTATTAAGAAATATATTAGATATGGCTAAAAAAGACGGATATTTAGACTATTCTGTGGATGGAAATAAAATTACAATTCAAATAATTAAGGTAAACGAGATTAAAGCAATTAAACCAAGATATACTTTCTCTATCAAAAAGATTAATAAATATGTTGAAAGATATCTTCCAGCAAAAAATTTCGGATTTATTATTGTCTCAACTAATCAAGGATTAATGAAACATACTGATGCTAAAGAACAAAATTTAGGGGGATGCTTAGTTGCATATATATTCTAATGGTAATAAAAAAAGATTTAAGAGAAGAAATTGAAATTCCTGAAGGAATAAAAACAGAGATAAAACACGATAAGATAATTATGAAAAAAAATAATGATGAAATCCAGATTGTGACTAACTCCAAGGTAAAAGTAACAACCGAAGGTAATAAAATAATTTTAGAATTCAAAAAAGCAACAAAAAATAACAAAAGAATGATTGGAACAGTAACAGCACATATAAAGAACATGATAAAAGGATTAACAAAAAAATTCAAATATAAACTTCAAATTTCAAATGTTCATTTCCCAATGACTGTAACCTTAGATAAATCAAAAAATGAATTGGTTATTAAAAATTTTCTAGGCGAGAAAAAGGAAAGAAGAATTAAAATCGCAAAAGAAGTTGAAGTTAAAGTAAACAAAGAAGAAATAGAAATAGAATCAATCAGTATTGAGAAAGCAGGGCAATGTGCTGCAAACATAGAAAAAGGAACAAAAGTAAGAAATAAAGACAGGAGAATTTTCCAAGACGGTATATTTATTACTGAAAAACCTGGGAGGATCTTTAAATAATCATGGCAAACAAAAAAATATTTGTAAGAACTAATTTCAGAAGTTATTCAAAATTAGGGTTAAAAAGAAAGAAATTACAGAAATATAGAAAAGGAAAAGGGTTAGACAGTAAAATGAGATTAGGAATAAAGAGCCATTTAGCAAGAGTTAGAATAGGATATAGAAACATGAATAAAACAAGACATTTGGTTAAAGGCTTAGAACCGATTACAATCAGAAATTTAGAAGATTTAAAAAAGATTACAAAATCTCAGATAGGAATTGTTGCAAAATTAGGGAATAGAAAAAGAAAAGAAATCGCAGAGTATGCAATAAAAAATAATATTAAACTTGCATTAAATCCTAAAAAAACCTTGGAAAAAATTGAGAAAAAGATAAAAGAAGCAAAAGAAGAAAAAATTAAAAGAATAAATAAAAAACTTGAAAGAGACAAAAAAGCAAAGAAAGAAGCAGAAAAAAAAGCAAAGAAAGAAGCAAAAACTGAGAAAGTAGAAGCAACTAATAAAGAGGAAGAGATTAATCAAGTAGATAATAAAGAAGAAGATAAAGAAACAAAAGTGAATGAACCTGAAAATAAAATTAAGCCTGAGAAAAAACAAAAGGAAGTTAAAACAAATAATTATGGGAGAGGCAAATAAAAATGACAACAGATTTAACTAATAAAAAAAATCTTGCAGCAAGAACTTTGAAGGTTGGAAAAAACAGACTTCATTTTAGTGAAGAACATCTTAATGAAATAAAAGAAGCAATCACAAAACAGGATATTAGAGAGTTACATGCTGAAGGAATAATTCAGATTAAACCCATTACTGGAAGAAGAAAAATTAAAAAGAGAAAAACAAAAAGAGGACCTGGAAAAATTAAAAGAACTATTAATAAAAGAAAACAGATTTATGTAAAAATTACAAGAAAATTGAGAAGATATTTAAAAGATTTAAAAAGAGCGGGAGAGATAGAGAACAAGCTGTATATTGAATTAAGGAAAAAAATAAGAATGAGGGAGTTTAAAAGCAAAGCTCATCTTAAAGAATACCTTGCTAGCTATAAAAATGCAGTAATTAAAAAGACTGAAAAAATTAAGCCAGAAAAAAAAGAAATAAAAGAGAAGAAAACTACTAAAAAAACAAAAACTAAGGAGAAAGAAGAATGAAACTAAATAAAAGAAGAAGACTTGAAAATAAAACAAACTATAAGAAAAGATTAATGTTACTTAAAGGAAATTATCTAAGATTAGTTGTAAGAAAAACAAACAAGTATATTACTTTACAAATTGTTGAAAGTGATGAAGCTAAAGATAAGATTTTGTATTCTGCTACTACAAAAAATTTACTAAAGCATGGCTGGCCTGAAGATAAAGCTGGAAGTTTAAAATCTCTTGGTGCGGCATATCTTGCAGGATTATTATTAGGTAAAAAAGCTAAAGAGATAAAAGAAGAACTTATTTTAGATAGCGGATTAATCCCAAATACAAAGGGTTCAAGAATCTATGCTGCAGTTAAGGGAGTATCTGATTCTGGGATAACTGTGAGATATGATGAAAAAGCAATGCCTGATGAAGAAAAAATAAAAAATAAATATTCTTTTTTTGAAAAAGTAAAAAAGAGTATCGGAGTTAAATAAGATGAGAGAAGGGAATAAATTTTCAAGAGAAAGAAGACCTATGTTATCTAAAGAAGAGAGGGAGAAAATGAGAGATGATAGAATAACTCAAGAACAAGTAAAACATCTCGAAGGTTGGATTCCAAAAACAAGATTAGGAATTCTTGTAAAACAAGGAAAAATAAAGGATTTGGATGAAGCTTTAAAATATAAAGTTCTTGAACCTGAAATAATTGATTTATTATCTCCTAATTTAAAATCTGATGTTTTGAATATTGGGCAATCAAAAGGGAAGTTTGGTGGAGGTAAAAGAAGAGCATGGAGACAAACTCAGAAAAAAACCTCTGAAGGAAATGTCCCTACTTTTTCATGTTTATGTATTGTTGGAAATCAAGACGGATATTATGGGCTTGGTTATGGAAGAGCAAAAGAAACATTACCAGCAAGAGCAAAGGCATTAAGAAAAGCAAAACTAAATATTGTAAAGATAAAAAGAGGATGCGGGAGTTTTAATTGTAACTGTGGAGAATCCCATACTGTGCCGTTTATTGTTGAAGGAAAAGCAGGAAGTTGTAGAGTAAAATTAATACCTGCACCTCAGGGAACAGGATTAGTTATTGGAGACGAATGTAAAAAAATATTAAAGGCTGTTGGGATAAAAGATGTTTATTCTGACACATATGGACAAATTAGATCTACAATAAATTTAGCTAAGGCATGTGCAGATGCATTAAGCAAGACTACAAAAATGTAAAAATGGAAGAGAGAAAATTTATTAACCTTAAGAAAGAAGAATTTGGTATTAAAGAATATATTAAAAGAGATTTAGGAAGAGGAAAAATTAGCAGGCTTGATATTGAATATACTCCTGTTGGAGAAAAAATAATTATTTCAACAAGCAAACCAGGATTTGTTATTGGAAGAAAAGGAGAAAAAATAGAAGAGCTTACTCGGGTATTAAAAACTAAATTTAAACTTGAAAACCCACATATTGAAATAAGTGAAATAAAAAATCCATTATTTGATGCTCAATTAGTTGCAGATGAAATTGCAATGGCTCTAGAAAGAATGGGGAATCTTAAATTCAAAGTAATTGCATATAAGAAATTACAAGACATAATTCGTGGAGGAGCACTAGGATGTGAGTTAAGAATAAGTGGTAAACTTCCAAGCGATAGAGCAAAAAGTTGGAGATTTGCAGAAGGGTATTTAAAAAAAGCAGGAGAATCGAGAAAAGAAGTTAATAGAGCTATGGCTGTTGCACTTACAAAAAGTGGAGTTATCGGAGTAAAAGTTGCTATAATGCCGCCAGAAGCTATAATTTATGATAAAATTGATATTGACGAAAGAATAAAAGAACAATTAAAAATTATGCCTGTGGAAAAAGGGGATATTAAAAAGAAAACAAATGAGAGCATTAAAAAAATGATTAATTCTAAAGGGAAAACAGAAAAAGCAAAGAAAAAAGCTGCAATAATGGAAAAAGGAGAGGTAAAAGTAATTGCTGAATCTGATAATTTAGAAATTAATCCTAAAGAAGACGGGACTGCTATGGAAATTGAAGAAGAAATAGAAGAAGGGGTCCCTCAAGAACAAATTGACCAAGACTTAGACAAAAAGATTATTAAGTTAAAAGAATCTAAGGAGGATAAGGAATAATGGCTGTTCTTAAGAAAAAAGAAATTAAAAAAATGTCTGAAAAAGAAAATAATGAAAAGGTAAAAGAATTAAGACTTGAATTAATTAAAAATCAGATTAGCTCTGGTAAGGGCAGAAAACTAAAAACTAATGAGATTAAAAAGACAATTGCAAGATTATTAACATTCAACAGATTAAAAGAAGATTCGAAAAATCTTCAGATAAAAAAATCTGTTGAAAAATAAACAAATGGATATATGTCCAAAATGCGGGTTGCCTTTACAAGCTTGTGTTTGTGAAGAAATAGCAAAAACAGAACAGAGAATACAAATCGGAACTGAAAAAAAACGTTTCGGTAAGATTGTTACAACAATCTCGGGTTTTCAAGGAGTAGACTTGAAAGCTACTGCAAAAGGCCTTAAGCAAGGTCTGGCTTGTGGTGGAACAGTAAAAGGAAATACTGTTGAACTTCAGGGAGACCATTCCAAAACTGCAAAAGCAGTTTTAGTAAAGCTTGGTTTTTCAGAAGAGAGCATTGAAAAACAATAAGTAAATAAAGGCATAAATTAAAGAGGAAAGATAGAAGTAGAAGTTAAAATAAAAAACAAAATGGAAAAACAAACAAAAGAAATTAAAAAACAAAGTGAAATTAAAACTAGCTCTGGCCCTATTGCAATAATTAGAATTTCTGGAAAAGTAGGGGTTCCTTATGATCTTGAAGATACTCTTTATAGATTAAGATTAAGAAGAAAATATGTTTGTGTAGTTATTGAAAATATGGACAGCAGTATTAAAGGATTATTAGACAAAGTTAGATATCTTGTTGCTTATGGAGAGATAGACAAAGAAACTTATGATAAATTAGTTAAAACTCGTGGAGAAAAATTAAATGGCAAACTAAAACCTTTTTTTAGACTTCACCCTCCAAGAAAAGGGATTCACAGTAAATTACAATACCCTAAAGGAGTTTTAGGAAATAATAGAAAAGATATAAATAAATTAATCGAAAGAATGTTATAACCATGGTAGTAAAAACTAAAAAGAAAAAAAAGTCTAAGCGATTGCATGGAGGAACTACCTATGGACATGGTTCTAGAAAAAAATGGAGAAGTAGTGGAGAAAAAGGCGGAAGTGGAATGGCAGGAACAGGGAAAAGAGCAGACCACAAAAAGTCACTTATAATAAAACTCTATGGAAATACTTATTTTGGAAAACAAGGAGTTACAAGCAGAAGCACAAAAAGAAAAAAGGTGTTTGTAATGAATTTAAAAGACATTAATGAAAAATTCCCTGGTAAGACAGTTATTGAATTAAAAAAATATAAAATTCTTGGAGAAGGGGAATTGGATACAAAACTAACAATTACTGCAAGAGCTTTTAGTGAATCTGCAAGAGAAAAAATTGAAAAAGCTGGCGGAAAAATTATTATTTTTGAACCAAGAAAAAAACCAGAAGAGAACAAAAAGAAAGTTAAAGAAAAGAGTGAATAAAAATGGAATTTAGAGATTTATTAAAAAACTTACCAGAAGTAAAGAGTCCTACAGAAAAAAAATTAAGTTTTAATGTTAAATTAAAGTGGACATTAATCATCTTGGTTTCTTTTTTTGTTCTATCAAATATTGCTCTTTATGGATTAGCTA
>JBAYNB010000014.1:0-17738 GCA_041679005.1 Candidatus Pacearchaeota archaeon
ACATAAGAATTTTCATCTTCTATTCCACCCCTTACTCTCCCAAAACATTTTCTGATAATAATTCAAGAAGGTGTATCTGTATCTTATTGCTAAAACATCGAGAAACATTCCTTTAATGTTTTTAAATGTAGATGAGAGGTTTTTTGATAAACTTGAGTTGTTTTGAAAGTTTACATGTATCGGAGCTTCTACTGTTCTAAATCCATGTTTCTTTGCTAGAAAGCAAAGTTCTAAATCAAATGCAAATCTTTTTACAAGAATAAGGGGCATGATTACATCTAAAACTTCTTTTTTGATTAATTTTAATCCTGATTGAGTATCTCTTAAACTTAATCCTAAAATTAACCAAGAATATATTCTAAACCCTGAAGAGAGGATTCTTCTTGAAAAGGGATAATTTAATTTTGAAAATGGATGTCTTTTACTTCCTATGATTACATCTGCTGTTGATAAATAAGGAATAAAATTTTTTAATTGTTCTGGATGCAAGTCCATATCACAATCAATAAAAGTCACATAATCTCCAGTGCAATATTTAAAACCATATTTTAATGCATAACCTTTACCTTGATTTTTTTCATAACTTATTACTTTAACCCCCTTTACTTTTTCTGCTTCTTTTTTACTATTGTCTGTTTTCCCATCAATAACAACAATTATTTCATGATTTGGAAAGTTATTTGAGATACTGTCTCTTATTTGTTCAAGGTTTTTTTGTATAAATTTCTCTCCATTATAAACAGGCACTATCACACTTAATTTTTTATTTTCCATCAGTTTTCTAAACATTCATCCCCCTATCGCTTCTTTTCTCTTTCCAATTTAATCCATTCAATCCTAAATCATTTTTATTCAGGATTATCATACTTATTAAAATAAATAAGTTTGTTGCAAACACTATCTTAACAATATCTAATAAGGAATTATGAAACATTATAATCCCAGTTATTTCAATTATTAATGCTAATATCCAGATTATTATAAATCTATATTTTTCTGTTGCAAGGTTATAGATTACAAAAACATTATTAACAGAATAAAATCCTAATGCTACTCCAAATAATCCTATTAATGGAACTATCTCTAGATATTCAGAACCATAGAGAATATTTACTATAAAGGTAGGGATTACAAAAAAACAGATGATTCCAAGAGAGGCAATTATTGCCGTATAAACTGTTGCATGTCTAAGAAGATAAGAAGTTGGCTTATTTTTTGTTTTTAAATTTACTATCATGGGGAACAATGGTCCAACTAAAAATCCAGAACCAAACCAGATTGTTTTTGCAATCATTCCAGCAGCAGCATAAAAACCTGCATCTGCTGAACTCATAAAATGTTTAACTAAAATTTGATCTAAAGTGATTATTAATATTGGTAATATAAAACCAACAAATATAGGGACTATATGTGAGTAAAATTTTTTAGGATTAAATGGTTTGGTTTTTATATGTTGAAAAGTTTTATTTAATGGAACCGAACATACTAAAATCCCTAAACAAGCCCCTGCTAAAACCGCAAGTAATGCACCATTTACCCCAAAGCCAATCATTACAAGAACAACTGCTAAAGAAAATTTTACTATAGCATTTAATACACTAGATGTGTTTTGCCAAATAAACTTTTGAAACCCATTTAATGCTCCTGTTAATATTGTAGAAAAAACACACACAAAAGCTATAACTCCTACAATTATCAGTCCTGAAGTTGTCTTTAAATTCATAAAGTTTGCTATAATTGGAGTTAATAAGATATAAACGGCTAACAGAATTACTCCATAGATTAAAGTCTTTTTTAATCCATGAGTTACTAAATATTTTATCTGTCCTTGTTGTTCTTTTCCATGAAACTCTGCTGTAAATTTAGAAATAATTAAATTAAAAGCACCTGTTGCTGTTGTTGCTATATATACCAAAGCAAAAACAGAACCTAAAACACCATATTCTATGGGTCCTAACATTCTTCCCATAAACAGATGATATAAATAATTAAGAATTGCAACTAACATTGCACCTATGAAAAAAATTGTTCCAGACTTGATTAAGTCATACTGATTCCTTCTTTCTTTCATCCCCCTCCTATTCTTCTTCTTCATTTAAACCTTCTCCTTCATCTTAATTTCCTTTTTATATTGCACACAAGAATCATAGATTCCTTCTGCAGAAGCTAATGCCTTTGTGAAATTTTCATCAAGAGTTATTCCTAATTTACTCCCTAAATCTCTTGCTTTTCTTCCAGATTCTACTGCTCTTCTTGAATAAATTTCCACAATAGGGAAATTTGGAGCATCTGGACTACCTGGGGTTATTGTTCCTATTAAAGCCAGAGTATAATGATGAAAATTACCCATATTATATTTAAATCTAAATTTTTCAAATGCCATTTTAATTATTTTTTATCTTCATTATTTGAATTATTATTTCTTTGATTATTTCCTGACTCCTTCATCTTCCCTTGAATATCTTTAATCACATCTCTATGCTTTGCAGCATCTTTATATCTCTCTTGAGTTATTGCAATTATTTTTGAAAAATAATTATCCATAAGAGAGGTTTTATATTTTGCATGTTCTGGTTTATCTAAATTTAATACTGCTGCAATTGCATAAGAATCATCTTCAAGTGCACTATTTTCTGAATATCTTATAAAGTCTTGGCTAATCTGCTTTGCTTGTTCTATATTATTTCTTTCAAGTTCAAGCATTATTGGAGAAATATATTTTGATTGCATATGATTTATTCTCTCTCCTGATTGCATATTTTCATAAGTAATAATGGGAGTAATTTTTCCATTAGTTTGTTCTTTAGATTGTTTTGACTTTGAATAATCTGCTTTTGTTTCTCTTTGCTGATTATAATGAGCCATATAAAACTGAACTAGACCCATAGAAGCTATTCTAAAATAATCTTGATTAAACTCTGTATCTAAATTTATTACATCTTCTTTAGAATTTTTTATATCATCTAATGATGTAAAATAAATTCCAGCATAATAATTTTTAATTTTTTCTCCTTTAGGAAGATGAGCTTCTTTTTCTTTAATCTCTTGGGTTATTACATCTTCTAAATCTCCAGAAATACTTTCAGGAAATTTTTCTTTTATATCAGTTATATTAGATGTTGCATACATAGCAACAATTATATTTTGATTATAATTCTGAAGCTTATTTTCATTTATCTCGTTTAATAAATCAGGGATAATGCTTGGGTCAATACCTGGAAGAATCTCTTCAATAATTTCAGGATGGTCTATTAGGTCTTTTTTCAACTCTCCAAATTTTTTTAATTCTTTAGGCCCTAATCTTGGTCTAGCATAGATTATTACTTTTCCTTCTAAATTGTTTTTATCTCCTCTCTCAAGATTTAAGAATTCCATTTTATCTCGCCTTCTCCCTTACCCTGCCATTTACTTTTTCATTTAAGTTTAATCCCCTTTGTTTATATCTTTCTTCAGAATTTAGCATTATATTTGTTATAGTCACACCTGACATTGCTTTATAAAAATCTGTTTCATTTGGAATTGGAGTATCTAAAATCTTACCTAAATTTATAGCTTTTACCCCATGTCTTATTGCTTTCTTAGAATAATTTTTTGCTTTAGCATCTGCTTTTTCAAGAGTAATTTGATTTTTCTCTATTTGCTTATTTAATTCTCCAATTTTTTCATTATACTCAACAAATTTCTCTAAATGATGCCCCATTCTATAATATCTAAACAAAGTCAGAGGATTTTCAAGTAAAAATGGGATATAATCTTCAAGAGTCATAAAACATATCTTTGAAAACATATATTTAAACCTTATGGTTTATGTTACTTTATAATGATAACAGAATATTAGCTTCTTTCATAATCTAATCTAAATTTTAATTCCCCATCAAGTAAATCTTTTGCTAAGTTAGATAATTCTCTTAAAGTAATTGTTGATGCTTGTCTTTTCATCATTTTTTATCTTGAATATTAAAAAATAGCTCAATAAAATTAATTTCTCCGAAATGATAATAATTAGAATAATCTCCCTTATGCACTTCAGAGACATGTTGTTTAATATATGTAATCCAATCTCTTGCTGCTTTTCTTAACTTTTTCTTGATTTCCCAAGAACATTTAATTTTCTTTAGAGTTATTAGCTTTCCTTCTATTTCATAATCCTTTGATTTTTTTCTTTCAGTTTTCATTTATCTTAAATTTTTATTATTTATCAAACTAATCTTTATTTATATTGAATGTAATTCTTCTTGTTCGCATAATTGTTTCCAAACTTTTTGTACCCTTTTTTTTATTTTCTTATATTGTTCTTCTGTTAATTCACAAAAAAACATATCTTCTATTGCTTCAATATCTTTATGATTTAGTTTAAGCTTAATTTCAGTATCTCTCGTACGATAATATGAACCACATTCTCTACATTTTTTTCTCATTTTTCTTTTTAGTGTTTAAAATATAATTGCCTGCAAATTAATGCAGGCAATATTAATTAGTAAGTTAACCTTTTAGTAGAGTTTGTTTCTACAAGGATGCAGCAACATGGCTTTGCATATTTTTTCCATTTTACAGCTCAGGCACATGGCCAAATTAGTTTTTTTTGAGCTCATTATTGAATTGTAGGTGAAGTTTTACTTATCTCTTCTATTCTTTCTAAAGCTTTATCTACAGAAGCTATTTTCTCATTTAATGCTTCTTCTTTAGCAGTTTTAATTTGTTTTGCATTCTCACTTGAAATTTCAGATTTTTCTATTTCTCTTTGTTTTAATCTTTTTGTTCTTTCTATATCCTTTTGTATATTTTCTTCCCAATCATCTAAATCTTTCTTAAGTTGTTCAATGGTCTGTTGTTTTAGTTTAAGATCTTCATTTAATTCTAATTTTTCTGAGATTATATCTAATCTTATTTGGGTTAATCTCTCTACAATACTGTATCTTGATTGACTTTCGCTCATCTTATATCAAAGAGTTAATATTTTTAGTAATTTAAATAGCTATAACACATGTTTATGCACCTGCAGAAACGTCCCCAAAAACTTTAAATCCTTGATTTCTTATGCTCTATCGATGGCACAAGAAAAAGAGAACGAAAAAGAGGAAACATTAGTAATATTTCAAGGAAAGAAAATTCGAAGAACTTGGTTTAATGAGGGATGGTGGTTTGTAGCAGTTGACATAGTCCAAACACTTACTGATTCAAATGATCCTAATGGATATCTAAAAGATATGAGAAGAAGGGATGAAGGTTTTAAAGAAGGATGGGGGCAAATTGCCACCCCCCTTGAGATAGATACCTCTGGAGGAAAACAAAGAATTAATTGCGTGTCAACAGAAGGGGCTTTCAGATTAATTCAGTCAATTCCTTCTAAAAAAGCAGAACCATTCAAGAGATGGCTTGCAAAAGTGGGTTATGAAAGAGTACAAGAAATAGAAAATCCTGAATTAGCTCAGGAAAGGATGAAGAAATTATATGAATTAAAAGGCTATTCTAAAGAATGGATTGAAAAGAGATTAAGAGGTATTGCAATAAGGCAGGAATTAACTGATGAATGGAAAAATAGAGGTATACAAGAAGAAATAGAATTTGCAATATTAACTAATGAAATAAGCCAGGCTACTTTTGGAAAAACTATTGAAGAATATAAAGAATTCAAGAAACTAAAAAAAGAAAATTTAAGAGACCATATGGATGATTTAGAATTAATATTTACAATGCTTGGAGAATCATCAACTACAAAAATAGCAAAAGCGAAAAATGCAGAAGGGTTAGAAGAAAATAAAATAGCTGCTCAACAAGGCGGAGAGGTTGCGGGCAACGCAAGAAAAGAACTTGAATCAAAAACAGGAGAAAGTGTTTTAATAGAAGATAATTTTTTAGATGTTCCTGAAAAACTAAAAAGAAAAAAGAAAAAATTATTTCCAGAAATAATAGCATAAATCTATAATTTTTAAATCATTTCTGTGGTTTATCATTTCTCTCTTTCCCATCCAGATATATAACTATTACGGGCCTTTTATTTTCATCATCAGCTAGATAGCAGTAAAGCTTTTTGCCTTTTTCTATGCAAGAACCAACTGCAACTAATTTATTTATAGAAACACTGAATGTTGCACGTTTCTGCATAACTTTACTTTCCCAGCCAATATTTTGAAATTTAATTTTCATCTTTGCCTCTTTAAGTACAAACATTGGTAACCAATATAAGGAACAATAGTTATATAAATCTTTCGGTACTTAATAAAGGGTACAAAATGCTTCCAATAGAAAGAGAAAGAGTAATACACGAAAAGCTTCTGGAATACCTAAAAAAAAATTCTAAGGGTTTGACAATGACTGAGTTAGTGAAAGGTGCTGGGTTTTCTAGAAAAGCCATTGAAAAGCATTTGAATATATTGATCCTTGAAAATGAAATTTATATGAAGCAATTTGGAGTTACAAAAGTTTACTATCCCAACCATAGAATTCAACATTTTGATTTTGAGAGACTTGATTATAATACTAAAACTATTTGGTTTTCTATTTTAGAAAGTGAATTTGGGATTTACTTGCTTATTCAAAAGAAGAAAAAGCTGAACAATAAATGGATTCATGAGCATTCTATCACAATTCCATTGAGTCAGGGAGAGCAATTTTTAAAGGTTCTTGACAAAATTCTTCATTCACAGAGAATACAAAAATTGCTTAAAGAAAAAAATAATAAATCCGCAGAAGAATAAATAATTTAAACATATTCATCTATAATTCTAAAAATCTGAGTAATAAGGGTAATCAACAATAAGTTACTTAATCAAAGCTTATCCATAATTTATAACTCAGATAATATGAAATTTTATAGATTAAGATACATCTTATTGCCTCCATTGAAATAATTCACAAAAATAACAAATAACTTATTATTTCGATTACAAGATTTACAAGATGTTGATCTAGAGATTCTATCCTCTTTCATCTTTGTCATTTTTGAATAATAACACATAGTAAAGCTTAAATATGGGGTTTTGGTCTGTATTTTATTATCAAATGTCTCTTTTGGGATTAGAGTGAGATAAATAGAGTTGACAACAAGGGATAAAGTGAGATAAACGTGAGAATAAGAGGTGCGGGGTGTTCTGAGGTGTTAGAGGTTTTGAAGAGGAACGAAATACTACTAACAATTAAAATTAATAATTAAAACACAAGTTAAACAAATAAAATTAGCCTAAAACTTTGATAAAAAACTTAAGCTATTCATCTGCAAAACTTAAGAACGGATACATAAAATATTGATAAGAAAAAAAATAAAATGGATAAACAAATAATAAATCCCCTAGACAAAGTTCAACCAGTTGATGGGTATGTTAGAGGTCTTTTAAAATATGCTTCTGAGAATTTTGGTGTTAAAATTGATTTAGATAAACCAACAAGAGGTCAAAGATTAGAAGCTGCTTTAGCAATGAAAAACACAGATTCTATTGGGTTTAGTTCTGCTGAAATCATGATTGGAAGAAGAGTTAGTTCTTCTGAAAATCTAGCGATGACTGTTAATATGTTATTACTTGCAGAAGCTATGAGTAGTCATCCAGACCCAAGAAAGTTTTATGAAGACTTTGCTCACCAATATAATCCAGAGACTACAAATACTGAAAAAAATACAAATTCTAGCAAACTATATTTAAATAAAAAGAAAAAATAAAATGGATATCCAAAAAATAATCAATAAAAAATATTCTAGTAAAATTATTGCATCAGCTCTAACTATAGTTATTCTTGGTTTACTTATAATCTCTGGTCCTGTTCTTCAGGCACTTGAATTACAATTATCTAATCCTTCTTATGATAGTGTGCAAAAAGGAGAAAAAATTAATTTTGAATTTACATTAAAACAAGATAAAGACAATGAAAACCTAAATGGAAACATTAATTTATTTTTAGACAATAATAAGTTTTGTGAATTTGATAAAAGCGGAAACATTGTCTCAGGATGTACTGGAATTAATATTACTGAAATTTCTGCACTAGATTATATGGTTAATCCAGGAACTTATGGCTATGGATATGGTTATAGTTATGGGTACGGTTATGGCTATGGATATGAATACTGGGATGATGAAGTTTATTCTTACACACTTTATACTTATAATATTGAGATAGACTCAGAATATTTTTCTCAGGGAAATCACTCTGTTTATCTAACTGCAATAAATAAAGGAAGTCTTCAAAAAACAAAATACACTTTAACAAAAAACTTTGAAATAGCTTATGAATCTGGAGCTGTTTGTGACTCTAATCATTTATTATTATGCATAGATGAACCAACTTGCTTTGCTTCTAATGGATACTGGTATAATAATATCTGCAATATAAATGAACAACCTGAAGCAGACCAAAATTCTACAATTAACTTTCCCGGAGGAGAACAAAATTTATCTTCTGGTTTAGGTATTGATTTAGAAATAAATGCAACATCTCCAGGAGCTATAAATATTACAAAATACTCTCAATTACCTACTAATGCTTCTAGTGTTGTTGGATTAACTGAATTAGGGATTTACTTTACAATAGAAGCAGATTCAGATATTATAAACACACTAAACTCTTCAATAATTAAAGTGTATTATTCTGATGCACAAGTTTCAGCACTAGGAATAGATGAATCAACTTTAAGATTATATTATTATAATGAGACTTCAGGGTTATGGACAGCATATAACTCTCCTTTAGGTGGAGTTGATACAACTAATAATTATGTTTGGGCTAAAACAGACCACTTTTCATTATGGGCAGTGTTTGGAAGTTTATTGCCTGTTAGTTCTGTTGATTCTGGAAGTTCTTCTGGGGGAAGCCATTATGACTCTCATTATGATTATGTTAGTGGTTCTGTAACTCCAACCCCATCAATTACAAATTCTACAAATTCAACAGAAACAAACTTAACTGAAGATAATACTCTAACAGAAACAAATCAAATTAAAAAACAAAATAATTTCTTTTCAGGAATCACAGGAGCAGTTACAGGAACACTTGGAAAAGTTGGAACAACCGGAATAATCATATTTATAATAGCAATCTTTGGATTATCTTTGGGAATTAATGCTCTTGTAAGAAAAAAAATAAAAAGAAAAGGTTTTAAAAAATCAGAAGAACCTGATTTTTATAAAAAAGATAATTCTGAATCAATTCTTGGATAAAACTGTATTTTATTAAAAGATTATCTAATTAATTAATTTCTTACTTCCTTACTAACTTTTATTAATTGTTCTTTCAAATAATTTAACAATATTTCAGTCTCTTCAATATTAGATTTTTTATTCTTTGTCAAATTATTTTTTACATCCAAATAACCTTCATAGGGTTTAGTGCTTTTTGATACTCTTTTTATTAGTTCAATAAATTCTTTTTTTGAATAAGGTTTATTTTTAATTAGTTTATCTATTATTTCTAAAGTTCTTATCCTTAAAATAAGGGTGTAAATAATTCTATTATCAACTTGTTGGATATCTTTATTCTTAAGAGTTTTTAAAATTCTTTCAGTTAAGCTTATTTTATCTTGAGTGGTTTCTAAATACCATTTTACATTTTTCTTTGTAACTTTTATTTTTATCTGATTAAGGTAACTTAAATTTAACAAAGGCACAGCCTCTTTAATCATTTGACCTATTGGAAATAAATCCTCTTCTAACTTTTGATTCAATAACTCTTCAGAGATTATTAATATATTATAAATTCCTTCATTAATTATTTCTTTATCTATATTTTTAGTTATAACTAAAATATCTATATCACTACTCTCATCTTGTTCTTCTCTTGCATAGCTTCCAACAAGATAAACCCCAATAATCTCTTTTAAAGGGATATAACTTTCAACAATACTTAAAGATTCTAAAAGCATTGTTTTTAATGATTTTTTGATTAGTTCTACTCTTACTTCTTTGTTAAGCCATGCTCTTGGAAGTACAACTGCAGATGAATTTCCTGCCTTGATTGTTTTTTTGATTTGAATTTCCATTTTTAAAATTATAATTTAGTGCTTATCTAAATAACTTTCATCTTCTTCTATTTGTTTTGAAAATTTCTCATCTATTTCTTTTCTCCAATAGTCTTTACTTGTATCAATTCTTCCTTTTTCATGCTTAATTTTGTCTTTATGAATTTCTATTTGTTCTTGAACAGATTCTTTTCTTTTTTCTCTAACCTTTTTCATATGTTTCCTATCTGACATTTTAGGGTATCTTCTTCTATTAGATGTAAATACATGTACTTACATACTTATAAATATTTCCCTAGCATAGTTACACATTTGTACTCTTTTACTCAAAACTTGCATTTTCAAAATCTTCAATTTTTAATCTAAACTTTTTATTGCAAACATCTAAAATATGGTCAGACATAGAAAATTTAGAATCTCTATCTTTGAAATAATATAGCATCACATTAGCTTTATCTTTTTCCTGAACATCTTTTATTGCAGGAACAAAATCAGTATCACATGCTATCAAAAGAATATTTTTTATTTCACTTGCTTTTCTTACTAAATCTATGCTTAGCAAGACATCAACCCCTTTTTGAGAATAATTTCCATTAATCATTTGACATCTGCCTTCTCTAACTTTTATTCCAGATAAATCCAACTTAGAAATAAATTTATCATAACCAGCTTTTCTAGTTTCTTGTTCTATTGTTGGGGGAGTTTCCTGAAAAGGAGGGCAGTTATAATAAAAAATCTCCTTACAATTGAAACAGTGTTTTTTTGCAAGATTCTCTGAGAGTTTTTTAATATCAAATCTAAGATGTTTTCCTTTTCCTAAAAATTTAGATACTAAAGAAAGATATGCACCATCAATAAAAATAATACAATCCTCCATTTTAAAAATAAATAACTAGTGACCCGGAGATCACTAGCGATCATGTTAAAAATACTACTCATTTTAGTTATTTAAAAGTTTCTATAACTTCAATACTGTCCGAATAATTTCTAATATCCCGCCCCTTTTATCTTTTCAACCTATATACAAAACAAGCAAAAAGCTTAAATAAGGTTTTTTCATCAGGTTTTTATAAGAATTAGTAGTTCTAAGGTGATAGGGGAAAGACTTACATGTCAGAAAATCTGAAAAAATTAAATGGGAAAAAAGAATCAAAAGTTAGAATTTTCTCTTTAGTTTTAACAGCATTTATTTTAGGCCTGCTTATTATTTCATCACCAGCAAATGCTTTTACACTAACACTAACTTCTAATGATAATAAAGTAGAAAAAGGAGATGTAATTGTTTTTACTGCAACTGTGGATGTTAATTCTGAAACTGATGAAATTCAAAATCTTACTCTTGACTTAGAGGGTCCTGAAGACCAGACATGTATTTTTAATACAAATGGAGTAATTTTATCTGGTTGCAAGGGAATATCTATTACTAAACTTGAGTCTGCTGTTTATGGTTATGGATATGGTTATGGTTACATGTATTCTGCTGGAAAATTTCAGTATAGAATAAGACTTGATACAGACAAATATAAAACAGGAACTTATTCTACAAAACTAATTATTAAGACAACATCTCAAACACTTTCAAAAGATTCAGATGATATTAAAATCATGAAAGATGACGATGATGATGATGATGATGATGATGACAGTGATTGCACAACATTATGGATGTGTTCTGCATGGAGTTCTTGTGTTGATGGAACCCAAATAAGAAGTTGTTATAAAGAAGATTATGCATGTGATAGTTCTCTATCAAAACCTATTGAAGAAAGAACATGTTCTGTTCAATCTAATGCTCCTATTGTTTTGAAAAATGAAAAATCAACTTCAATAAATGAAAAAACTATTTTAACAAACAAAAAACAACTTAATCAAAATTCATTTTCACAAATCTCAAATGCAGTTACAGGAACTTTAGGAAATCCTGGATGGATTATTCTTCCTATCTTAGTATTTGGAATAATGGGATTCTTAATTGCTATTTTAGTTATTAGACTAAGACCTGTTCGAAGAAAAATACCTCAAACTCATATTTACTAAGGTTTGCAAAAATTCCTGTCTTTTTCTAGTATATTTTATTTTATTAGTAATTAAAAATTATCTTTGACATTAAACACAGAAAGTATTAAATAGAAAAGAAGATTTTATACATAATGAAAAGAGAAGTTAATGATAAGACAATACTTGATAATTTTGTTGAAGAATTTACTAAGATTGTTGAAAGACACTGCAAATACATAATTGTTTCTGGGTTTGTAGCAATTGCTCATGGAAGAAGCAGGGGAACAGAAGATATTGATATGATTATTGAATCAATTGCAAAGTATAGATTTATTAATTTGCATAATGAATTAATCAAAAATGGTTTTGAATGTATGCAATCAAAAAATCCAGAAAATATTTATGATGATTATCTAATAGAAAATACTAGTGTTAGATATACAAGAAAAGACGAATTCTTGCCTGAAATGGAGATAAAACTTGCAAAAGATGAATTAGATGAATACCAGTTAAAAACCAGAAGAAAATTGCCTTTTACAGGATTAGATGTTTATTTTTCATCAATTGAAATGAATATAGCTTTTAAAGAAGAATTATTAAAGTCAGACAAAGACTTAGAAGATGCAAGGCATTTAAGAATTATATATAAAGATGAACTCAATGAAAAAGAAATAGAAAATATAAAACATAAAATAAAGCTATTAAGACTAAAAGAAAAAAATGAGAGACAAATCACATGAAGAACAAATAGAGAGATGGGCAGAGCATGTTAGGACTCATGACAACTGGAAAGAAGAATTAAAACCATTTTTAGACTCTCAGATAATAATTGCAAGGAGAGTTTACCAAAAACTTGCAAAAACTCCTGAGGGCAGAGAAAAAATATTAATGTTAAAAAAATTAAGTTGATAAAACTTTAATCTTTTAAAAGCCCTTCTTTGAAAACCCAAATAGATGAATTAATTTTCTTTAAGTGAGAATTATCTATATCAAGTTCAAGAATAATCTTTAAAGCTAGATAAATCATTTTAATTAATTTCTGACATCAAAATATTTCTTTTTCTCTCAAAAACCTCTGATTTTTACCACTATCTACCAATAAATCGAGTTTATATATATGTTACACATACTAATATTATAATAAATATTATACAGAGGGGTGGAACAGCTTAAAAAAAGATGACTTATGGTGAAAAAGGGGATAACTCTAAACATAAATTTCTTGCACTAACTCTAACTATAATCATTATAGGGCTTATTGTATTATCTGGTCCAGCAAATGCTTTTTTATTAGATCTTGGGATTTCAAAAGATAATGTAAAAAAAGGAGAGACTGTTAATTTCTCTATTTCTATTGATGCAGAGACAAATGAATTCTCCAATATAAACAATCTTACTCTTGTTTTAAATGGTCCAAGTAAATTTGAATGCAAATTTTATGCTAACACAACAATTATCTCAGGATGTAATGGAATAATTATCTCCCTAATAAATCATGAACTTTATGGATATGGCTATGGTTATGATAAGTCTCTTTCTTATAATATTACTCTAAATACAAGCCAATATCCCATAGGAACTTATTCAACCAAACTAACTGTTTTTACAGATTCAAAATCATTTACAAAAACAGGGACTAACCTTACAATATCTTCAGGAGGAAGTAGTCAGAATATAGATATTAATGGATGTTCTATAAGAGCGAAGAATGGAGATATTTATGTTAATGGCTCTTTATTTGGAACAAATATAAAACTTAATATGAATTTTAAAAATGCAGGAAAAGGTCAGGGTTCAATAACTTCTCAGGCTCAAAAAAGTAGATTTGCTTATACCTTTAAAACTAAAGATGTTTTAGCAGTTAATGGTTCTAATTTCCAAGTAGAGGCCTCGGGTTATTATAAATTAAACAAAACAAAGTTTGATAGTGAAGATGCAATCTTTTACATAGATGTGAAAAATAAAAAAATGGATGTAGTTGGTGAGAATTTTGTGATAAATGATATGGATATTACTTTTAGTACAAAATGCAATAAAATAACTGCAGGATAATTCTAAAATAATCTCATTATTATTGTAATTTTAAGTAACAAATTCTCACAGACTTAGTGTAATATACTTCATAAAACATATTTTTTATTATTGGTTTTAGATTGTAAATTTCTTTATAAATGATTACTTGAAAGTAATACTATGAAAAAATCCCCTCTTTTGTATTTTATATTTTTACTAACAATACTAATTAGTTTTAGTTTTGTAAATGCACTAGGATATAGAAATGTGTGTCTTAATGAAGGAGAAACGATTTACTTTTCAGATTGTAATGGTATTTCTGATTCTGATTATCATTGTGATGAGACAAGGTGTACTAATATATGTGTTAATGAAATAAGTAATGGAGTTTTTTGTCCAACAAATTCTAATAATTGTGATGGTACTTGTGAATATCTATCTGATGAACCAGAAGAACCTGTAATTAATCCTCCAGTTGAAGATTCAACAAGAGTAATATTAGTTAATCCTGCTGATGATTATGCTTTAACTATTGCAGGAAAAGTAAATTTTTATTTTAAAACTATTCAAGTATCTGAACAAAAAACAAGATTTGCAACATGTGAATTAATAATAAATGGAGAGGTTGGGGGTTCAAAATCAACTCCTCAGTTTAATCAAGAATATTCTTTATCAAAATCACTAACAAACGGAACTTACTCTTGGAGAATTTATTGCACAGAAAATGAAGATATAGATAATGGAGATGTAATAATGTCCCAACAAAGAACAATTACTGTTGGAACTGTTGTTTCTCCTGTTTGTGGTAATAATGCTAAAGAAGGAACAGAAGAATGTGATGATGGAAATACTGCTTCTGGGGATGGTTGTTCTTCATCATGCGAAACAGAAGAAGCAGAAGAACAAACAGAAATAAGTTTAACAAGCCCTACAGCAGATTATTCATCAACAGGAACTCAAACACTTGATTTTACATTTAGTATTTCTAGTTCAATTTTATCAGATATTTCTAGTTGTAGTTTAATGTTAAATGATGCAAGTGTTAGCACTCTTAGCACAATTTCTGCACAAAATACAATTTCATATTCTATTTCTCCTGCAACTTATACCTGGAGAATAGATTGTTTAGATGACCTTTCACAAACAACAAGTTCAATAACAAGAACACTTACAATTAATACAGCAGCTACAACAGATACAGGCAGTTCTGGTGGCGGTGGAGGAGGCGGTGGAGGTGGAAGCTCTTCAATAACAACTTATACACTAAGTCAAGAAGAACTTACTAATGGAGCAACTAAAAGTCTTGCAAAATTATCAAGATTTAAATTCAAAATCTCAAATGAGGATCATTATGCAACTCTGAATGATATAAAAACAAATTATGTTCAGATAACAGTTTCATCTGAACCTCAGCAGTTCCTTTTGTATACAGCAAATGAGAAAAAAGTAGATGTTGATAATAATGGTGTTTATGATATCTTGATTACACTAAATAAAATTGATGGTACTAAAGCAGAGATTGCAATAAAAGCAATTTCAGAAATTGTTACAAATGAAGCTCAGGAAAATTCAGAAACAACAGAAACAACTGAATCAAATTCAGAAATCTCTCAAAATAAAATATCAGGACTTACTGGTTCAGTAATTGGTGGAATAAAAAATAATAAATTACCCATTGCAATTGGTTTTATTATTATAATTGCTCTTGCTGGAGTATTTTCTTATAATTATAAAAGAAAGAAATAATTTTTTTGATTTTTCTATTTAATATTTTAGAAGGGTTTTACTGTTCATCTTTGTGATATAACTCTAAAAATTCAAGAATATCTTTATCTTGATGATATTTATATGAAAGTCTAAAAGAACCTAAGTATAGCTCTCTTGTTCCTTTTCTATTATATCTCATTGGTTTTCCTATTTCTGGATTATTAATAATTTTTTCAATTTGTTTTTTTACTTGCTCTTTAAAAGAATTATCTTTTGTTTTTTCAATAACTTTCTGAAAATCCTTATCAAAAATTACTTTCATTATCTTTATACCCTTTTTTATTGCATGTTTATAATATCTTAATCTATCTTACTAACAAAATCTACCATTTTTTCATTTCTTTAATAAAATCATTAGCTTCCATTACCTGAAATTCTCCTGCTTCATGTCTTTTATATGCTTCTTCAGTTTTTCGAGCAAATTCTAAATCTTCTTTCATTTCTTTGTCTAGGTTATTAGTTTTTTTTAGAATAAATCTATTTTCATCTTTTATAATAATAAATTCATCTCCTTCTTTAATATTTTCTCTCATGTTCAATGGAATGACTATTTGCCCCTTTGAACTTATTTTTGTTATGCTTATATTTGCCATGATAGTAAGATTAATCTTACTATGTATTTAAATCTTTGGATATTTACTTGATTACTATTTTAAAGGTGACTTGTTAGGGGTGACTTGCTCCTAAAGGAGGGTTGACTTGCTCCTAAAGGAGGGGTGACTCGTTAGGGGAATCTTTGGTTCCCCTACGAGTTTCATCAAAAAAAAGTAATTACATTAGTTATATCTACCAAAATATATCTCTTGTATTGGCAAAATAAAAAGTATATCTTTAATTCTAAAAGTGCTTATAAAGAAAAAGCTATTTTAGTATTTCATAAAAGAGATGTAAAAAGATTGGTGATAAAAAAGGTATTAAAAAAGGATGTCACCAAAAAGAGAATTAGGGAAAAGAGAAAAGATAACAGTTTTATTAATTTTAATCTTATTCTTATTAAGCAGTATTACTCTCTTGCTTGTTTATTTTGTAGGAACCTCTGGAGAAGAGCAATTAAAACAACCATTTAGAGTTTTAACTAATGATTCTCTTTTAAATTTAGAATACCCTTTAACATATATTTCTCTAAATCAATCAGAAAATATTACAGATTGTGATATCCCAAATACTATTTATTCAGCAAGTTCTAGCAATCATAAAAGCTCTAAAAAATCAAGTAGTTCAAACAGCAAATCAAGTTATTCACTAACTATTGTTTGTGGTAATGCTATTACTGAACAAGGAGAAGAATGTGATGATGGAAATGATGATGATAATGATGGATGTAATAATCTGTGTGAATTTCAATATTATGAACCAGAAGAATGTGGGAATAATATAACTGAAGATGATGAAGAATGTGATTTAGGAGATGATAATGGAAATAAATGTTTTTCTCTATATAACACCTCATGTACTTATTGTTCAACAAGTTGTAAAAATAAAACATCAATAAGATTTTGTGGAGATAATGGTTTAGATTCTGAAGAAGAATGTGATGATGGAAATTTAATTAATGGAGACGGCTGTTCTTCTAATTGTACTATTGAACCAGAGTGTTGTGATGATGGTAACTGCCCTGTTGATAAATTTTCTGATAATTATTGTTATTCTGATGATGTTTATAAGAATTTAACAGATTATTTTTGCAAAAATGAAAGATGTGGTTTTAATTTAACAAGTCTTTTTGTTCAGGATTGTGGAATAGACTCTTGTAATAGCTGGACTGATTACACTTGTGAAGGAAATAATAAAACAAGAACAAGAGATTGTTATGATAAAGGATGTTCTTCAGGAGCTTGCTTTGATTATTCTACAACAGAAATAGATGCAGAAGTTTGTACATATGGTTGTTTTGATGGAGATTGTCTTCCTGCTCCTGTTTGTGGTAATGCTATTAAAGAAGGAACAGAAGAATGTGATGATGGAAATTTAATTAATAATGATGGATGTGACAGTTCTTGTAATCTTGAAATAT